>NZ_JAMYUY010000024.1:0-77474 GCF_040323385.1 Mesorhizobium sp. M0045
CGAACACCTACAATCCGGCCAACACGCATATCGACTATTTCGGAATAGACCCCTATCCGGTGCGCACGGGAACGGACACGGTCGACTACGACATGATCGATCGAGCCGTGGCTGCAGCGGTGAAATCGGGCATCCCGGTTAGCAACATCGTTCCGGTCTACCAGGCCTTTGGCGGCGGTAACTGGGAGACTTCCGATGGCGGAAGACATGTCATGCCCACCCCCGAACAGATGCAAATCATGATCGATCATTGGGCCGCATTGGTTCCGACGCCTGCCTTCGACTACACCTATAAATGGGGAACGCAGAACGGCGACACCGCGCTTGAAAGCTCCTCCGAACTGCAGGCCTTTTTCCGGGAGCACAACCTCGCTACCACCGAAACCACCCCGCCTCCCGTCGACACAAGCGACATCTTGTATGGCACCAGTGGCGACGATGTATTCCACGGAGCCGGCGGCCACACGATGATCGGCTATGGCGGCAATGATACCTATTATGTCGATGACATCCGCGACAAGGAGATCGAGGCTGCGGGCGGCGGTACCGACAAAGCATTCGCCTCCGTAAGTCATGCGCTTGCGGCCGGATCGGAAATCGAACTTCTCGCCACCAACAGCCCGTCCGGTACCACGGCGATCAACCTGACCGGCAATGCGTTCGCCCAGACTATCCAGGGCAATGCCGGCGCCAATGTCATCAACGGCGGGGGTGGGGCCGATACCATGACCGGCTATGGTGGCAACGACACCTATCATGTCGACAATGCTGCCGACAAGGTGGTCGAGGCCGCTGCCGGCGGCTCCGACAAGGTGCTCGCCTCGGTGAGCTATGTCCTTTCGGCAGCCTCGCAGGTCGAACTTCTTGCGACCACGAACCCCTCCGGTACGGCCGCAATCAATCTCGTTGGCAACGAATTCGCCCAGACGATCCAAGGCAATGCCGGTGCTAATTACATCAACGGTATGGGTGGCGCCGACACGCTGACAGGCTATGGCGGCAACGACACTTACTATGTCGACAATGCCGGCGACAAGGTGATTGAAGCGGCGGTCCCGGGCCACGACAGGGTATTCGCCTCGGTGAGCTATGCGCTTTCGGCCAGCTCGTCCATCGGGCTGCTCGCCACCACGAACCCGTCCAGCACGACGGCAATCAACCTCACCGGCAACGAGATCGGCCAGACCATCCAGGGCAATGGCGGAGCCAACATCATCAATGGTGGCGGCGGTGCCGACATCTTGAGCGGTAACGGAGGCAATGATGCCTTTGTGTTCAACAGCGCTCTTGGAGCCGGCAATATCGACAGGATCACCGACTTCAACAAACTCCAGGACAAGATCCAACTCGACGACGCGGTTTTTGCCGGGCTTAAGCTGGGAGGCCTTTCATCCGATGCTTTCTTTGCTGGCACGGCCGCGCATGATAGCTCCGACCATATCATCTACAACAACTCAACAGGAGCACTCTCTTTCGACAGCGACGGGATCGGTGGCGCAGCTCAAATACAGTTCGCCACGCTCTCTCCAGGTCTGTCGCTTGCAGCAGGTTCGTTCCTTGTGATCTGAACGACCCGGAACGGCGGACCTTCTGCTCGAGCCGGTCCGCCGCTCCGTCTTTGTTCAAGCACCGGATTTTCCAAGCAAGTAACCAGTCCGGGTGGCGCTCTCCTTCTGGAGCTAGCGCGACGTGCCCTCGATAAGGTTCGCCGAAAAATGGAAAGGTATCGTCCTTATCCTCCTGATCCTGCTTGAAGGCTTAAAGACGCAGGGATGGTTTCACCCTGTGTCAATACTGAGATTTGGCGATAGCCCGCAGCGGCCAAAAGCGCTCAAACGCGTTTTGTCGCCAACTTGACTTTGAGCAGAGATGCGGAGCTCCATCCAACTTGCTACCCTCAATTATGCACTTGTGGTCGCGGAGGAGGGCAGCTTCCTTCGCGCCTCGCGACGTACAGGGATCGATCACTCCGCGCTCAGCCGGCGCATCCGCGATCTCGAATACGCGATGGGTACGCGGATATTTCATCGCCATGCCCGCGGCGTCGGCCCAACCCCGGCCGGCGAGCGCTTCCTGGAGCATCTGCGCTCCGTGCTGCTCGAGCTCGACAACACGCTCACCCTGGCCAGGTCCGGCACCAAACATGACCAACAAAAGCTTTCCATCGGCTCCAACGGGATCCTCCTCGCCGGGCGAGCCTTGGATGCAATCATCGAGTTCGGGCAATCTCATCCCAACGTGACCATCAGCTTGACAGAAAGTCCTTACCCTTCGCCTGAGGCTGCTCTGTGTGCCACTCAGGTCGACGTGGTCGTGACCTCCTCCTCCCGATTTACCGGCGGCGCATTCGAATTGACGCTGTGGAGAGACACTCTGGCTGTCGTTCTTGCCGCAAATCATTCTCTCGCCAGCCGTTCCGTGATCGAGTGGCACGAGTTGCAGCAGGAGACATTACTGGTGCGCAGGGGCGAAGCATTTCAGCTCGCCGACGCCGTTGGACGCGCCGTGCAGCTTCCTTCAATCGTCGAACATCACGTCAGTGCGGGCATCCTTTTGCGCCTTGTCGGAAACGGGCTCGGAGTCGCTCTGATTCACGACCAAGATGCCGACAGTGTTCCTCAGGATGCGGTCTGCCGCAAGCTGCGGATCGGGGGCAAACCAATCCAGATCTCCGGTCTAGCCCGTTGGCGCCCCGACAACGCCAATCCTGCCCTGCCGACCTTCATCTCTTTCCTGCGCGATCGGTATTCGTGCTGACAGTCATCCGACCGGCATGACCCGAACAGTCACCCGGTTTCAGAGTGCGTTGGGTCTGGCGAACGAACGCTCTGTCTGTTGTCATGAATCGTGTCAGCATCGGCTCATCAGCTTGCCGGATCGGCGGCTACCTGTCCAGTCTCGCGGCCGAGCAATTCGGCATAAGGACGAGATCGCGATGAACCGCGCCGGACAGTTTGACAGTGATTTTGACCGGACGGTCAGCGGGTATGGCGGAGAGTTTCAGCTTAGTCATGACGGATCTTTCGGCGTCGCACCCGGTCAGCACCAAAGCCTTCGGCGATGCGCACCAGATCACAGAGCGCTGAGCGGATTTGCGGCCAAGGAAATTCGGAGCATTCCTCCCATGCCTCGCCCTCGCGCAATACGGCATCGAGCTTGCCTGCCACACCGGCGACGGTGGTGGCGGGAGTTGCTGAGAATGCTTGCATCACATCTTGCATTTTCTCGCCAGCCTCGCGCTCGGCCCTGAAGGCGGCGGTGTAGCCAGTTTCCTCGGCAGCCGCATCCCACCGCGCCTGATGCGCAAGGAACTCAGTTTCGGCCTTCTTTCGGACAGCGGCGGTATCCGGTCCGTTGCCGAGCACCTGATTGAGCGCCTCGATCGAGTGGACCGTCAGTTCCTCACCTTCTGGCACGCGGAGGGTCACACAAGGGAAGCCGACTCTCTCGACAACCTTTGTCTCGAGGCGCTGCTGCCTGCGGCAAAGCCGCTCGGTCAGTTTGTGGACTCTCTCCCATTCCCGCCAAAGCGCCAGCGCGGGATCAGAACGCACATTCGTGCTTCCGGCGCCGCTTGCGGACGCGTTGCCTTCGAGCGTCCACGCAGTTGTGGCCACAACTGTTCCCGCAAGCACTCGCCTGCGGGTGACGTAAGGCAGAGTCGTGGTATTGTCGGAATCAGCCATGATCCGAGCTCCAATCAGCTTGGGTTGCGGTCAGGCCGGGCGGGATGGTGCAAACATCCTGTTCGGCCGCGAACTTGCCGCACGTACAGCCGGGACAATTTGACAAGTTGCCGGGGAAAAGTCAACCCAAGAGATAAACGTTTGACTTATAGTAAGATTTCTGCCGCGCAGTGCCGGGGCGCTCGCGCGATGTTGGGAATAAGTCAGCGCGAGCTGGCGGACGCGGCCAAGGTATCACGGCCTACGGTGGTCGATTTCGAGCGAGGCGCCCGGGTTCCGCATCCGAACAATATGGCAGCGATTCGCCAAGCGTTGGAGGTTGCCGGCATCGAATTCATCCCAGAAGACAGCGGCGGGCCTGGCGTACGACTGGTACGCCGTCCGGAAAGCAAATGACCTGACGGCAGCGAGCAAACCCGAATCCGGGGGCATCCCGCCACCGTATCGTAGACCGGCAGGCGCACCGAACGTCATGTGCAGGTCGGCTATTCCCAGCGCTGCACCCTCCTGCGGGAGGTAGGTTCTGTGGAAGCCCTGCGGGCGCCCGAAGAAGTCATGGACATGCAGGTGCCCGCCACCGCGCCATGGGTCGCACCTGCTCGCGGAAGTTCAGGCCCGCGAGTGGTGGACTCAATATAGGCGTGGCTGAAAATCGATAGGTGCCACTTGGGATGGCCGAGCGCCTTCACCTGCGCAATCTCCGCCGGGCTGCGCCGACACTGCCCCGGTTCTGGCGAAGAGGTTCTCGAAGACGATGCGCGCCCCATAGGGCTTGCTGAACTCGGCAAGCTCTAACAACGCTTCGCGTTCGCGTTCCTCGGCACGGGCTCGTTCGACACTCTGGTCGCCGCCAAAATGCCCACTATGCTGGACAAGGACGCGCGCATCGATCCGATCGCAAGTTCGATCAAGGCCTTGGCGGCATCAATCCGGTAGCGGCGGACCGCCGGGTCCATGAGGTTCGATGAGACGACGCCATGAACCGTAGTCGAATTGGCCGGTCAGCGCGACAAGCCTCTCGGCTCTTTCAGAGATGACACGGCGGGACCTGCTGTGAGGTCGAGGGACGTCAATCTCAGTTCGACGGCTTTGACGCCCATATCGGCAAAGCTGCGAAAAGTCCGCTACAACACTCTCCAACCGAGATTGGCAGACATAGAATTGAAACCGGCTGCAATGATGCTGCCAATATGCATTTCCCAAGGTCCAGAAAAGCAGACTCTTGGCGCCGGGGCTGCGAGCTCTTCAAGAGCACGTTGATTCGCGACGAACCTTAATGCAGAGAATCCCTGTCCCCGAGTAAGCTGTTACATAAATCACCTTATCGCGTCTCGGATATTGCATCGCCCATCAACTGAGGGTGGGAACCGGCAAGATGCATCCAACGAAGCACAAAAGTTCGACCCTGCCCTTGCAGCATTTCCGGCGCTCATGTTGTTTATGATGGTGACTGGACCGCTATGGCGGGTTAGTGGGTCTAGGAGGCTGTGGATTTCCGCATGCTGCTACCAGATAAATTTATACGCTATGCGACCTCATCAAGAGTGGCCGCTGGAACAATGAGTTCGTTGATGGTTCCGGCGTGCCCGTAGGCCCCCGCAAGAGTGGGTGAAGTTCGGTAACAGGTCAATTTCTTGGCGACACGTAGACGTTACAGCCCGCCTGTATGCACCCGCGACGGCTCAGATCTGTCTGGGTCCGATCGGCGCCCCGAGAGGCGAAGATTTCCGGATCGAGGCGCTTGAGCCACTGCGGCCAAGGCAGAGCGATCAGATTCGTGTCATACCGTCAGAGGCAAGACACTAGCAATCGGGGGAACAGATGAAGGAAGAGAACGAGGTTGAGAAGCTGGTGCGCACGCTGCGCGCTCGAGCACCTGATGACGCGGCGGTATTGCTGGCCCGAGAGTCTCCCGAGTTTATTCGGGAAACACTGATGCTGTTGCCGGACAGGCACGCCCGTAAGGTGGCGGAGCATTTGCCGCCGCATATGCGGCCAGCCAAGCCTAATGGCGATGGCAAGGGCCTCGCGATCCCCGAGTCGCTCATCGAGCTGATGGACCCGATTCCCGCCAGCGTTCCCGTCAGCACGACGGTAGCCGCCGCCGTGGAGGCCGTCAGACGCACCCAGGTGCCGACCGAGCTCACTTATCTCTACGTCACCGACCGGGGCGACAAACTGGTTGGCCTCGTGGTCCTGCGCGATCTGATGCTGAGCGAAGCGGACGCCACGGTAGATCAGATCATGCTGCCAAAGCCGTTCGCCCTCCCCGTTGATCTGTCCTTGAGTGACGCCTGCAAGGCTGCGGTGCGCAGGCACTACCCTGTCTATCCGGTTGTGGACGGGGAGGACCGGCTGCTCGGGCAGGTTCGCGGCTGGCGCTTGTTCGAGCAGCAAATCATCGAGATTTCTGCCCAGTCGGGCCAGATGGTAGGTGTCCAGAAGGAGGAGCGTTCTTTCACACCGCTGTTTTCAGCCTTCCTGAAGCGTCATCCGTGGCTGCAGCTCAACCTGCTGACGGCCTTCATGGCCGCTTTCGTGGTCAGCTCGTTCACAGGCACGATCGAGAAGATTGTCGCCTTGGCGGCATTCCTCCCGGTCTTGGCCGGGCAGAGCGGAAACACCGGCTGCCAGGCGTTGGCTATGACACTGCGTGGCCTTGCCCTGGGAGATGTGGATAAGCGACCGAAACTGCACCTGGTGATCAGGGAGGGCGCGCTCGGGATCGCCAACGGCGTGCTCGTCGGTCTTGTGGCGGCCGCGGCCATGTGGTTCTACGCCTCGCGGCAACCGGAGTCGGCAGCCCAGGCGCCGATGCTGGCACTTGTCATCCTGCTCGCCATGTCTGGATCGTGCCTCATGTCCGGAATCTCCGGTGTGCTGATCCCACTGGGCCTGCGGCGGGTCGGCGCCGATCCGGCCGTAGCTTCAGCGATCTTTCTTACCACCGTCACCGATATCGTAGGCATGGGCCTGATGCTCGGGCTGGCCACCATGCTCGTGCTGTAGTTAGCGGCGCGTCCGCCCATGCGGGTCCTGCACAGGACGCGCATCGGCGGGATCACCACCGTGGGATTTCTGGCAGGCGTAGCATTGCCGATGTGCGTCTCCTCCGGCGTCCTTGCCCTATCACCGCTCGGCGCAGATCGGGTGGCGGAAGGCGCGCTTGCCGGGGTCATCGCTGCCATTGTCGGCGGCGTTGTTGCGTCCGCATTTCAGCGGTCGTGCTTCGTGACGACCATGCCCAGCAACTCGCTGATCCAGGCCAGCCTGCTGGGATCCCTGCTGGTCGCTCTCGACGGCAACACGACCGTTATCGGCGCCGTCGTTGGCGTGGCCCTGGCCTGCATCGTCTTCATAATCGAAATGAACCGGCCTGTGGTGCGGCGCAAGGAGATCGTCGGCACGACGCGCTCGAGGCGCATCCGTTCCACTGCTCAGACCGAGTTGCTGGCGATTCACGGGCGGGAGCTGGCAGTTCTCGAACTGCAGGGCGTGCTGTTCTTTGGCAATGCCGATGAGCTCGCGGAGGAAATTGACCGGCTGCCCAGCGTGGTGCGGGTGATCATTCTCGATTTCCGCGCTGTCAGCGACGTCGACGCCTCCGGCGCGTTGACCTTGCAGCAGATCTCCGCTCGCTGCGCCCGGCGTGGCCAGCGATTGTTCTTCGGTGATCTCAGGGACGCCGAGGCCCTGGAGGAGTTTACGTCACAAAGCGATAAGCCCAACATCAACCGCGATCTGGAGGCGGCGCTGGAGCGCTTCGAAGAGGAAATTGTTGAGCGCGCGGACAGTTCTGCCCGCTCGGTGATAGAGGTGCCGCTTGGGCGCACCGATTTCGGCATGACCATGGCACCGGAAGATCTGAAAGTGCTGATGAGTTATCTCGACCGCGTCGAGTTCCCCCGAGGCACAGTGCTGTGCCGCGCTGGCGATCAGGCCGACCGACTGTGGATGCTGACGCGCGGCTGTATCAGCGTCTGGGTGGATGCGCCTGGCGGACGGCGCCGGCTGGCGAGCATCGGGGCTGGATGCACAGTGGGGGAAATGGGGTTCCTGACCGAGCGACCGCGCTCGACCGACGTGATCGCGGACGAGGACGTTGTTGCCTATGAGCTGACCTCGTCGGCCGCCAACAAGATATCAAAGGCCAAGCCGCATATCGCGCAAGCCGTGTTGAGAAGCATTGCCCGCCAGCTCTCCGATCGCCTCCGCAATGCGACGGAAGACCTTCGGATGAGCCATATGTGACATTGATGGATCAGGCCGCGACCAAATACGTGCAGAATCACGCGAACTATATTGATCTTGAAGCAAGCCAGGTTCGCTATCGCGTGATGAGTTTTGTTAGTTTCTATCGCGACCGAATATTTCGACCAATACAGCAACGCCGAGAAGATGTTTTTGCAACCAGCGCAGCCGAAATACGAATGGACCCGATAGTTTGTTGCGCGGCTGCAACAGCTGTTGAAAACTCGGACGATTTCGCCAAAGTTCAGTCGCCTTTTTTCTTGTGGTCGTGCTAAGTCCTTCGCACTGGTCGGGTTTGGGGTGGTTCTCGGCATGCAATCTTCGTTTCGAACAATCGTCGGCTGCGCCGCGGCGCTGCTTTGTAGCGGCGCATTGCCGGCTGGCGCGCAGGGTCTTTTTCCGGCCTATGACGATGCTTTTTCAGCCCGCATCGCCAGTCCGTCGGACAACGGAACGCTCGCCCAGTTCGTCACGGTTGCCGTCAATGCAGGGCAATACGACCAGGCGATCTCCTCGATCGAGCAGTATCTGATCAAATATCCCCGCGATGCGCGTGCCCGGCTGGCGGCCAGCCGGTTGTACTATCATGTCGGCTCCTACGAATTGGCCCGGCGGCAGGTGCAGTACGGCATCGAGGTTGGGGGGCTGTCCGCGGCTGAGCAGCAGGAAGCTGCTCGCCTGCTTGCCCGCATCGAGCGCGCGTTGCGTGGCGTCACCTGGGAACTCGCCCTGACCGGCGGCGTGTTCAGCGCATTCACCGATTTTGAGCCGGGTGGGGCGCAGGACGACGACAGCTTCGTCTCGCCCTATGGGCGGGCCGAAGGCTTTGTGCGATGGGACCTCGGCACGCCAAGTGCCGACGCCCTCGTCCTTTCGGGGTCATTGACTGCGACACAGCGCTTTTTCACGGAAGACTTGTCGGTTCCGGGTAGCAAGGAGACTTTCGTCCACGGCAACGCCGCTATCACCTGGGACAAGGGGCTGCCCAATAGTGGGATCGATTCGCTGCGCCTGTTACTTTCGGCGTTTACCGTTACAGATCGTTTCGACAGCGACATCCAAGAAACCGGCATCGGCCTCAGTGGACGCTTTCTTGTGCGCCCGACGGTCGAGACGACGCTTTTTGCAGGCGGCGGCTACATCGATCTAAGCGCCTCGCAAGGCATTTTCGCCGATAGCAGGGTTTTCTATGAGGCAGGCGGCAGCTACCGCTTCCGCAATGGCCAGGCGCTCGGACTGCGCTTTGTCGGCTCGAATGACTTCGCCTCCGGATCTGGCGAAATCGGACACAGCTACACGGGCGAGATCCGCTATGGCGGCCTGTTGATGACCGTACCGGATCTTTTCGCATGGTCGCACCAGGTCGCGTTCTCGGCCGGCCACAGCAACACTCCCGATCTGTCCGTTGGCATCGGGACAAATATCAAGAGCGACTTCTGGCGCATTGCCTCGGAAAGCGATTTTCAGCTGACGGAGTCGCAGAAGATCAGCGTCGATCTCGCCTATCGCGAAACCAACTTCGACATCGCCAACCGCGACCGGAAATCGTTCGAAATGCTCATGAGCTACACGTTGACGCTCAATTGAAAGAGGCCGCGATGAGGACCCCGTACCGTCAGATCGCCATTTTTGTCGCCTGCCTTGCCTTCGCGGCACCATCCGCCGCTGAAACGATCGGGTCGATGACGGCCTACCAGACCAACATCGTCCGCAACAACGGCGGGACAATGAACGTCGGTGCCGGCGTCGAACTCGGCGATCAGTTGCGCAGCGATCCCACTGGTCTTGGAATGCTGGTGTTCCGGGACGAATCGAGCGCCAAGATTGGTCCGAACACCAGCCTGACGATCGATGAATTCGTCTACAATCCGGGCTCCGGATCTGGAAAAATCGACATCGGGATGAACAGCGGCCTGGCCCGTTTTTATGGCGGCCAGGTTTCGAAAGGCGGCGTCATGCAGGTTGCGACGCCGCATATGGTGCTCGGGGCGAGAGGCGGCATCATCGAAGTGCTGGTGGCAGCCGGCCAGACCGTCGGCATACTGCGCGCCGGCCGCATGACCTGCACGATCAATGGCAAACGGCTGGTCATCACAAACCCGGGCTACGCCTGCACATCGGACGATGGCAAGCTGCTGACCGGCTACGGCGGCATCGACACCTTCCCGATATTGGACAGCATCGACCGGATAGCCGGCACCGGCCTGCCAGGCGCACCGGGTCCTGGATTGGATGTAAGCGCGATCTGTGCATCGGCACTCGGCGGCTCCCTCAAAGTCTGCGACTCCACCGACGGCGCATTGCCCGGAGTGGTCATGGAGTTCCCCGACAGCCTGACGCCACCTGTGGGCGGCGGGGTGGAGGATGATGGCGAGTGTGAGGGTGAAGGTTGCTGCTACTACTGCAATTAGGCCTGGCCGCACGACATGAGCTTCTTGGTCGGTTGGCGCTGGGCTGATTGGCGGCAAGCTGGCAGGCGCAAAATATCGGGTCTCGCGGTCGTGCTCCTGCTGCTCGCTTGCCATTTGGCTTTCGACGGGCCGCTGTCGCGCCTGCGTGAGCGCACGTACGACTTCTACCAGTTTCTCGCCCCGCGCCAGGCGACCAGCAATCCTGTCGTGATCGTCTCGATAGACGACGCCAGCCTCAAGGCACATGGGCGATGGCCCTGGAACCGTGGCCTCTTGGCCGATCTGGTCGATGGCATCACCGCATCCGGCGCCCCGGTGATCGGGCTTGCGCTGGTGCTGCCCGAGGCCGACACCTCGCCTGAGGGCATTGCCGGAGACAAGCGCCTGGCAGCGGCGCTGGCCAAAAACCGAACGGCGCTTGCCGTCAGCCTGGGCAACGAGGCGACAGTTTCAGAAGCAGAGCCCAAGGCCGGCTGGTCGATCGTCGGGCAAGTACCCGACACACTTCCCGGCTTCACCGGCCTGACCGGCTCGCTTGCCCAATTCTCGAACGCCGCCGCGGGCCTCGGCGTCATTCGCACCTTGCCCGATCCCGACGGCGTACTGCGCCATGTGCCGCTGCTGTGGCTTCGCAATACCGCTCAAGGCGTGCAGCTGTGGCCGTCCTTCGCACTCGAGCTCCTGCGCCTTTATGCCGGGCAGGACGGCTACATAGCCCGCCTGAATGCCGCCGGGTTCGATGCACTCAGGATGGCCGGCGCCATCGTGCCGCTCGAACCGGAGGGGAGCATCCGCCTCTGGGAAACCAGCACCGATACGCCACGCATATCTGCCCGCACTATCCTTTCGGGCGACAGTGATCAGCGGCTGCGGGATGCCATTGTCATTGTCGATCTGTCGGCCGTGGGACTGACGCAGTACCTGCCCACCCCGACACGTCCAGCGCGACCAGGCGCGGACATCCACGCCGATGCAATCGGCCAGTTGCTTGTCGGGCGCTACTTGGCAGAGCCAAGGCACGCGCGCACGGTGGAGCGGCTCTGGTTTGTCCTCACTGCCCTCATGTTCATCGGGCTTTCCGGAGTGCTCGCCGAGCGTGTCGTGCTTGGTGCCCTGGCTCTCGCGCTGCTGGCCGTCACGCCCTTCGTGTTCGGCGCTCTCGAATACAGCATGCAGGGTACACTCTATGACCCGCTGCAGCCGGCGCTTGCGACGATCCTGGTAGCCGGCTTCGAAGGCTATGTCCTCTACAGGCGCAGCGAGCAGCGCCGGTCCACCCTGGCACGGCAGTTCTCCCAGTATCTGTCGCCTTCCGTGGTGCAGCGCCTCGCAAGCTCGGACACCGAAGCCATCCTGTCCGGCGAGAAGCGGGAGATCACAATCCTGCTCAGCGACATACGCGGCTTCACGACGATGAGCGAACAGCTCGATACCCAGGAAATTGCAAAGGTGGTCAACCACTTCCTCGGCATTGCGACCGATGAGATCCTCAAGCGCGACGGCACCATCGACAAGTTCATGGGCGACGCGGTGCTCGCCTTCTGGAACGCGCCGCTTGATCAGCCGGACCATCGCGAGCGCGCGCTCGCAGCGGGGCTAGCCCTGATAGAACGGGTAAAGCGTGAAGACGCC
Source organism: Mesorhizobium sp. M0045 (assembly GCF_040323385.1). Taxonomy (NCBI): domain Bacteria; kingdom Pseudomonadati; phylum Pseudomonadota; class Alphaproteobacteria; order Hyphomicrobiales; family Phyllobacteriaceae; genus Mesorhizobium; species Mesorhizobium sp. M0045. Next base: position 11,981 of record NZ_JAMYUY010000024.1, read on the forward strand.
GCTTTCACCGCCGACGGCCACCCCTCTATCGCAATCGGCGTCGCCATCGAGACCGGCATCTGCTCGGTTGGCAATTTCGGCTCCGAACGGCGCTTCGATTACACCGCGATCGGCTCGCCCGTGAACCGCACGGCACGGCTCGAATCGACGACCAAGAAGCTGCGCATCCCCCTGGTGCTTGGTCCCGGCTTTGCGAAGGGAGCATCGATGCCAGTTGTCCAGGCGGGCGCCTTTGAGCTCCAGGGTTTCAAGGGCGAGGTGCCGGTTTTCACCGTTCCGGAGATGCACAAAGGCATGAGCCGCGAACAAGCGATTCAGAATGGCGAGCAATCTGGCGGCCCAGCCCTGGTGGAGGGTTCACCGCTGTCCTCAAAAACAGCTCCTCCTGATCCTGCACCCGGAGACTGATCGGCTCCAGCGGAGCGCGGGGGTGCCGCCTGCCTCATGACCTGACTTCGGGAGGCCTCGCAAATTTGCGTGGCCTCCCCGGTTCGTCATTCGCCGCGCATGGTTGCCTGGAAGGCCGGTAGGTGCTTCTTCTGCGCCTCGAGCATTCTCTCGCGATAGACGCCATAAATGACGTCGGTGTCGTGCAGTGTGACGCCGGCAATCGTCGGCGAGGCGAAGACCGGCAGCTCGATGCCGCGCTTCGTAAGCGCCTCGGCGGTGCGGGCGATCAACTCATGCGCCAGGATCATGGCAAGCACGGTCGACGAACCGGAGACCGGCCGGCTCCAGCCCTCGACCGGCACGATGGCATCCTCGATCGGCGAGCAGGTGTCGATGACAAGGTCGGCGGCGTCGGCCAGCCGTTTGCCGGAAGAGTGCGTCGCCGGCTTGTCGAGATTGTTCTTGCTGGTCACCGCAACGACAAAGATGCCGCGTTTTTTCGCGTAAAGCGCGGTGTCGATGCCGGACGAATTGCGGCCGCTGTGGCCGAAGATGATGATCGAATCGCCTTTGTTGAGCGGCTGATGATCTAGGAATTTCTCGGCGTATTTCTCGGTCCGCTCCAGCCACAGAAGTTCGCGCACGCCACCGGCGCCGAGCACATTATGCCACATGACACGCGGGTCGGTCAGCGGATTGAAGCCGACATAGCTGCCGTAGCGCGGAAACACTTCCTGGACCGGCAACACCGAATGGCCAGAGCCGTAGAGATGAACCAAGCCACCGCTCTCGAGTGTGTCGGCAAAGCGGCTGGCCGCCTCACCAAAGGCTTCGGCATTGGCTTTCGAGGCCTGTTCGATAAGGGCGGCAAGGCGAGGTATGTAAAGATCGGGCACGTCGGTACTCCTGTTATGGTCGGCTTGGTATGGCTCAGCTTCTTGCGGTTGGCGCGGCGCGACCGGCACGCAGCGTCGAGCGGATTTCGTAGCGGTCCCCACGCATGACCGAGACGGTGAATTCGAATGGGCCGCGCTCGTCGGTGGTGATGCGCTCGACCACGAAAGCGGGACTCCCCGCGGGCAGATCGAGCAACTCGGCATCCGCCGCTCCGACCGCACCGACACGGTAGTTTTCGCGTGCCGCGACCGGCACGATGCCGTAATGGCGCTCCAGCGCTTCGTAGAGCGAGCCCTGCAGCAGGCCGGCATCGAGAAAGCCGGGCACGCGCGCGGCCGAGAGCTGCGCCGTCTGGATACCGATCGGCTCGTTGTTGCCGAGCCTGAGCCGGCGGACGCGCACCACCGGGTCGCCTTCCTCGATCTCCAGCGCTCCGGCCGCGGCGGCATTGGCGGTGGTCAGGCTGCAGTCGAGCAAGCGCGAGCCCGCGACCACGCCCATATTGCCCATTTCCTGCGTGAAGCTGGTCAGTTCGCGGGTGCCGGCGACCAGCGTGGTGGAGCGCACGAAGGTGCCACGGCCATGTTCGCGCCTGAGCAGCCCGTGCTCCTCCAGATTGCGCAGCGCGTGGCGCAGCGTGATGCGGCTCACCCCGAACAGGGCGCACAGTCTGTCTTCGGCCGGAATCTGGTCGCCAGTCGCCCACTCGCCACTCTTGACGATGGCGCGGATAGCCTCTTCCACCTGATACCAGAGCGGCTCGGGCCTTTTGCGGTCCGGTTGCTGAAAGCTCGGCTCGCTCATCTTATCTGCCTCCACTGTGCTCCGGCGAGACCGGCCAGCGAGGCGCCGACGAGACCGGCGCGGGAACCGAATTCGCCGGACCGCAGAACGACGCCGCGCAGATGCGGCGGCAGCTGACGCCGCAATGCCGCAAGTAGTGGCGGCCCTACCACGTCCAGCGCATCGGCAAGGCCGCCGGAAATCAGGACTGCCTGGGGATCGAGCAGCGCGGCCGCACCCGCAAGGGCGGTGCCCAGCCGGCGCGCCGGCAGCTCCAATGCGTCAAGGGCGGCCGTCTTGCCAGCCCGGGCCGCCTCGACCAGCCTGCCGCCGTTGGCCAGCCCGATCTGGCGTGCCGCGGCGTCGAACGCCCGCCCGGAAGCGAAGCGCTCCAGCCAGCCGCTGCGGTCCTCGCCTTCATCCTCGATGTCGGCGCAGGCCCAGCCGAATGAGCAGGCGCCGCCACGTGCGCCGGCGACGATGCGATTATTGGCCAGAACGGCGGAGCCGATGCCGGTGCCGATCGCCAGCAGGATGGCATCGGACAGGCCCTTTGCAGCACCTTCGACCGCTTCGGCCAGCATGGCGATCTGTGCGTCATTGCCAACAGACAAGCGCAGACGAGGAAACAACGCCGCGATGTCGACACCGTCGAGATAGGGCAGGTTCGGAACCCAACGACAGACCGAGCCTTCGACAAGCCCCGGCACCGCCAGCCCAAGGGCGTCGACCGGACCGGCCTCGGCGCGCAACGCGCCGATACGGGCGACGAAGGCATCAAGGCTTCCCGGCGCAGGCTCGCGGCTGAGCATCTCCAGCCAGCGAACATCGCCGGTATGGATTGCGGCGCGTAAATTGGTGCCGCCAAGATCGATGGCCAGAATGCGTGTCATCGAGAGCGGCTCCGATTGGCAGCCGGCGCGAACAGCCCGCTGCCGGCATGCCAGGATTGCGAGGCCGCGGCAAAACCCTGCGCGTAGCGCGTGCCGCGCAGACAGCCGCGCAGCCGATAAAGTGCGCTGTAATAATCGACATACGGGAAACTGCTCAGGCCACGTGCCAGTTCGTATTCCTGCACCGCCTCGCTCCAGGCGTCGAAGCCGTCACTGACATCGACGAGATGCTCGGCACGAAAGCCCTCGTCGTCCTCCCAGTTCTCGCCGAACAGCAGCAGTTGCGGCGTGTATGCGCCATGATCGCGCTTCAGCGTTGGCAATGCCGCAAAGAAGATGCCGGTCTGCGTCAGCCGGGCCGCGGCGCGATGGTCCTTGTGCCAGCTGCCATGCCAGTGGGTGATAACGATTTGCGGCTTCAACTCGCGCACAACGTCGCACACCTTGAGCGCCGTCTCGTCGTCGCAAGGCAAGAAGGCGTCGTGCAGCCCGAGACTGCGCATGGCAACGCCTAGCCTGGCTGCGGCCTTTGCGGCCTCCTCCTGCTTCTGGACGCAATAGTGCTCGGGGATGAGGCTTGGATGGCCCTGTTCGCCCATGCTGAGATGCAGGAAGGTGACTTCGGCGCCACCTTGCACTGCCGCCGCCGCCAGCGGACCGGCAATCACCTCGGCATCGAAGGCATGCGCCCCGACGACCAGGATTGAGCGTGCGGCATAGACCTTGTCCTCGATCATTTCACCCCTCCCCCGGTGCCGACGCCTTCGCGAATCTGGCGGGCGAGCAGACAGTACATGATCAGGATGGGCGCCATGGAGATCGCAAGCGAGGCGAACACCAGGCCCCAATCCGTGCGGAACTGGCCGACAAAGACGCTGATGGCCAGCGGCACGGTCTTGTAGCGATCATCGAAGATGAAGATCAGTGGGAAGAAGAAGTCGTTCCAGACGGCGATAGCTGTGAAGATGGCGACGATCGATATTGCGGGCTTCACCATCGGCAGCACGATCTGGAACAGGATGCGCGCCTCGCCGGCCCCGTCCATGCGCGCCGCCTCGTCGAGCTCGGACGGCAGCACCCGCATGAAATTTGCGAAGATGAAGACGGCGAAGGGAATGCGGATAGCCGAATAGACGAGGATCAGGCCGGTCAGCGAATCGAGCAGGCCAAGGTTGCGCATCAGCGTGAACAGCTCCACCGAGGCAAGCCGGATCGGCAGCATGATGCCGGACAGGAACAGGCCGAGCATGATGCCGTTCCAGCCCAGCCGATAGCGGCTCAGCGGAAAGGCGGCCATTGCCGACACGAAGATGGTCAGGATCACCGCACCGCCGGTGACGATCAGGCTGTTGATGAAATTCTGGCCGAGATCGGCGCGCGTCCAGGCCGCAACGAAATTGTCGAAGGCAAAGCTTTGCGGCAGGCCGAGCCTGTTGTCGTAGATCTCCGCCGTGGTCTTGAAACAGGAGACGACGAGAATATAGAGCGGCAACAGCACCGCTGCGGTCCACAGGACCAGCGCCGTCCAGCCCGGCAGCCGTGCGAGCTGTTGAGGGATGACGAGGGCGTTCACAATTGCACCGTGCGACGGTCGAAGAAGCGTAGCATCAGAAGCGTGCCGATGCTGAGGATGAGAAACAGCAGCGTTCCCAGCGCAAGCGCCAGGCCTATATCCGTGATGCCGACCGCGCCTTCGGCGCCGAAGGCGAGCCGGTAGAAATAGGTTACCAGCGTGTCGGTCGAATAGCTTGGATTGCCCTGCACGCCTTGCATGACATAGACGATGTCGAACTGGTTGAAGGTGTTGATGAACGACAGCGTCGTCAGCGTGCCGATGGCCGGCATCAGCAAAGGCAGGGCAACCGAGACCAGCATGCGGCCGCTGCCGGCGCCGTCCAGCCTGGCAGCCTCGAATATCTGGCCGGAAATCTGCCTGAGGCCGGCCGTGTAGATCAGCACCGGCAGGCCCATCCAGTTCCAGGCGTCGACGGCGATCAGCATCGCCAACGCCGTGTGGCTGTTGCCGAGAACGGTCAGGCTGCCGTGGTGCAGGCCAAGGCTGTTGAGCATCCATTCGATGGTGCCGCCGGGCGCCAGCAGCAGGCGCCACAGGGCGCCAACGATAACTGGGCTCAGTACCGCCGGGAAAAAGAAGACCGACTGGAAGAAGGCCGCACCCTTGTCGCGCAGGAACAGCAGCCAGGCGAACAGCAGGCCAAGGCCGTTCTGAAACAGCATGATGCCGAAGAACCAGGCGACGTTGTGCCAGAGCGCTCCGTAGAGCCGTCCGCCGCTCGGGAAAACGAACAGGCGGGTAAAATTCGACATGCCGGCGTACTCCAGCATGCGCAGGCCCCTCCAGACGAAGAAGCTGCCCCACAGCGACATCAGCAGCGGATAAAGGACAAACAGCGAATAGACGGCCAATGCCGGCAGGATGAACAGCACGGCCATGCGCTGCTGGGTGCGCTGAAGGCTGCTTTTGCGGCGACGGGCGATCATGTGCTGTTTCGCGCAGGGTGTGACGGCCTACTGCTTCGGCTTGAACCAGCTGCTGACGGCGGCCTGCATGTCGGCCGCCAGCTTCTGCGGCGTGATGTTGCCTTCGACCATGTCGATGATCTCGGACTGAAGGATCGAGGAGGCCGTCGGCGTCTGCCAGCGGAAGCCGACAAGCGTCAGATAGGGTGTGGAATTCTTCGACATTTCCATCATCTTGGCGAGCACCGGATCTTTGACGGTGACGTCGGTGCGGGCCGGCGGCCAGCCCAACTCGTCGGCGAAGAGCTGCGCGAACTCGGCCGAGGCCATGAAGTTGAGCACCTTGGTCGCCGCCTCCTTGTTGGTACTTTCAGAGACCAGGCCATAGGAGCCGTCTGAAAAGGCCGAGGTGTAGAGCTTGGTTGCCGGGTCATCGGCGGGGAACGGGAAGATCGAGAATTTCAGCTTCGGGTTCTGCGCCTTGAAGCTGCCGTTCTCGAACGAGCCGCCGAAGAACATGGCCGCCTTGCCGCCGATGAATTGCTGTGTCGAGGTGGTGTAATCGACGCCGGCAAAGCCGTCGGAGAAATACGGCTTCAACTCGGCATAGCGTTTCAGGGCAGCCACGTAGCGCGGATCCTCGAAGGTCGCCTTGCCGCTCATCATTTCGTCGTAGAAGCCCGGGCCATAGATGGTCGGGCCGACGACACCAACGCCGATCTCCAGTGCCCAGGCGGAGCCGTTGGCGCCGCCGGCGGCAATCGGCGTTATGCCGGCCGCTTTCAGCTTCTCGCAGGCGGCGACGAAATCCTTGTAGGTCTTGGGGATCTCGATGCCCTCGGCGGCAAAAATGTCCTGGTTATAGAAGACGCCCATCATCGGCACCGAATAGGGCACGCCGTAGATCTTGCCGTCGGCGCGGCCACGAGCGCCGCCGAGGGCGGCATCAGCGATGTTCTTCAGCTCCGGCACGCTGTCGTCGAGCGCATCGAGATAACCACCCTCGATGAAAGGTTGCAGTTCCCCGTATGCCTTGAGCTGGGCGATATCAGGCCCGCGGCCGCCACGCAGCGCCGTGCTCAGCCGGTTCTGGTAGTCGGCGTCGGGGGTGAACTGGACGTTGACCTTGATGCCTGGGGTCTTGGCCTCGAAGGCATCGAAGATGCGGCGCATCGCAGCCTGGTCCTCGGTGCGCCAACTCCACAGGGTCACGGTGTCCTCAGCCTTTGCCGGCAGTGCGGTGAGGACCCCGGTGCAGACTGCGGCAAAGCCGCCGATCAGGCCGAGTGCGGCGCGTCGATGAATTGAAAACATACTCAGTCTCCCATTCTTGTGGATTGTCATTCCCACAGCGGTTCAAAAGCCGAGAGGCGGTCATAAGCCTTTCTCATCTCATTATAACGACATGACTTCAACCGCAAGTGCCTTACAGTGTGTTCGGGCATGGCCGGCAGCGGAGAATCAGCTCGAACCGTATCACCTAATTCTTTGTTTTCACAATATAATATGGCACGATTTGAGGACCGCAGTAAGAAAACGCCGTAACACCGGCAGGAGCTCATCACGAAGATAGCGCTTGCATCGTTGCTTCATGTTGTCATAACGTCATGGACATAGCTGTGTGGCTATGCGGAGGGCCGGATGTCTTTGGCTTGGATTTCGAAACTGGCGCTGGCTGCAGGGTTGTTGGCCTCGCCCACCCTTGGTTGGGCCCAATCGGTCAACATCTCCTATCTGACCCACTGGTCGCCCGAAACGGTCGCTTTGCTGGACGCGGCGGCCAAGGACTACGCCAAGAGCAATCCGGATGTGACCGTCACCATCCGCGCCGTCCCCTTCGGCGACCTCCTGACGACACTGCGTTCCCAGGGCGGCAGTTCCGATGGGCCGACGATCGGCGGCATCTACGATTTGTGGCTGCCCGAACTGGCGCGAGACAAGCTGGTCGCGCCGGCCCCCGATACGGTTGCCGGCGAGGTCAAGAGTGCGTGGCCGGCCGGTGTCGTCAGTGCGGCCTCTGTCGGCGGCACGCTCTACGGCATTCCAAACGAGATCGACGTCTATGCGTTGAACTACAACAAGGAGCTGTTTAAGCAGGCCGGCATTACGGCCGCACCGAAGACCTGGTCCGAATTGAAGGATGCCGCCCAGAAGCTGACCCGGAAAGACGCCGGCCAGCAAGGTTTCGGCATGATCAACTCCTGGGCGGCTGGCGTCGTCCACCCGTTCGCCTCGCTGCTGGTCTCCAATGGCGGCGAGCTGGTCAAGGACGGCAAACCGATGCTCAACAGTCCTCAAGCCGGCGAGACTTTCCAGCTCTACGAGGATCTGATCCAGTCGGGCGCCAGCGATCCGGCGATGGCCACCGCCGACGCCAACACCACCGGCCCCTTCCTAGACAATTTCGTCTCCGGCAAGACCGGCATGATCATCATGGCCAACTGGTGGGAAAGCGCATTGAAGAGCGGCATGGGCGACAAGTTCTCCAATATCGCCACCGCACCCATCCCGGTCGGCCCGAGCGGCGACAAACCGCACTCGATCTCTTATTCGTGGATGACCGTCGTCAACGCCAATGCCGGTCAGGCCGAGCAAAAAGCGGCATGGGATTTCCTGGCATGGCTGAACAGTCCGAAGTCCGGCAAGAACGGCGCCTCGGCAATGTCGGATATTCTGATGTCGATGGGCATCCTGCCGACGCGGACCTCCGACATCGAAGCCCACAAGGACAAGCTCGGTTCCGAGTTCCTGTCTGGCTATGTCAGCGTGCTTGCCGACGCCAAGCCCTTCCCTGTCGTCCCGGGAGGGCAGGAGTTCAGCGAATCGCTCCAGCAGACGCTCGAGGCGTTGCAGTATGGGCAGCTCTCGGCCAAGGATGCGCAGGCGAACGCGCAGGCCGATGCCGTCTCGATCCTGGAGCGTGCCGCCAAATAGCGAAGGCGCCGTTTCGTGAGCCCGACGCTTTGGAAGCAGAGCGATGATCAAGACCTATCGTGCCTCGGCGGGCATCATGCTGGCGCCCGCCGTGACATTGATCGGCGTTTTCATCCTGCTGCCGATGCTGCTCACCATCTGGCTGTCATTCCAGGACTGGTCGACGCAAACACCTTTTTCCAGTGCGAGCTTCATCGGCTTCGACAATTTTCGCGAAATATTCGGACCGACCTCGGTCGGACGGGATTTCAAGCGAGCACTGCTCAACACCGCGATCTACACGGCGTTGTCGGTGATGCTCATCCTGCCCCTTTCGGTAGTGTTCGGCTTGATGGTCTACCAGCGCGATGTCGCAGGCGGCACGGCGCTGCGGACCGTGTTGTTTTCCACCTACATGGTGCCCATGATCGCCGTGACGCTGGTCTGGTCGAAGCTTTATTCGCCGAGTGAAGGGCCGCTCAACCAGATGCTCGGCCTCGCCGGCATCGGCCCGCAACCCTGGCTGTCCTCGCCAAGATCGGCGTTGATCTCGATCGTCGTGCTCAATGTCTGGCAGCAGATCGGCTATTTCACGGTGCTGGCCGTTGCCGGGCTGACCCAGATCCCGGGCAGTCTTTATGAGGCGGCGACTCTGGACGGCGCCAATCGGCGCGAACAGTTCCGCTTCATCACCTTGCCACTGCTGCGGCGCACGCTTCTCTTCAGCGCCGTCATCGCCATCATCAACGCCGTGCAGGTATTCGAGCCGGTGGCGCTGATCACCCAAGGCGGGCCGGTCGGCTCGACCAACGTGCTGACCTATCACATCCGCCGTGTCGGCATTGAGCGCGCGCAAGGCGGATTGGGCTCGGCCATGGCAGTGATGCTGATGCTGGCGCTGATCGTCGTTGTGTGCGCGCTGTTTGCATTTGCCAACCGGAAGGATGACCAATGAGCGCGCGGGGCCCCTCAGGATCGAGCCTGTGGGCGCGCAAACGCCTGGCGGGCCGCAGAGCGCTGCTCGCCACGCTGATGCTGCTGGTTGCCGTGGCCTCCGCCTTCCCGCTCTTGTGGATGGTACTCTCCAGCCTGAAGACGCCGGCCGAAACCATGCAGGTGCCGCCGGTGTGGATACCGCGCACGCCGAGCCTCGAAGCCTATGAGAAAGTCTCCGGCGTCATCAATGTCGGCCGCTCGATGTGGAATTCGCTGGTGATCGCCTCGATCACCACCGCAGGCATTCTGGTCACCAGCATGATGGCTGGCTACGCCTTCGCCAAGCACCACTTTCCCGGTCGCTCGCTGCTGTTTTCCGTGCTGATCGCCACAATGTTTCTGCCGCCGATCGTCACGCTGATCCCGTTGTACCGGCTCGTCGGATCGATCGGCTTGAATGCCAGCCTTGCCGGCATCATCGTGCCCAACCTCGCCAATGCCTTCGGCATCTTTCTGATGCGCCAGTTCATCGCCGGCGTGCCGGACGATTTGATCGACGCGGCACGGATGGATGGGGCGTCGGAACTTGTAATCCTGTTCAAGATCGTCGCGCCGAGCGTGGCGCCCGCGATCGCAGCATTGGCGCTGTTTGCCTTCGTCTATCATTGGAACAGCTATCTCTGGCCGCTGACGGTTCTACAGGGCGATGCACACGACTATCCGATCGTCATCAGCCTCAGCCGCCTGCTCAGCTACAACAGAGGCGCCCTCAATACTGGGCTGGTGATGGCCGGCGCCACACTTGCCGTGCTGCCTCCGTTGGTGCTGTTCGTTTTCCTGCAGCGCTTCTTCGTGGATTCGATCGTCGGCTCGGCGATCAAGGGATAGCGTCGGCGGCACTGCCGGCATCCGCCCGGCCGTCATTGGGACGCGCTGGTGCGCATAACGGAGCTACGCTGATAGCCGCGTTCTGAAGCTTTCTGTTTATCGGCGAATCCGACGCGAATTCCCCCGCTGCCTACGTGCATCCAGCGCAGCCCCGATATTGGTTATGCTGCTATATATGTAACTGTGCTCATCACCCAAGGAGCGGGATATCATGGCACCTACCAACGAGACCATCGAACTGTCGGGATTTGGCGCTCTCACCGGAACGCCGAAGCAGGTTGTTGACCAACTTGATCGGTTAAGTGCGGAGCAGGTCATAGCACTAACGTTCGAGCATGGGAGCGAACCTGCTGTGCGCAGCCTCGCGGCCACGCTCGTCAGCATTGCGCCTCTGGTTCGTACGATTCTGATTAATCATCAACGCGAAGCCATAAGCTCAATAATCGAGGCCCTGGTCCCTCACGTACCGCCCCCGCAGCATATGCTTATAGAAGCGCGGATGACGGCCGAGGCGAGAGGGGCAGTGTTGGAAAGCGGTGATTGGCTGACCGCTCCCCAAATCGCGTCAATGGCAGGGTTCAGCACAAGCAACCCAAGTGCGCAGCCAAACAAGTGGAAAAAAGAAGGGCGGATCTTCGCAGTTCGGCATCGGGGCGTAGACTATTTTCCTGGCTATGCTCTGGACTCTACCGCTGGATACCGGCCCGTCAAAACACTCGCTAAGGTTCTGAGTGTATTGCACAGGAAAAAGGATGACTGGGGGCTCGCCTATTGGTTTGCATCGGTCAATAGCTTCCTGGGAGGCAAACGTCCGCAAGATGTGCTCGCCTCGGACCCCGAACGTGTTCTTGCAGCCGCCGAGGATGAGCTGGTAGGCGCACCCCATGGCTAAATCAAAGATAGGCCGGGAACCGACGACTCCAGTTCCCGTTCCATCGAACGATTTGCAGGACATCATTACTCGAACGATCTGGCCAATGGACCAGGTCATCCATCGCATTCATTTGAATCTGTATGCCGGCTGAATCTGTATGCCGGCGCGCAGTTCAATCCAGGCTTCGCTTCTTCGTGGATTCGATCGTAGGCTCGACTATCTAAGAGCATCGTCAGGGCGGACCTGCGGTTTTCCACTATTATGATCGGCTCGTGCCCCAATTTTTCTACCAACCTCGCCGCGACTCAAGTATTAGGTTTTGCTTATGGAGCGTCGGCACGCCATCCGGAGGATCAAGGACGGGCTTTGGGAGGTCTATGACATAGACAATGAAGAGGTTGTCTTCGTGGACAGCGTAGCTCTGACCAATTTGCGGGACGAAGACGCACTCGATGCATTGGAGTTGCTAATGGGTGGATTTCTTGTTCCGAGCAGGCTTCCAAGGCTCGGTTGATGGTTTCTCCGGGAACCATGTTCGCGCGCACTTCGCGCGAAGCGACCCCAGGCTCGTCATTGTGGGTTCCATCAGAACCGCAGGGCACGAGCTTCCAGCGCCGGGTGCCCTGCGACGAGACGTTGGGGTGGCACCAAGCGGGCGGGAAGGACGATCGCAACTACGCACCGATCTACGCGGCAAATCTTGGCTCCGGAACTCCCGTTACACCGAGGCCGGTGACGGCAAAAAGGCTGCCACGTAAAACTCCGTCGCCCGGAAAGCGCGGCAGCGGCGGCTTGGTCATCGACGTGACGTACAGGGTGTCGAGCTTCGGCCCGCCGAACATGACGCTGGTGATCTTCTTGACGGGCATGTCGATGATGCGATCAACACTGCCGTCGGGCGCGTAACGCACCAGCCTGCCGTCATAGACCAGCGCGTTCCAGAGGAATCCTTCCGCATCGACAGTCGAGCCGTCGGCCGCCCCTCCCCGGCTGGTATCGACGCGCGTGAAAGTGCGCCGGTTGGTGGCGGCACCGGTTTCGATATCATAGTCGTAGGCCCAGATCTCGCCGGTCCAGGTGTCGGCGAAATAGAAAGTGCGGTCGTCGGGGCTCCAGCATGGGCCGTTCGAGCAGATGATGCCGGAATCTATTTTGGTGACGGAGAAATCGGGATCGAGCCGGTAGAGCCCACCGGACGGCCCCTCTTCCATGGTATCCATCGAGCCGGCGAAGAAGCGGCGGCGCCGGTCGACCTTGCCGTCATTGAGTCTGTTCATCGGCCTGTCCGGCTCCGGATCATGGATCGGCGTCACCTCGCCGTTGGCGAAATCGAGCAGATGGAAACCGCGCTGCAGCGACACCACCGCGCCGCCGCCGTCCTTGCGCAATGCCATCGAGCCGATCTTCATCGGCACGTCCCAGCAACGGATCTCGCGGCCGTCGGCGGTCGCTCGAAACACGCGCCCATCGAAACTGTCGATCCAGTAAAGGCGCTCCTGCTCGACGTCCCACAGTGGTCCCTCGCCCAGCGTGGTCTTCACGTCCACTACGACTTCGATCTTCATGCGGTCCTCCTCTGTTTCGGCGCTCTCGGCAACGAGTCAGAACGCGACCTTGTCGCCGCCTTTCAATGACAGGATTTCGCGAGCCTCGTCGGGCGTCGCCACTTCCATGCCGAGGCCTTCGATGATCTTGCGGGCGAGCACCACCTGCTCGGCGTTCGATTTGGCAAGCTTGCCCTTGCCGGCCCACAGACTGTCTTCGAGCCCGACGCGGATATTGCCGCCAAGCGCTGCCGATTGCGCGGCAATGCGCAACTGGCTGGCGCCCGCGCCCAGCACCGACCAGCGGAATCGATCACCAAACAGCCGATCGGCGGTGCGCTTCATATGGGCGACGTCTTCGGGGTGCGTACCGATGCCGCCGAGCAGGCCGAACACGGACTGCACGAAGAACGGTGGTTTCACCAGCCCGCGATCGGCGAAATGGGAGAGGTTATAGAGATGGGCAATGTCGTAGCACTCGAACTCGAAGCGCGTGCCGTTGTCGTAACAGGTCTCCAGTATGTACTCGATATCCTTGAACGAGTTGCGGAAGACCAGGTCACGCGTCGCTTCCAGGTGCGGCCTTTCCCAGTCGAACTTGAATGTCTCGTATTTGTCTACGAGGTGATAGAGCCCGAAATTGATCGAGCCCATGTTGAGCGAGGCGACTTCCGGCTTGAACTGCGCGGCGGGGCGCACACGTTCCTCGACCTTCATGTAGGGACTGCCGCCGGTGGTGATGTTGATGGCGGCATTGGTGCCTTGCTTGACGCGCGGCAGGAAACGCGCGAACGCCTCCGGCGTCTGGTCCGGCTTGCCGGTCTCAGGGTCGCGGGCATGCAGATGCAGGATCGCCGCACCGGCCTCGGCCGCCGCGATCGCCTCCGAGGCGATCTGGTCCGGCGTGATCGGCAGATAGGGCGACATGGTCGGCGTATGGATTGCGCCCGTCACCGCACAGGTGATGATGACCTTGCCCTTGGTCTGCTGGGAGCCGGGCTTGCGGCTTGTTTCCGTCATCGTCCAAACTCCTGATCCGATTTTTTCTTGTGCGCAGCCAGCGCCATCAGTCGGCGGTCGCGCCAGACCTGCCGCTCGCCAAGTTCTTCCCGCGGCAGCCGGTTGCGGCGCTCGGCCTCGACCGTCTCCATGACCTCGCCGGCCCAGTCGACCCGACGCAGCATCTGCGGGAAGATGTTGGAATAGATCGTCTGGTAGCGCTCTACATAGTCGCGCACGCCACCAGGCGCGTTGAGGTCGATCGTTTCGAACGGACCCATGAACGACCAGCGCAGCGCCAGCCCCTCGCGCAGGCCCGTGTCGACGTCCTCGACGCTGGCATAGCCGTCGGCGACGAGCCGGAACGCCTCCTCCAACAGCGCACCCTGCAAGCGGTTCATGATGAAGCCGTCGAGTTCGCGCTTCATCACCAGCGGCGCATGGCCCGCGTCGACAAGAAAGGCGCGGGTCCTTTCCACCGTTTCGGCGGAGGTCCATGGCGCCGGCACGACTTCCGCTGCTGGGATGAGATAGGGCGGATTGATCGGGTGCACGACGAGGCAGCGATGGCGCCCCTGAAGATGATCGCTGAATTTCGACGGCAACAGCGCCGAGGTGGAACTGGCGAGCACCGCCTGCGGACCGGCAAGGGCGTCGATCCGGGAGAACACTTCCCGCTTCACCTCGAGGTTTTCCGGCGTGTTCTCCTGGACGTGGACGGCATCGGCCAAGGCCACGCCAAGCTCCGCCACGATGGTGATGCGGCCAAGCACGGCATCGACCGCCTGTTCCCGCAGCAAATCGTTGGCGGCAAGGTCGCCGAGCACGCCGGCAATATAGTCGCGCGCACCGCTGGCCGCGGCCGGCGCCTGGTCCCACATGCGCACATCATGGCCTGCACGAGCGAAGCTGATGGCCCACGCTCGCCCGATGAAGCCGCTTCCGACAATTGCTACCTTCGCCATGATCTCCCCCTCAGAGTGTCTCGACGTTGCCGTCGACGCCAAGCGACTGGCCGGAAATGTTGATGCCCGCATCGGAAAGCAGGAAGGCCACCATTGCCGCGACGTCATATGGGCTGGTCATGCGTCGCAGCGAGATGTTCTGCAGATAGCGTTGTGTCATCTCCTCGTTTGAAACGCCGAGCTGCTTTGCCCGGTCGGCAATGACCTTGTCGATGCGCGGCCCTTCGATGATGCCGGGCAAGATGGCGTTGACCCTGATCCCATGCGGTCCGAGTTCCTTTGCAAGACTCTGGGTCAGGCCGACAACGCCGAACTTGGCGGCCGAGTACGGCGTTCGGAACGCGTAGCCATGGCGGCCGGCGGCCGAAGACATCGAGACGATCGAGCCGCCGCCCGCCGCCTTGATCAGCGGCACGGCACGCCGCGCGCACAGGAACTGGCCGGTCAGGCAGATATCTATGCAACGCCGCCAGTCTGCCGGATCGATCTCATCGACGCCGCCGGTCGGCCCGGCAATGCCGGCATTGTTGATCAGGGCGTCGAGCCCGCCGAGCTTCTCCTTGATAGTCTCGAACAGCCGGTCGACATCGTCGTCGCGCGAAACGTCGGCCTTGACCGCAGCGGCAAGGGCAATCCTTTTCGGAGCGGACGCCAATGCCTCGTCCGAAATATCGCAGATCACGATACGCGCGCCGAGCCGCGACAGCGTCTCTGCAATGGCAAAGCCGATGCCGCCGGCGCCCGCCGTGACCAGCACGCGCTGGCCTTTGAGCCCGGTCAGGAATTCGTCCGCCGATGCCGGTGCGCTTGAGTTCATTGTTCCATCCCTTTCACTGAATCCCCCTTTCACGCAGCGCCATGACGGCACCGAGCACCACCAGCCCGAACAGGATCGCCCGCGTCGCATAAGGAAGCGTCGTGCCGGCGAGCAGCATCTGCAACGCGGTCAGGAGCAGCACCCCGCCCAGCATGCCGAGATAATGGCCGCGCCCGCCGGTGATCAGCGCACCGCCGACCACGACGACGGCGATGGAGGGCAGCAGATAATCGTCGCCCATGCCGAGGCTGGCCTGGCCGGAAAAGCCGGTCAGCATGATGCCGACCAGCGCCGCGCAGACTGCCGACAGCACATAGACGAGGATGAGCGTGCGACCGACCGCTATGCCGGAGAGCTGGGCTGCGCGCAGGCTGTTGCCGATGCCGTAGACGCGGCGGCCGAAAGCGGTGCGGCCAAGCAGCAGCACGGCAAAGAAGACGAAGGCGATCATGAACAGCACCACCGGCGTGATGGCGAATACCTTGCCGGTCATGAACCAGCGCAACATCGGCGAGGAGAAGCCGGCCGGCGTACCTTGCGAGTAAAGCAACGCGACGCCTTGCAGAATGCCGTTAGTGGCCAGCGTCATCACGATCGGCGAGATGCCGAGAAAGACGATACCGATGCCGTTGGCGAGACCGATCAGGCAAGCGATGAGCAGCACCGCCGGCAGCGCATAGGCGAGTGCAGCGTCGGATCCGTTGACCATACCGGCAAGCAGGATGCCCGACAGGCCGATCGTCCACGGCACTGACAGGTCAAGTCCGCCGGTAAGAATCACGCTGCCTTGCCCAAGCGCCAGGATGGCAAGGAAGCTCGACAGCACGAACAGCGAATTCCAGTAACCAAAATTGACGATGGCGCGTCCGAGCCAGATCTGCGTGACGATCACGACAATGGCAAGACAGACATAGGCCGGCAGCGCGTAACGCAACGTCTCGGCGTTACGGACATGGAAGGCCGGCTGCGGCGCCTGCTGCTCGCCGGCGCTGCCCCGCGCAATTCTCAGTCGCCGGTCGGTGCGATCGATCTGCGAGGGCAGCATTCCGGCCCGCCACGCGGCCAGCCGAGCCCGCAGCGCACGCAGTTGGCGGGCAAGCACGGAATCATGCGACAGCGAGCCGGCAAGCACGGCAAGGATCAGGATCGTGCCTTCGGCGATCGTCGAATAGTAGGCCGAGACGTTGAGCACGAGCAGGATATTGACGACCATCATTAGGATGTAGGCGCCGAAGACAGTGCCGACGGGCCCACCTTGACCGCCGCCCAGCCTTGTACCGCCGACGACGACCGCCGCGAACATCGACAGCAACAACGGGTTGCCGACCAGCGGATCGCCGCTGCCGGTCTGGGCGCTGATGAAAACGCCGGCAAGCCCATAGCAGCCGCCGGCAATGACATAGACCAGGAAGCGTACGAGAACGACCCGCACGCCGACCGAGGCGGCTGCGTCCGGATCGCTGCCGACGGCATAAAGCGCCGTCCCGAAGCGTGTGCCTTTGAGCCAGAACCAGCCGAGCAGGACCACGCCGATGACCACCAGCGGCATCGGTAGCCAGCCGCCGATAGCATCACCGAGATAGAAGGCGCCAAGATCGGGCGAGACGAAGCCGCCGGGCTTGTCCATGACCAGCAGCGTTACCCCCTGCAGGATGAACATGGTCGACAGCGTGACGACGATCGGCTGCATGCGCAGGACGGCAATGAAGAAGCCGTTGAAGGCGCCGACCAGCATGCCGACCCCAATTCCGGCCAAAGTCCACAGCGCAACACTGGTGCCGGTCGCCATCGGATCCATGCCGTTTGCCAGGACGACATTGACCAGCGAGATCACCGCGCCGGCGGACAGGTCGAAACCGCCGGACAGGATGACGAGGGTCTGGCCGATCGCCGCCAATGCGGAAGTGGCGCCGCCGCTCGACAGGAACGAAATGTCGAAATAGGTGAGCCGCCCGGCACTGACCAGATCGACGATCAGCAGGAGCAGGGCAAAGACGATCGCGGCGATGATGGCGCCGTGATGCCGCGCGAGGAGCCGTGTCGCGGTCGGTGCCGCGGCGGCCGAGCTCGTCACACTCATTCCGCCGCCTCCCGGACCACGTCCCGGTGGCCAAGCGCCGGCCGCATGATCGCGCCTTCGGTGATCTCGTCGCCGGCAAGCTCAGCCACCAGATGGCCGTCATAAAGCACGAGCACCCGGTCGCATTGATGGACCAGCTCGGGAATCTCGGTTGAATGCAGAAGGATCGAGCCGCCGGCCGCCACATAGTCGCGCATCATCACGTAGAGCTCGTGCTTGGTCCCCACGTCAATGCCCCGGGTCGGATCGAAAAGCAGCAGGATCCGGCTTTCGGCGACGAGCCATTTGGCAATGGCTATCTTTTGCTGGTTGCCGCCCGAGAAGGCCCCTGCCCTCGTCCACAAAGCACTGCGGTCGACCTCCACGGTCGAGAAGGCGGACTGTACGGCCTTTGCCTCCTCGTCTGGTCTGATCAGGCCATAACGGGTGAAGCGCGCGACGACCGGCAGCGATGCATTCTGCCGGCCTGAGAGTTTCAGGAACAGGCCTTCGGTTTTGCGGTCCTCCGGCACCAGCCCGATTGCCATATTGGGCTTGAGCGCATCCGCGGGCGAGCCGAGCCACACTTGGCGCCCGTCGACCAGGATGTGGCCGCGCTCGATCTCGGTCATGCCGAAGCAGGCGAGGAACAGGTCGAGCTGACCCATGCCCTGCAATCCGGCAATGCCGAGGATCTCGCCCTTGCGCAGGTCGAAATCGATGCCGTCGAGCTTCCTCCCGGCTTTGAGATCGCGCACGCCGAGCACCGGCGGACCAAAGGCGGCCTCGCTTTCTGGTTTCGGCGGGAAGGTCTGGGCGATGCTGCGGCCGATGATTTTTTCAATCACCTCGCCATCCGAAACGTCGGCAACCGGCGCGGTGACGATGTGGTGGCCGTTCCTGAGAATGGTCAGCGTGTCGCAGAAAGCCCGCACCTCGCGCATGCGATGGGTGATGAACACGACCGTGGTACCGGCCGCTTTCAACCGCGCGATGATCGCGGCAAGCCACTCGACATCGCCACCCGACAGCGTCGAGGTCGGCTCGTCGAGCAGTAGGATGCGCGGCTTGCGATAGAGCGCGCGCGCGATTTCGATCTTCTGGCGGATGGCGAGATCGAGAGTCGCTACCTCGGCATCGAGATCGACCGTAAACCCCAGATCGGAGATGTGCTTGCGCACTGCCCTACGCGCGCTCAACCGCCTTATCAGGCCGACTGGGCCAACGGGCGCGTAAGGCAGCAACATGTTGTCGAGAACGCTGAGATCGCGTACCAAGGTCATTTCCTGGAAGGCTGTCTGGACGCCTTTGGCATGCGCGGCCCGCGGTGAACCCAGTGGCGCCGGTTCGCCTGACAGGGTGATTTGCCCGTCGTCGGGCCGCACCAGCCCCGACAGCAGCTTGACGAGCGTGGACTTGCCCGCACCGTTCTCGCCAAGCAAGGCATGCACGCTGCCGGAAGCGATCTCGAAGGAAACGCCATCGAGGGCGACTGTTGCGCCAAACGCCTTGCGGACGCCCTCTATGCCGACAGCTGTCGAATGCGCTGACATCATGATCCCAGTCCCGGCCTGCATGAAAGGTGCGTGGAGCGCCTCGCAAGCACTCCACGCCCACTTTCGGAGGGCCTACTCCTCAGGCTGGCCTACAAGGGCTGCTGCGAGACCGATTTCAGGTGTCTGATCGGAGAAGATCGAGGCGAACCAGCCTGGGTTCGAGACCAGCGACGGTTTGAACGCGTTGCAACCCGCCTTCATCTCCGCCCAGGTGCCCTCGTCGCAAAGCTTTATAGTCTCGTTGGTGACGACCGGCAGCGGCAGGATCGTCTTCTTGGCAACGTCCTTGCCTTCAAGTGCTTCGACGGCAAGCTTGAGAGCGAGCGCCCCGGAATAAGGCGGCGAGGCGTAGGAAATGCGCGACGCGCCGAGCGGCGCATAGGGAGAGGTCGCGCCCTCGACCTCCGTGCCCTCCGGCAGCATCTGGATACGCCCGCCATTCGAACCCTCGCCTGCGCAAGGCAGGAGTTCGCTGCTCTTCTTGCCGGCCTCGAGCTGCATGGAATTGGCGGTGAAGCAGCCGACCTGCATCCATAACCCGTTGATGTCGTCCCAGCTGCGCGTCGCCAATATCTTGGAAAGTTCGGTACGCGCCACCGCCTGGCTCCACATGCCGACAGCCTCGCCGACGATCTTGATGTCGGGGTGCTTGGCAAACACCTCCTTCGCGGCCTTGGTGCGCAGATCATCGACCGAGGTGCCAGGAACGCCGGTCACCGCGATGATGTTGCCCCTGCCATTGAGCTTCTTAACCAGCCACTCCGCCGTTACGCGGCCAGCCTCCTCCTGGTCGATATGGACATTGTAGGCGCAAGGCTCCGTGATCTCGGCATCATAGGCAAACACCTTCACGCCCTTTTCGCAGGCGTTCTTCACCACCTGGTTGAGGGCTGTCGGCGAAATCGGGAAGATCACGATGGCTTCGGCGCCGGCCTGGACCATGGCATTGATCTGCTGGATCTGGCGCTGTGCGTTCGGCCCCGCCACCTGGACCTGAAGGTCTACCTTGTCGACCATGCTCTTGTGCGAGGCCATTGCCTTGACCATGTTGGCGGCCTCGGCCTGCCAATCATTGCCGATGAAGCTCATGCTGAGAAATATCTTGTGCTTTCCGGCCGCTTCGGCGCCGGACATCCCAAAAGCGCAAACAGCCATGCCGGCAAGCAGCGCAAGCCGCCGGGCTTTCGATCCGATACCCATTCGAAACTCCTCCCAGTTCAGACGACCGAATGCCTCCCAAGGGCACGAGACGTACGCCTTGTCATTCGATGCGGCTGACCGTATCATGATTTGATCAAAGATCAATGATGAAATGCCTGAGAGGCAAAGCTGGACACGCAGGCGCTTGACGCGGCAATTCGAACCTTGCATTCCGGGCACAGGCGCCGGGTATGACAAGGAGCGTCGCCCGAATGGGGGAAGGTTGGCAGAAATGGCTGGGGCGGCATTCAGGAAGCCGGGCGTCGACATCACGCCGCTGTCCAGGGAAACCCTGCAGGACAGGGTTTACCGGCACGTTACCGAGTTGATCCTGGATGGCAGCATCGTTCCCGGTGAGATGGTGACGGTGCAGAGCCTCGCTGACGCTTTCGGCGTCAGCCCGATGCCTGTTAGGGAGGCACTGCGGCGTCTGAGCGCCGCCAACGCCCTGATGGTGGTTTCGGGCCGTTCGATCGGTATCCCGGCATTAAGTCGTGCGCGACTCATCGATCTCAGAAACGTCAGGTTTGAAATCGAGGCGATCGCCGCCGCATGGGCCGCAGAACGCATTGACGATCGCGGCGTGATGCTGCTGGGCCAGCATCTGGAGGCACTCGAGCAGGCCAATGCCGCCGGCGACGTAAAATCCTATCTCAGGGCCAATTACGCTTTTCACTTTTCCATCTACCGGGCCGCGGGCTCGGAAAACATGCTCAGCATCATCGAGAACCTGTGGCTGCAGATCAGCCCCTATTTCAACATGCTGCACGATTCTGGAAACTATTCGACCGCCAACCAGCACCATCAGCAGATGTTTGCAGCTCTGCGAGACCGCAATGCGGAAGCGGTTCGGGCGGCGGTTCGCGCCGACATCGACGCGGCTTTCGCAGTGCTGATCAAACTGCTGAAGTAACATTCCTCGAAGTCGCGCCGGTAGCGGCGGCGAGCCGCCGCTAGGCACGAATATGTCCATTTGCACGTAGCGCCCGCCCGTCCGGTCATCATCACCAAGAACGGTCGCCCCCTGTGGAGCGGCTGACCCGGACTATTGACGATTGCCACCGCTATCCGGGCCAGCGCTCCCAAGATCAGCTCAGTCGTAGACCTTGATGATCTTGCGCGTGCTCGGATCCACCAGAACGGTCCGGTTGTCGACGATCACATAACGGTATTTGACGTTCGGCACTTCATGAAGCTCGACTGTATCGGGCAGAGGCGAGCCGATGTTGAGCTCCACCCCAGGAATTTTGACCGAAGCGAGCGGCTGCTTCTTGACGTATTCCTTGATGACGGTTTCCTGCTGCGGTTCGATGATCACGTCCTGGGCGGCAGCGGCACCAATGCCGGCCAACAACAGAAATCCCGCCGCTGCGGTGGAAAGATGCATTCTCATAGCCGTCTCCTTGTTGAGATTTTGCGGGGACGCAGCTTCATCGCGCCAAGCTCACCTCAACGCGAGCCAACCAACGAACGTTCCTCGAAGGGGCTTAAACCACTAGACCGTAGGACTTAAGTCTGGCCTGGCCGCGCAATGGTCCGGTGCGCAGGACGCGGCGGGAACCAACCCTCGCCATTGCCTGTTGGTAGCGTCATCTTCGAGAGGAGATTTGGCGCATAGAAAGTCCCTTCATGCGCTGACGGGGTCCGCCGGCCATTGCTGGATTTGGCAAGCGGACCCTTAGTTCCCAAGAGGCTCCGGATCATCTCTGAGCCTAGCAGCGAAACGTTTCGCCGCGAAGAAACGCGAAAAACCGCCACCTGTAGGGGACTACCCCGGAAGCATTGCAGCGGCGATTCCGTAGCGAACCAGAACTGCGGCCAGCGCGACCCATATCCCGGATCCGCCAACAACGCCATTTCACTGCGAAGCTGCTCCATCTCGTGGTTCCAAGTGGTTTCAGCCCTCAGCCGCTGCTCCCGGAGGCGAGCGGCTGAAGTCTCGTGCCGTGCGCTCGTCGTCGATCAGCGCCCGTGTCTGACATACGCTCTGTCGTGTCTTTGCTTCTCGATGGCCAAGCGGCGCTCTCCTATGCGAGGCCCGATCTGGGCGAATAGTGCTACTGATCGAACCATCGTCGCAGCGGGTTTTCCACCCAAGACAACGAAAAGCCCGCCGAGCGAAGCCGACGGGCCAAGTGCGACCGGCAGCTGGCACAATTTGCTGTCTGGCCGGAGTACAAAGTATCAACACGCGAAAAGGCCGAAAATTCCCAGATGCTAAATATAGCCCGGAATTCCCGGTGGGAGACCGAACCGTGGAACCTTTCAAAAGCGCATGGCTTTTGCTTCTTGTGGAAGGAGATGCGAAATGAGCCTCGACATAGGAAAGGTCGCCATAGCGTTGCTCGGCCTGCTTGCCTACAAGAACAGGGACAAGATCGGCGAGTTGATCGCTGGCAGGAAATCGACCGATCCCAACGCTAGCGCTGGCCCCCCAGGCGGCCTCGGCGACATCCTGGACCGCCTCAGAAATGTGGGTGCGGGCGACGAAGTTGATTCGTGGGTAAGCAAGGGATCAAACCGGCCCGTTCAGCGCGAACAGGTTGAGAAGGCAATCGACCCGCAAACATTGGACGATCTTGCCGAGCAAACAGGATTGTCCCACGACGAGCTTATCGACCGGCTCACTAGAGAACTCCCCGACGCAGTGGACAAGCTTACGCCCGAGGGTCAGTTGCCAGCGAGCAAAGGTCCAAATCTCCTGGACGAGGTCCCAAGGACTGGTCGTACTTAGCGCCACCTCGCCACCGACAGCTAGGTCATCCCGGGTCGCTTTTCGATCGCAACCACGCGGTGCGGAAATTGTTGCGAATTTGGTCCTTAAATGGCGGCCCCTTGGCAATAAGGAGAAAGTCGTCATCCGACCAGCCAGTCACTATCCCTTACCGGGCGGAAAAGGGCACCGCGACGGAAATGACAAACCCGCCGAGCGCGAGGCGCGGCGGGCGGTCACGCGTCGCACCAAGCTGGGCGGGGGGCTTGGGGTACCCTGGTGCGAGCAAACGATAGGCTATTAGCAAGCCGACAGATCGTAGTCCACCACCGCCGATGGAGAAGTTGGTCGCCCACGTGCGATGACCGCCTTTGTCGATTATCAACGACGCGGCTCACCCATCCGCCTTTTTGGAGGGGTTTTAGTGATCTTTCCACCAAATGACGTACATTGATCCGATCCTGACCACCGGCACGCGACGCTCCCGCTCGCGGACGCGCAGCCCGCTAGGTCTTCACCTTCAGCGTGCCCCCAGGCAGCCTGATGCGTAACGCCATGACCAATATCCTTAATGGCGGCAATCTACGCGCCTTTTGTGACGGAAGAGCAACCCAAGTTTGCTAATTGGCCGATTCTGCATTCGTGGACGTATGATGCAGCCGCGAGATCGTGCCGTTGCTGACATTGTAGCGGCTGGCGACCTGCTCCTCTCCTCCCTATTGTGGAACAAAGGGCAGCCCTCGCGCGAGGCGAAATCCAGCCACTGCCGCGCATCAGGCTGTTCGCAACCTCGTTGCCGCACCACCCGCCTCTGGAAATGCGGTATTTCGAGGTGTCCGAGCGATACGATGCGGTTGCCACGTCAGGCGCAATCATTGAAACAGTTTCTTGAGGCTGCCTCAAAGCGAGAAACTGGTAAGGTTGTAGACGCGACTGTAGGTTGCACCAGGCCGGGCGACACCTTGATCCTGACGAAAGGGCTCGGTGTCGGCATCTATTCCGCCGCCATCAAGATGCAGGCGCTTTCCGAGAGCGGCTATCGCGAAATGATCGCCTCCACCACCCTTCTCAACCGGACGGATCGGAGCTGGCGAAGGACGCGAGCGTCCACGCGGTCACCGACGTGACCGGATTTGGCTTGCTCGGACATGCTCTCGAGATGGCACGCGGTTCCGGGTGCACGCTGATAACTTGCAGCCGCGATGTGCCGCTGTTTTCCGAAGCCGCCTCGCTCGCGGTCGACGGCCACGTCACCGGCGCATCGTGGCGCAACTGGGCGAGTTATGGCGACGCGGTAAGCCTACCTCCCGGCATGCCCGAGTGGCGACGCCACCTTCTCACGGACCCACAGACTTCGGGCGGGTTGCTGGTTGCTTGCGAGACCGACAGCGCAGCGGCGCTCGTCGAGAGGATCGGACGGTAATCCTTCGGCTCGCATCATCGGCCATGCTAGGCCCGGCGCGCCGACAATAGTAGTAGAGGCCTGAACGAATCGGCGAACCTCGTAACATTGATAGATAACGATAATGGTAGGCTGGGAGGGTCAGATTTTTCACGCAAAATCAATATGTTAGCGGCTGGTTCGCCAACCCATTTACTTCGTATTCTCTCGTAAGGCCTGGCGAACCTAAGGATCAAGAGGGGGACTAATTTTCATGCAAGTGGTGTCTCGTTTTTCCACAAAAAGGATCGATGAACCCTCGGGCTGAAAGCCGACGGTCCGCTATCGGGAGGTATCTAGCTCAGGCGGACATTCCACATACAACGAAGGAGGCCGTTCCGGCTTGGTCGTGCCAAACCCGAACGCTGACGGATTAAGCCGGGACAACACAACGACTTGGCGCTCAGCAAAGTCATCCGTGATGCCGGCAAAGTGACCGTAAACCTTCGGCCGCTTATGACGTCGATCTCATGTGTTTCCGTTTGGTCGGTTCCACAACTTGGGCCTAAGTCCGACGATCATTTTTTAATCCGATTTGTCGCGTCGCCCGGCGGTGCGGTGGCTTGTATCCGGGCACGCGTCTCAACATATCACTATTCGGCAAGCGGACTCGCGGTTTGGCAACGGTCGCAGGAGCCCGTCTTGCCCGGGCGTCTTGGCTTTCAGCAGGCGGTGATTTCGCTCCCGAAGGCGGCGTAGAAGGAGACTATGTGATGATTACTGGTGCTCAATGCCGCGCCGCTCGCGCGCTGGTCGAATGGACTCGCGAAAAGCTCGCCGGCAATTCAGGCGTGGATGCGTTGGTCATCGAAGAATTCGAGCGTCGGATCACCCTCCCCGACCGTGACATCTGCGACAAGCTACAAACCGCGCTCGAAAACGCCGGTGCCGCTTTCATTGCGGAGAACGGTGGCGGTATCGGAGTTCGCCTTAAGCTCAACCGCTCCGAAGTCAGACGGATCGGCGTTCTGGAAAATGAAGGCGGCATCGTCGGGACAGATGCCGTTCCATAGGCTCAATTGGTTCGAAGTTCGATGGACCTACAGGAGCCATCGGTTTGCGACCAAGGAGGCCGTCGTGACGGTTGTCTGGAACGATCTTACACAGGAGGAGCAGACAGCGCTTAAGGGGTTGAATCGCGGTCCCTACCCGGCGCTATCCAAAGCATTGGCAGAACGCCTTGTCTTTCTCGGACTGGCGGAAGAAAGACCAAGTGGCACGGGCATAAATGGACGAGCGCTAGTGATAAACACCTTGCTGAACGTTCGCCCTGACTAGCTCCGAACTTGATAGCCGAGGCGGTGCCTTGACTTCCGAAATTGCTTCACCAACTATAGCTTTATGGACGTCACCGTCAAAATCCGTTGCGATTTTCTTTTCCGGGTTTGTCCCATCGCGGGATCATAACCCCCGGCTCGGCTGCTATGGGCCCCGAGCCGAGGGGCAACACTCCTAAGTCAACATGTGATCCGTAGGGTGCACCGCCTCTGGGCTTTGGTGCATCGACGAAGATTTTCCCGAATTGGCCACTTCCCGCCACCTTTGATGACGGCTGGCCCAACTAGAATATGAGTATCCAAATGCAGAACAACACGAAAACCGGGCGTAAGCCGAACATCCGCATCTCGCAGTCGGATCATGCGCGTCTATCGGCGCTTGCGAGCACTGTGGCTGTACGAAATCCGAAGGCTTCCGATGAACTGCTCGCCGAACTCGAGCGGGCGCGTATCCTCGCCGATGGTTCGGTCTCCGCTGACACCGTCCAGATGGGTTCGTCGGTGACGTTCAAGCCCGATACGGGCGACGCGAAAACAGTCACGCTGGTTTTTCCTGGCGATGCGGATATCTCCGCAGGCAAGGTTTCAATCCTCACGCCGATCGGCACGGCCCTGATCGGTCTCTCGGCCGGGCAGTCGATCATGTGGACTGCGCGCGATGGGCGCCGGCACGAACTGTCGGTGCTTGCGGTGAGCCAGCCCGCTCCGGAAGGCGATATAGCTGATCGGCGCGTGCCAGCGTCTTCGACAATTGCGGCGGGCGTCTAGACATGGGCGTTTCCATCCGTCTCCTCAATCACGCGGGCAGCCTCATCGCGGGAGTGTGACCCCTGCGCCGGCCTATCCTGGCCCGGCACAGGGGTAGCTTTCCACACCCGATCAATTGCTTGACGCCGGATCCCTGCAGAGGGCCGGCCGGAGACGCGCCATGTCCACTATCGATAGCTGCCAACTGACCACCAAGGACAACACGATACTTGAAGTGATGCAGGAGCGCCGCCCTGCCCGCGGCGATGCCTTCTCGACTATACTTCAACGGAAGATCTCGAGCGCGGTTGTAATGTTTCGGGAAGACATCCCGGCCACCGTCGTGACACTCAGTACCCGCGTGGCTTATCGGGTGAACGACGGCCCTGCCGAAACCCGCATCGTCGCCCATGACGAGATGCGCGGTCTGGTCGGCATGCTTTTGCCGATCACCAATCCGCGCGGCCTTGCGCTGCTTGGTCTGGCCGAAGGTCAGTCCATGTCCATTTCGACAACGGACGGCGGCGTTGAGACGCTGACTGTGCATGAAGTGGTCTATCAGCCAGAAGCCGCAACGCGCGAGAGACTGAAGCTGGCGGGGGGTGCTGCACCGGGTTCGTGGCGAACGGACGGACCGGTTCTGCGCATCGTCCATCGTTCCGATGAGGCGCAAGACAACGCGGCAAAGCAAGTCATGGCGGCTTTCGACCCCGGGTTCGACGACCCGGGCCCGTCAGCCGCCTGAAAGCTCGACTATCCCGAAGGCTGTGAAGGCGGATAAACAAGCATTCCGTTAGCCCTTGCCTGTACCAAGCTAGGCCAACAAACTAGGATCTGATTATGGATGATTACGACAACCAGAAAGGCGCCAAGCCGGAAGATGTGCGAGCCGCGTTGAGAGGCTGGGCATTCTTCGGCGTTCTAATGACCGGAATCTTTGGCCTGGCCTACGCTTTGATCGAAATGTAAATGACCGACGAAGCCGACCAGCTTGTCATTGCAGTCTTTGCGATCCTTCCAGTAACGCGAACCGTGGCTTCGTGCCTGGAGGGACGATCATTGCACAACCTGCTTCAATCCGCGTAGCGCCTCCTGCACGTCGGCTCGCGCCTCGCTTGCTTCTGGATAGACTGCATAGGCCGGATAGGTGAATTCCGGCGCGCCTTCCACGACCTCGAGCTGCCCCGCCTCGATGTGGGGCGCTGCGGCGCCCCTGCGGAAATAACCCATTCCGCCGGCGCGCAGGATGTAGCTCAGCCCAAGCGGGCCAAGGCCGACCATTAATCCCGGCTCGCCGAAGGCAGAGGAACTGGCACCATGCTGGGCCGCAAACAGCGGCCCCCAATCGACATAGACATAGTCCTTGGAGCCGACAGGTTCCCCGTCTTTGTCCGTGGTCCGAACCAGGACGAGCTGCTCCTCGACGAGAAGAACTACCCTGAAACCCGGCAGCAGCTTCGGCGCATAGAGCACCGCAATGTCCAGAACGCCAGTCCTGAGCTGTTCGAGGAGCTGGTCCGGCACGCCGACTTGGGCTTGGATGGCGATCTCCGGCCTGGCCTTCTTCATCCAGACCAGCCAGTCGAGCAGCAGCGGGTTCCATAGACTGAGCTCTCCGCCCAAGGCAACGACGCTTGTCCTTCCCGATGGGATGGCGAGCTGGTGCCGTGCCCGTTCCCAGATTTGCACGAATGACTGGGCAAACCGCTCGAACTCCCGGCCCGCCGACGTCAGCTGCGCGCCATTACGGTTGCGGATAAAGAGCTGACGTCGGAGCTCTTCCTCCAGCGCGCGTATCCGCGCGCTGACAGTTGTCTGAGTGACGTGGAGTCGGTCGGCAGCTCTCAGAAAGCTGCCGGAATGGACGATTTCTAAAAACGTGCGTGCGCGGTCGATGTCCATCACAGGTTCCAGTTCAGTGCAATAATCTTGCACTAATACAGCATTTAATTCCGTTTGCCTTCCTGTTTTACGCAGCGCAACGTCCAGATAGGCGGGGTTTCCGCTGCAAGGATATGGAGCGTGCGATGTCTGATCAGGAGGATGTTTACCCGGAGAGGAGAGAATACGCCTCTCCGCCATGCTTTATGCATGAGCTTGTCCTCGGGTACGGCACCGAGTCGGTCGTCCAGGACGCATGGCCCGATGTCTGTCGATGGCGCAAGGCGGAGCGCAAGCGCCTGATCGACGAGCGTCTTGCCGTCGACGCCGAGGAACGCGTTGCGAGGTCTTTACGCATCGCTTCCGCTCTCGACCTGGCTGTCGGCCGGGTGAGCGGCCGCATCGTCAGCGGCTACTGGCCCTTTCGAGGCGAGCCGGACCTTCGCAACTGGGCGATACGGGTGATCGAGCGCGGCGGGCGGATCGCGTTGCCGGTTGTTATCAAAAAGGGCTGGCCGCTGGAGTTTCGTATCTGGGGACCGGGATACCCGCTGGAACGCGGCGTCTGGAATATTCTTATCCCCTCTCATGGACCTGCCGTCCAACCGGATGTGGTCATCGCGCCCGTTGTCGGTTTCGACCAGGCAAACTATCGCCTGGGCTATGGCGGCGGCTTTTTTGACCGGACCCTGGCCGCCGCGCCGAAGCGGCCTTTCGTCGTAGGCGTCGGTTACACCGGCAGCAGGGTCCAGACGATCTATCCGCAGCCGCACGACATTCCGATGGATGTGATCGTCACCGATGAATGAGTAAGTGCAGGCAAGGCCTGATCCCCTTGTGACGGCCGATTGCAGATGCCGTCCATCGTTGAGTCGGCTTGCCTGCCAACAGTGAAGAGCAGGAAGCACATCATGTCTGATCCAGCCACGGCCTTGGACGATCGCAAGCCCCGGTTTGTCATCAGGTGGCTGTTCTCCACCAACCACAAGGATATCGGGACGCTTTACCTGCTGTTCTCGATCATGGCCGGGGTTTTCGGTACAGCGCTTTCCGTATTGATCCGCATGGAGTTGCAGGAGCCGGGCCTGCAGATATTTGGCGATCCGGGGGTCTACAACGTCGTCGTCAGTGCCCACGGACTGGCCATGATCTTTTTCGTCCTAATGCCGGCACTGATTGGTGGCTTCGGCAACTGGATGGTGCCGATCATGATTGGCGCCCCCGACATGGCTTTCCCCCGCTTGAACAACATCTCATTCTGGCTGCTGGTGATGTCATTTAGCCTCTTCATCACCTCGATGTTCGTTCCGGGAGCGCCCGGCACGCTTGGCCATGGCGGCGGCTGGACGCTCTACCCGCCCTTGTCGACTGATGGCCAGCCAGGCCCCGCGGTCGACCTCGTGATTCTGTCAATCCACCTGTCAGGTGCCTCTTCGATCCTTGGCGCTATCAACTTCATCACCACCATCTTCAATATGCGCGCGCCTGGCATGACGATGCACAAGATGCCTCTGTTCGCCTGGTCGATGCTGGTTACTGCCTTCATGCTTCTGATGTCGCTGCCGGTACTCGCCGGCGCCATCACCATGCTTTTGACCGATCGCAATTTCGGGACGACCTTCTTCGCGCCCGCCGGCGGCGGTGATCCGATCCTCTACCAGCATCTGTTCTGGTTCTTCGGCCATCCCGAAGTCTACATCATGATTCTACCCGGCTTCGGCATCATCAGCCATGTCATCTCGACCTTCGCCAGGAAGCCGATCTTCGGCTATCTCGGCATGGCCTATGCGATGGTGGCGATCGCCGCGATTGGCTTCGTCGTGTGGGCGCATTATATGTATACCACCGGCCTGTCGGTGGACACCCAGCGTTACTTCGCCTTCGCCTCGATGGTCATCGCCGTTCCAACCGGCGTGAAGGTGTTTTCGTGGCTGGCGACTATGTGGGGAGGATCGATAGACTTCAAGACACCGATGCTCTGGGCTCTCGGTTTCGTCCTGCTGTTCACCATCGGCGGCGTAACCGGCATCATGGTTGCAAATCCTGGTATCGACCGCGTGTATCACGACACCTATTTTGTGGTCGCCCACTTTCATTATGTGCTGTCTTTGGGCGCGGTCTTCGCCATCTTCGCCGGCTTCTATTACTGGTTCCCGAAGATGACCGGCTATATGTACAACGAAACGATGGGCAAGCTGCATTTCTGGGTGATGTTCATTGGCGTCAACCTGGTCTTTTTCCCGCAGCATTTTCTCGGCATGGCCGGCATGCCGCGGCGCTATGCCGACTATCCCGACGCTTTCGCCGGCTGGAATTTCGTCTCGTCGATCGGGTCCTACATTTCAACGGCCGGACTTGTCGTCTTCTTCATCACGGTAGCGGAAGCCTTCAGACGCAAACGCCAGGCTGGCGCCAACCCATGGGGCGAAGGGGCGGCCACCCTCGAATGGCTGCTGCCGTCGCCGCCACCCTTCCACCAATGGGAAAAGCTGCCGCGCATTCTCTAACACTGGCCTCTGCTCCAAATCGGCGTTTGTTATTGTTGGGGAGACTGTCATGAACGAGACCACAGATCCAAACAACCAGATCCTGCTCGTAGTAATTGTCGCGTTTTATTGGGCATTGCTGGCAGGTTGGGACCAGCTGCTGCCGCGCTCGGATGACGACAAGACCAAGCGGGGCGATGCAGTGACTGAGCAACGAAGCAGCGTTGCCGATTACACTTCATCGGCGGGCCCTCCCTTGGATGTGATTCGGGACATCGATCCGAATTTTGACCTCGCCGCGTTTCTGATCGGCGCGAAAACGGCCTATGAAGTTATCCTGCGGGCCTATGCAGATGACGACATCCAAACGCTGAAACGCCTTGTCGGGCCGGAAGTGCTTGAGACCTTCGAACGAGCTATTGCCGGGCGCCGGGATCGGGAGGAGATGCTGCAGCTGACCCTCATCGGCGTGAGTGAAGCAAAAGTCATCGAGGCTCTCGAGGAGAATGGGACCGCGGAGATCGGCGTTCGCTTCGTTTCAGAGGTGGTCAGTGTCACCCGTTCAGCCAACGACCGGGTCGTGGCTGGCGATCCCACGCTGATTGTTGAGGTGATCGATACGTGGACGTTCGCCCGCGAAACACAGTCAACGAAGCGCGACTGGGTTTTGATCGCCACCGAGGGCGACTCACAGGTATGTGCTCTCCCCTGCCTCCCCGTGTCACCGTTGAAGGCAGTCAACCCGGAGCGTTGGGTGGCCTGAGCGGATTTGTCAGTTTTTGACAACACCCACGGACTATTTGCCTGTCGCGATCAATTGGACAGGACACGGCTTCAGTCGACCATTTTTCAAGCAGCGAGATGCGTAGCACGGCCTGGAAATAAATTACCAGATCGTATCCTTATGTGATATGGTCAAATCTTGGCCGAGAAAAATTAATAAGAAACAAAGGAGGCCGCGATGAGAGAGTATTTTTCATTTCAGCTATTCATGAGAATGTCGACTGCGTTATTTATTGGTGCCGCTATCTATTCCATCGTTTTCGGGAATACATAATAGCGCTTCGAGCCCGCAGTTAGACTTTCTCGAGACCAAGTCGCTGACATTTCCCGATCCTGAGCAGTAGCTAGGACGCGGCAGGACGCGCCTCGCGAACTGCTCCGACCTGCCAGCAGATCACTCAGGGACAAAACCACCCTGCGGCGCTAAGTGCAACCCAGTGGAACCATACCCGCGGCAGCTCGTGGCCCCTGGCCAGACGTTGATGCGTCGAGGTGCTGGCTGGTGAAGCCCAGTCTCGCCAAGCCCCTGCGTACTTCCGGCGCGCCCATGAACAGCCTCCACAAAAGCCCTGTACGATGGTTCTCGATCATTGCGATGATTGGCCCCTGATTGACGCCAGATATGTCCGGGAGTACCAGTTGCGAGGTTCGCAAAACGCGTCGACAAAGCCGAAGCGGCCCCATATGCGGTTTCGAGGCTTGGTCAGGAAACCGCGCAGTGCGCGCATCGCTTCCCCGGGAGCATAAGGGAAACTCGACAGGGCAGCGGACGGGGTGATTACGCCAAAGTCCCTGTCAGGTGCACTCGCGATGTATCCTCGCGGTCCATGGCTCGCGGTCAGACCCCAGCAGTCAGGGCCGTATCCCAAATGGTTATGGGGGTTGCGGACGCAATGCCGATAATTGATCTGCGTATGACGGAGGTTCTGTTGCCAGTAGTCGGCGTATCGGTCGCTTAGGCCTCGTGGATCGAGCCCGCAGAAGGAATATTGCGAAAAAAAGAGCGGACCACTAGAATCCATTCCCAATGGTAGCACGATCCCGTAATGATCGCGCCCGTTTCGAAAGTCGGATCCACCAGCAAAGCCTTCGTGATAGATGCCCGGATCGATGGGGTGGCGAGTTGATCCCGCCGCCAGCACGAAGGTGAGCATGCATTCGTTCCAACCTCTGATCGGGCTGTCCATCGCCCAGCCGTGGTTCGGGCTCCAGTGCCACATCAGTTGCCGGGCTCCGCGTGTGAACCAGTTCCATTCGACCTGCAGCAACAGCGCGTTCACGCTATGGCGAAGGCGTACCTCCTCGGTTGCCATCCCGGCGAAATACTCGCGGGCGCAGATCAGACCTTGAAACAGGAAAGTGGTTTCGACCAGATCAGCGCCGTCATCCTTGCGACGGAATGGAATTGTAGCACCGGTTCGGCCATTGATGAAATGCGGGAACACGCCGTGGTAGCGCGGCGAGCTTTCCAGGAAATCCAGCATTCGCAGCAATCGGCATAATGCCACAGTGCGATCGATCCAACCGCGTTCAACCGCAACGATGATTGCCATGAT
Source organism: Mesorhizobium sp. M0045 (assembly GCF_040323385.1). Taxonomy (NCBI): domain Bacteria; kingdom Pseudomonadati; phylum Pseudomonadota; class Alphaproteobacteria; order Hyphomicrobiales; family Phyllobacteriaceae; genus Mesorhizobium; species Mesorhizobium sp. M0045. Next base: position 45,060 of record NZ_JAMYUY010000024.1, read on the forward strand.
ACCGAAGCCAGAGCCGCCAATAGCTGTGAGATCGTTGGCCGGAGCACCGATGGTCTTCTGACGGTCTCGGGCAAGACCACTGACGGGATGTGCGCCTTCCCAGAAGTACCGGGCCGTTTGCCGTCGCACGATATCCAGCAGCGCTTCATCGTCGAGCTCGCGATCGTTTGCCGGGAAGTCGGGTGCTTGGAGCGTGCTGGGAATCATCGGGACGGTGTTCCTGAAATGGGCATACAGGCCGCCGGTCAATATGCCGTACCGGCTTTGCGGCATATTGAAAAGTTTTTAGAGTTTCTCCGCCGGGCCGCTGGCGCCAAAGCCCGCTATACCGATGAAAGTGCCGCGGCGCCTTCTCGTCGAGCATGGCCTTGGCGGTCATCAGATCGTCGCTTCGCTTTTATGAGACCGCAGCCTAAATATACCAGCACCGACCACAGCCCAAGGCATTGCAAACGCGCCAATGACGTTACCGATCTTCTCGGGCAACCCGAAAGGCTAGCTGCTTCGTTGGCCACTACATCTCAATTAGGACGTAGGCGACACCCAAAGACTACTCATTAGAACACCAAACAATGCCCACCCTTCAATGAGGCGCGCACGTCCTCAGGCTCAGCGCCTTTCTGGTTGTGGTAGTCGTCCATAATTAGATCCCAGGTTTGTCGATCGGTACTTGGTACAAAATCAATAGAGAATGAGCAATCCCAACCCCTGCCCGCTAAGCGTTCGCGGGATTCGCGCTCCTATCTTTCCTCAGAGAACGGCAACGGCCCTTTACATCGCATCTTATAATTTGACGTAGTCAGGGCAAAACCACACTTTCATACGCGCAAGCTAGAGAAGCTGGAGAATTTCTCTCACAAAGTCCGTCTGGTCTGTTGACAATGCCGGAATATCAGCCTGAGACGTCCTTGCCTCCGGCTCGGCTAGACGCCGGAGGCGTGCTCTGCATTATTCGAAAACTCATGACGATCATTGTAGCAGGAGTCCGCCGGCCGGTGTGATCGAAAGGGTTCCTTCTCTACTCGAACATGATCCGAGCAGCACCTCTTTTGGCGAGCAACATTCTCCGAGCTTCCTGGATACGCTGAGCCTGTTGTTTGGTATATGGACCCATCGGCCGGGTCTTTTCATCGCCGCGACGAACACGGCAATACCAGCGGCCGCTGTCCGAGAAAATTTCAACCAGGGTCGGTGCATCGTTAGCCGCCTGCTCAGCGACCTCGTCGACGAATTTCACGATCTTTGAATAACGCTGGACGGGCGCAACCGTGTCCAAGCCATTGGTGACACCTAGTTCCTGCTGCACTGTGGACATAGTCGAACTCCTTTCAGTCACAACCACATTCCGCTTCGCCATTCCGACTCTGACTTCCGCTTTTCGGAAGTCGAAGCTAGCTTGTCATTTGGCGCTCCATTTCCACCTCGGCCTCCAGACTTTCAACGTCGCGAAAGATTGAGGCGACAGCCAGCGTGCGCCCTTCTCGTTTGAAGCGGAGCAGGCAATCTTTGGCAGCAATGTCGCCGTCTACCGCGATCTCCTCCCACCGTTCGGCGTGACCGACATAGTTGATGGGAACATCGTAATGCTGGCTCCAGAAGAACGGCACGGCCTCGAATTTCTCACGATGACCGAGCATGTTGAGCGCGGCTGCTTGCCCCTGCCTCTCTGCAACCACCCAGTGCTCGACCCGAATGTTCTCGCCACTGTGAGGATCTGGCCACCGCGCAATGTCGCCGGCGGCGAATATGTCTGGCGCGCTCGTCTCCAGAAAGGCGTTCACCAGGACCCCGCGGTCAAGGATGAGCCCAGCCTTTTCCGCGAGGCCGATCCGCGGGCGCACGCCTATGCCGGCGACGACGAAGTCGGCAGCTAACGTGCCGCCGCTGCTGAGCTTCACCTTTTTGCCATTGATGCTGCTCGCCGTGTCCTGAAGATGGAAAACAACGCCGTTTTCCTCATGGATAGTGCGGATGAAGTCACCCATTTGCGGACCGAGGACCCGCTCCATGGGGCGCTTATCCGGCGCCACGACATGAACTTCGATCTTGCGCGAGCGCAGGGCCGCGGCAGCTTCCAGCCCAATGAAACTGGCACCAATCACGACAACGATATGCGCAGTGGTGGCTCGCTCAATGATCGCCTTGCAATCTGCGAACGAGCGCAGTGTGTGAACATGCGGCTGGTCTGCCCCGGGTGTGGTCAAGCGAACCGGCTCGGCCCCGGTCGCAAGAAGCAGCTTGTCGTAAGGAGTCGAGGTCCCGTCCGCGAGTACAACCTCGCGAGAACGTAGGTCGATCCGCGCGACATTCGCATTAAGATGCAGGTCGATACTATTCTTTGAGTAGAAGCTTTCGCCACGCAACGGAATCCAGTCCTCCGGTGCCTTGCCGGCGAGGTAGTCCTTGGAAAGGTTGGGGCGATCAACCGGCGGTGCTTCATCATTGCTGAGCATGACGATACTGCCTTGATAGTGTTCGCGCCGCAATTTTTCGGCCGCCGCGAAACCGGCTGCGCCGCCGCCGACGATGACGATTTTCTCCGGAACGGTGCCGGAGCCTCCATCGCGCGGCTTGGGTGCGGTCCGTTTGCGCTTCTCGCCCACGAATATCTGATCATCGCGTTGTTCCACCGACCAGCACGCGAGTGGACTGAAGGCAGGCGTTCGCAAGGCTTCGCCTGTACGCAAATCAAAGCACGCGTGATGCCACGGACACCGGACCGTGTCTTCCACCACAAGACCGTTGACGAGCGGCCCGCCGTAATGCGTGCAAGTCGCCCCGACGGCGAAGATCTCGGCCCCGCGGCGTACCAGCAGCACCTGCTCATTGCCGCAATGGCCGACCAGCTTTCCACCGTCGGGAAGATCGGCGAACGCGATGCCCTTGACCAGGTCTGGCCCGATCACTTCGGTAGGGTCCACAGCCATTTTCTTCTCCTTGGCGATTTCGACAAAATCGCATCCAGGGGAGCGGCGACAGGCTCATCAGCCTCTGAGCGCACAAAGCCAGCGCGTCTTCAAATTCTCGATTTCGCTTTCACCTGACTAGAGCGAAACTGGCGCTCCACGGCTCAACTTCCCGCCATTCCCGGCATCATGCAAACGAATTTAATCGGTAATTGAGTGCAATTTTTATGGTGGCTTCCTCAGCCATTCCACTGCGGGCAATTACAGAATCGCTTGCCCCGTCTTACCCCAGTCGGCGAGAAAGGACTCGAGGCCCTTGTCGGTGAGTGGGTGTTTGACGAGGTTTCTGAGTACCGCTGGTGGTACGGTTGCGATATCGGCGCCTGCGATCGCCGCCTGTTTGACATGGAGAGGCGTGCGAATCGAGGACGCCAGGATTTCCGTGGTGAAGGATTTGTCGTTGTCGTATATCGTGCAGATTTCTCGGATCACTTCCATGCCGTCCAGACCGAGATCGTCGAGCCTGCCGACGAAGGGCGAAATGAAGGTCGCGCCTGCCTTGGCTGCGAGCAGTGCCTGGTTGGCTGAAAAGCACAGGGTGACATTGACCTTGTGCCCAACCTGACTGAGCGCCCGGCAAGCCCTGAATCCTTCCCAGGTCGACGGCACCTTGACGGCCACATTGCCGGCAATGCCGGCCAAACGCTCTCCCTCGGCGATCATGCCGTCGAAGCCGGTCGCGGTGACCTCTGCCGAAACTGGGCCCTCAATTGTCTGGCAAATCTCTTTTATCACATCCCTGATCGGTCGGCCGGTCTTTGCGATAAGGGACGGGTTTGTGGTCACCCCGTCGAGAATGCCAGCGGCGGCAAGCTCGCGAATTTCAGAAATGTCGGCTGTATCGACAAAGAATTTCATTGTTCTTCTCCTCAACTGAACGCGCCCATCGATGATTGGATGGATTTTCCTTGGTTTGGTTCCGGAGAAACGAGTTTGTTGTCGCTGTCGAGACCGCAAGCCAGTGTCTTCGGCAGTGGAGGAGGGGCGCGCCGTTTTCATCGATGTCTCAGCAAAACCTCTCTAAGGACGACGGCATCGTTGTGAGCCTCGTCATGAGCCGCGTAGACGAGTGTGACGGCGCCTTGCCGTAGCAGATCGCGTAGTCGGTCGAGCACATCGCGATGCTCATGGATTTCCGCCGCATATCGCTGGCGGAATTCCTCCCAGCGTGCTGGATCGTGTCCGAACCATTTCCGAAGCTCGGTGCTTGGCGCGAGTTCCTTCATCCAATAGTCGATCGCTGCTTCCGTCTTCTTGACCCCGCGCGGCCAAAGCCGGTCAATCAGCACGCGAATGCCGTCGTCGGCGGCCGGGCTCTCATATGCCCGTTTCAACTTTACTCTCTCGTTGAAGATTTTTTCGCTCATCGAGGTCGAGTCCCGTCCGTGTCTATGTCGTTGAGGGCATCGAGAAGGCTGGCGAATTTGCTTCTCAGGATTTCTTCGTCGACCGCATCCGACACGAATACGAAGATGTCGCCGCGATATCGCTCGATCCAGTGATGGCCGGCGCCGCGGCTACGCAGGTAGCTACCGATCAGTTGGATCGTGGAATCTCCCAGACCCTTGTGCAGGAGAAATTTCATCAAGGTTGCACTTTGCCCAGGGACAGGTTCCCGTCTGATTCAGGGGCCGACCTTCTGGCCCTGAGCGTTGAACTGTTTCAGATAGGCGATGACGTCGGCGATCTCCTGGTCCTTGCTGAGACCGGCAAACGCCATCTTTGTGCCCGGCACCAGCTTGCGCGGCGCCCTCAGATAGGTCGTCAGCGTCGGTTCATCCCAGGTCAGACCCGAATTCATGTTCGCCGAGGAATAGCTGTAATCGGGATACTCACCGGCCGCTCGGCCGACGATGCCGTTCAAAACCGGACCTACCCCGTTTTGTGCGTCAGGGCCGACCTTGTGGCAGGCCATGCACCTCCTGAAGACGACGGCACCGGCTTCGGCGTTGCCGGGGGATGAATCCTGCGCATGGGCCGAACCGACTGCAGTGACAATCGCGGTCGCCAATCCAAGCATGGTCGATTTCATGGTTGCTGCTTTCAATGAGCGGCGGCTTGGTTTTCGCCAAGTCCGCCCCTGGCAATATCGGGATTCACACAGCCTGCCGGATCCAAATCGCGGATCCGGCAGACGTTGCCTCAGGAGGGAACCAGTGGGCCGGGGTTCTTCAGATACTGATTCTTGATCGCGTCCACCGCCCAGTAGGCAAGAGCGCCTACCGGTCCGGTCGGGTTCTTCCCCGCGTTCTGGGGGAACACGCAAGCGCCGGTGACGAACACGTTCGGGACATCCCAGACCTGAAGGTATTTGTTCAGAACACTGGTGCTCGGGTCGGCTCCGAATACTGCCCCGCCTGTGTTGTGTGTGCTCTGGTAAGGCACGATCGAATAAGGCACTGGGGGAATGCTCCGATCGACCTTGGCCGCACCCATCTCCTTGGCGATCGTCACGCAGATGTCGGCCTGAGCGTTCATCTGCTTTACCTCGTTGTCCTGGAAGTCGAACGTCATCCTCATCAGCGGACGCCCGAAAACGTCGGTGTAGGTCGGATCGAGACTCAAATAGTTCTGCCGGTAGGCCATCACCGCGCCTTGATTGCCAATGCTGGCCGCGTGGTCATAATTGTCGACCACTGCCTCCTTCCAGTCGGAGCCCCAGCGCGGCGTGCCGCGCGGTGTTGGATGCGACTGGATCGGCCTGGCACCCGAGTTGCTGCAGCTGATGCCGCCGCCACCGATGTAGCCGGCCTTCTCGAAATCGTAGTTGTCGGCGTTGAAATCATCCATGCAGGTGCCGAGCGCGCCGGCCCCCATGAAGCGATTCAGGATGGTTTTCTTGTCGAAGAAGGCGGTAGCTCCGCCACCGCACTGATAGGCATAGTTGCGGCCGACCACGCCCTTTCCCGTTGCCGGGTCATAGGGCACGCCAATCCCCGAATGCAGCAACAGGTTGACGTTGCCGAGCGCATAGGCCGCCAGGATGATGAGGTCGGCAGGCTGTTCCAATTCCCGCCCGCGTGCGTCGAGATAGGTGACGCTGACCGCCTTCTTGCTGGTCGAGTCGAGATTGACCTTCAGCACGATCGAGTTGGTGCGCAGTTCGAAATTCGGGTTCTCCAACGCCAGCGGGATGACGGTGAAATGCGGGCTAGCCTTGGCATTCGCCTCGCAGCCGAAACGTTCACAGAATCCACAGTAGTGACACTGGCCGAAGGCAACGCCGTCCGGATTGACGTAATCCCGCGACGCGTTTGACGACGGGTTGGGGAAAGGGTGGTAGCCGAGATTGCGGGCCGCCTTCTCAAACATCACCATGCTCTGCGCGGCAATCATCGGCGGCTTGGGGTACTCGTCCTTTCGTGGTCCCTCGAAGATGTTGCCGCCATCGATCTTTCGGCCGTTAATGTTGCCGGCTTTGCCGGAGGTGCCGCAAGTTTTTTCGAACTTGTCGTAATAGGGCTCGAGATCGTCATAGGTGATCGGCCAATCCTGCAGGTGCATATCCGAAGGGACGAGCTTTTCGCCGTATTTGTCGACCGTCCGGGTGCGTGCCTGATGATCCCATTCTAGCCAGCGCCAGGTCACGCCATTCCAGTGCACGCCGGCGCCGCCGACGCCCTGGCCGGGCAGGAACGAGCCGAGTTGACGCATCGGCAGCGCCGTCTGCGATTCATTATTGCGGAATGTGATGGTTTCCCGCCGCACGTTCTGCATGAGGTCGTAGCGGGCGGCGTAGCGCAACTCGTCATGGATCTGCGGGTCGATGAAATCCGGATTGGTGTCACGCGGGCCTCCCCGCTCAAGGGCGACGATTTTCAGCTTTGTCGATGCAAGCTCCTTGGCAATGATGCCGCCTGTCCACCCAAGACCGACAATCAGGACATCGACCGCGTTGAGTTTGGTGGCCATGTTAGAGTCTCCTTTTTATTGCGTGAATTAAATGAGATCCTGTATGCCCTTCGGATCGGCCGCGTAGGGCTTGTTCCGAAACGGTTCGATCTTGTCCATGTACATGGCGTCGGCGCCTGGGAAGCCGATCATCTTCCACGCCGCGCCATCCTTGTTTCCGCCATACATCGGGTCGGCGAAATAACCCTCGATCGTGAGCTGGAGCAGAAGCCCGAAGAACGTTTCGGTTGGCACTGTTGGAAGCTCGACCATCTTGCCCTCGAGTTCGCTCATCACCGCGACACGATCTTTTGCCGAAAGGTTCTCGAAAGTGCTCTTGTGGTTTTTCTGCACATAGGCACTGACGTCGGCGATGCCGGCCCGGATCAATTCCGATGGCGTCATCAGCAATTGATAGCCTTGTTCTGGCGTGCCCTCGCCGAACGGCCCTTCCAGATACAGCCGGTCGCCCTTGCCGTATCCGCTGGCCATTTGCCGATCGATGTAGATCGCAACGCCGAGTTCCTTGGCGCCGGGGCCGGTTGAATCGCTGGGAATGAGCGTGTCGATCGCTGCCTCGATGAAGGCGGATTCGTCCACATTGAAGAATTCATAGCCAGAGCCTCCAGCTTGAGGTTCGGTGGCGGCGGTTCCGCGATGATGTTTTGTATCGGCCGTCGCGGCCACCATTTCGTCCGCCGATGCGGATCCTCCAAGCGGTAGTGTACTCGCGGCCGCGCCAGCCGCGCCGAACAGCTTCAGAAAGTCGCGACGCCCCACATCGCCTTGGCTCTTTTCTCTCGTCGACATGATTTCTCCTGTGACGCTGCAGGCAAAACGATGTGGGAGGATGGAGAGAGCTTCCGCCCGCTCCAACCGGCGCTGCGCAGCATCCAGCGCTAGGCTTGGTGGAATTCTTCGAGCCTAGTGCTGGAGCTAAGTATCTAGCAAACGAATTTGATTGACATTTAAACGCAATTTTTATGCTATTACCTTATGGATATTGAGCTCGCCCGCACTTTTATCGAGATCGTTTCGACAGGGAGTTTTATTCGGGCCTCGGAGCGCTTGAATGTCGCCCAGACGACCGTAAGCGCACGAATCCGCAACCTCGAGCAGCAACTGGGCCGCACCCTTTTTGTTCGCCACAAAGGCGGAGCTTCGCTGACCGCGGCCGGCGAGCAATTTCTGCGCCACGCCCCGATGTTCGTCCAACTATGGCAACGCACCCTTCATCAGGTTGCCGTGCCGCAGGGACGCCGGGCTGTTCTTACGGTCGGCAGCGAAGTCAGCCTTGCGCAACCTCTGCTGCTTGATTGGGTCCGATGGATGCGCGGCTCGCTTGAGGATATTGCGCTTCGAGTACACGTCGATGTGCCGCAGGATTTGATCAATCAGGTCGCATCGGGAATGGTCGACTTAGCTATCATGTACGCGCCCCCGCACAGACCGGGTTTGAAGATCGATCTGCTTCTGGAGGAAAAGCTCGTCCTTGTGACTACCAATTCCGAAGCGCGCCTCATGGACGGGTCCGATTATGTTTATATGGATTGGGGACCGGATTTTGGACTTCACCACGGGATGAATTTCCCCAGTGCTGCGCCGGATCTTTCTTTCGATCTCGGTCCACTCGCGCTGAACTATGTTCTCGCGGCTGGCGGCTCCGGATATTTCAGGATGAGCGCGGTTCAGCCGCACATAATGGCGGGCCGACTGCACCTTGTGCCTGAAATGCCGCAGTTCTCCTATCCGGTCTATGCGGTGCAATCCGCAAGTGCGGACGAGAGTGTAGTTGGTCCAGCGCTGATGGGATTGCATTCCGTCGCAAGCGGCGACATCAAATTCTGTGAGTTCTAGTGGAGCGTCTAAATATCCGACTGGACTGACGGGAACAGAAGGTCGACCGTTGTCCCAATCCCTCGTTCACTGCTTATCCGGATCCGACCACCAACCATCTGGGTCAGTGCCTGCACTTGTGGCATCCCTATCCCGGTACCCTTCTCACCCTTCGTCGTGAAGAATGGATCGAACACCTTCCGCAAGACTTCAGGAGCCATGCCGCAACCGTGGTCTTTGACGCGAACGCATGCGTGGGTTCCAGGTCCGGGCGGGTCAGGTTTCGCGGTCGTCTGCACCAGTCGTTCAGTGATGATGCGGATCTCCCCGCCACTTGGCATCGCATCTCGTGCGTTCATGACGAGATTAAGCACTGCGGTGTCGAACAGTGCGGGATCGATCAAGCAGTCCGGGACATCGGGACCAAGTTCCAGCTTGACCCGGACATCGGGCCCTGCGCCATACCTTAGGAAAGGCTCGAAAGACGTGAGGAACCTATTCAAATTGCCAGCGTGGATATCCACTTCCTGATGCTTTGCGAAGGCCAATAGCAGTGACGTTAGCTCGATCCCTCGATCGATTCCTTCCCGCGCGGCCGCGATGTAGGCACGAACCCTTTCGGGCTCGTCGGCTCTTCGTTCAGCGAGCCCGAGCCCGGATTCTATTACTGCCAGGAGGTTTCTGAAGTCATGGGCAATACCGCCCGTCATCTCGCCCAGCTCAGCAAGCCGGTGCGTTGCACGCTCGCGTTGCTCGGCAGCAGTTCGGGCATCGCGAGGTGCGTCCGGCACTTGGGTGCGCGCGTCGCGTCCTGCCAGAGATGATGGTTGAGTTTCACACGCAAACACGCAGCCTGTCATGAAAGTCGCCCCTATAGGTCACTGACGACACCCAAGAAAACTCGCGCTTCCATTGGTATCGTCGTATTAGGTTCCACTTGTTGCCGAGGGCCGTGCCTTTCATGGGCATGATCTAAGCGCGACGGACGACCCTTTTCGTCATGATGTCTTCGACAGTCGGGAATGCCTTGAGGGCCGCCTCCGGTAGGTCGCCATTTGCTCCAACCATTTCAGCCCAGCCATGTGCCTCTGGTTCGCCGACGATAATACGGCCGACCATTCCAGCATGCTCATGCGGGATACAGTAATAGTCGTAGACCCCCTGCTCGGTGAAGGTAACCAAAAAGCTTTCCTTGGGCAGGAGGTAGTCGGAATCCCACGATTTCGCCGTCTTGGGCATGCGAAGCGGTCGCCCGAAGTTTGCCGGATTGTACGCCGTCGTCGTGTGCGAATTGCCAGGATTGAGGTTGGTCCATCGGATCGTCTGCCCTGGCTTGATCAGAATGCCGATCGGGTCGAACCAGACTTGCGAACCGTCGTCGCGCCCTTGCATCCGAATTTCGATCGCCTCGCCGGCCCATACTGCCACAGAAGAGAGCGAGAGGGCGGCGGCAAGGCCCCCGCCCGCGCTTAGTATCTCACGACGCGTGAGTGTCATTTGGCGACCTGGGCCTCGTCAGCAGCGGAGACATGCCACAGAACGACGTGGACATGCGGCCCTTCGACTCCCGGATGGCCGGCATTGTAGTAGACATCGACATGGTCGACATTGCCGCCGGGTGAAGCGAGATCGTCAAAACGCTTGTCTGGATTGAGGTCCTTGGTCGGCAGCATATAAATCGTGCTGACAAGCTTGCCATCGTGGTCATAGGCAAGGAATGGTCCGGCAGGCAATGTCGTCGGAACAACGAAAAGTTGGCCCATGCCCGGCAGGAAGTCCGGCAGCTTCACAAGCTTGCTGACCTGTTCGTACAGAGCGGCTGGCGGAGCTTTGGTGACCTCATCCGCCGCCATGGCGCAAAGCGAACTGCCTACTGTCAGGGCAACTGCGAGGACGAGTTTTTTCATCACGGTATCTCCTTGTTGAACTAAAAAACGCGATGGCCGAAGATCTGAACTAGGTCAAAGAATCCGATTTCACTTGCTGGCGCGGCCTGTTCGCGTCAGGCCAGCAAGCAGGAGACTGTTCTGATCGTCAAACGAAATTAACTGGCATTTCAGTGCATTATTTCTGCTATTCGGCTGCACACCTGTTTGCTTGATTTCGAAAAATCTTTCACTACCTCTGAATTGCTATGGATAGTTTCCACCTCGATTTCCGGCAGCCGAGACTCCTCAAAACGGGTCATTAGCCCGGACGCGAGAAAGCCTTGGCTTCGCGTCCGGGACAGCCAGCATCTCCACACCTCATCTGCCTTGCTTAACCAGTGCGGCTGAACGCTGATTTGCGATCGCGTTTGGATCGACTTGGAGTTGACCCTGATGATCTCCCCCGTCTTGTCAGAGGAAGACATTTCGCTTGACCTTGCGACAAAGGGAAAGCAATCAGCCTTATCAAAAATCGCGATCAGGATTGCGCGAAGAGCCGGGCTTGACGAGCAGGTGGTTCTCCGTGGTCTCTTCGACCGCGAGGATTTCGGCTCGACGGGCATAGGTCGTGGCGTCGCAATCCCCCACGCTCTACTGGGTATGATCTCTTCGCCTGTCGCGTCTTTGACACGCTTGGCCCAGCCTATCGATTTCGACGGCCCCGACGACGACCCCGTCGATCTCATTTACACCGTACTCTGGCCGCGCTCTGCCACTTCCGCCTTCCTCCCTGCCCTTTCCCAAATATGCCGGCTGTTTCGGGCATCTCAGGTTCGCGAGCAGCTCCGGCAGGCACGGTCATCCGATGAAGCCCTGGCGATTCTCGAAACTGAGCCGCATCAGGAATTTCCACCAATTTGCATATTGCCCATGCCGGCCTGGCATTATGATGTCTAGGCAGTCCAGCAATGCCTTAACTCCATTGACGCGGCGCATACCGCGTCAACGGCTCGCGGCGCAAAGCTGCCATCCGTAGAAGATAATGCGATCGGCGAGTGGCTGTACCAGCCCCTTGAATCAACTTTGGCGAACCGCTTCGTAAAGTATTGACGGATAACGATTATTTTAGTCGCTGAGGGTCACCGTTTTGTACAGGAACTAGCGGATGGTTTGCCAGCCCATTTCCTTCGTATTCTCTCGTATGGTCACGCGGCCCTAAGGACGATGAACGAGATTAATTCCTGCCTTAGGGATATAGCAGCATCTCGGATTTCGGGAGTATCGAGCAGAAATCGGACTTGGCGCAGCTCCATCCGGTTACGAACTCACGTCACGCATTAGTTCACATTGGTAGAGCCGCTTGCGCATCGGTTCGGATGCCTTACATGGGTCGGGGTGATGCCGGTGTGCTGGCGAAACACCCGGCTGAAATGCACGGCATTGCCGCAGCCGCAGCGATAGGCGATCTATTACATGTGGTCACGCGGGATGCGGGAATTGCGCTCGCGCTCAAACACCTTGCGGCCGTCATCCAGTGCTTCGATTCGTTGCGAAACCACCCATTCGGTCGCCGTGCAGGAGAGATGCGTGGTGCAATGGCTCTGCGTTCGCCAGCCTTCCCGCTCGGCACAGCACGTCCAGCGGACCTCTGCCGTCAGCGACAGCGGGTTATCGGGCGCTATCGACCATACCTCCTGCCGGATGTCGCGCGTGCACAAGCCGTTGCCCGGATGGCGGCTAAGACCTGTGTCCTCGTGCACCCGATAGCGCGTCACGCCATTTTGCAGATCGCGTTCAACAGAGCGGTCCGACGATCCGTCTGTCAGGACTTCGTAACGGGGCAGAGGATCGGGATTGGATGGCTGCGGGATTTCGACCCTTCGATGCTCGCCAAGCAGCGGCAGTTCCAATCGCAGCGTGGCAAGATCGATCGTCAGCGTTGCGTCGCAGGGCTGGGGCAGGATCGTCGGTCGACAAGGACAGACGCAGACGGTGGCCGGGCGCAAAACGGTAGCCGCACGCATCAAGCATCAACTCAATCTCGACCGTCTCGCCCGGCTTCAGAGGCTGCGGGGCGGCATTGCCGCTGCGATGCGCTAGATTGAGCACACCCGTAGCTGACGCGCGTCGCCACACCGTGGGGATGGACGTCGACGAGCCTGACGGCAAGGTTGGCAAAGTTGGCATCACTGGAAAGCGACAGCTTTGCGAGCGGCTGGCCAAACACGACGCATTCCTCAGCAAGCACGGCGCTGTCGAAGGTGATCGATCCAGCATCGTCAACACGTTGGTCGCCGGCCATTTCCGAATCCGGCCTCCGCGGAAAGAAATCTCCCGCAGCGGTGCCTGTATCTTGAGGAGAGTGCAGGAGGATTTTTTCTTCAGCATGCGATGAAGTGCTCCAAGCGAGCCTGCCCGAAGCGTCCAGGCTAAGGACGAGTGTGTCGGGAACGTTCCATCTGTCCATGGCAACCCAATAGCCCAGGTCGGCCTCGCGCTGGCGGCCGGGTCGCGGCCCGTCCAGGATATAAGCACGCAGCCTCGGCGTATGCTCCACCTTGTTGTCTTCTGCGCATAGCCAATGCCGCCACCATGAAATTGCCTCGGCATGAAAATCGACGCGGGGCTTCGGATAGGCGAAATGCGGATACTTGTGAACCCATGGACCGATCAGGCCCCAGGCCATTTCCGGCATCCCGGCGACCGCCTTCAAGGGCGTGTTGCGGTAGCCGTCGGCCCATCCGGCAATCACCAGTGCGGGAACGGAAAAACCGTCAAAGTCCTCGCAGATCGAACCGTGACGCCAGAAGTCGTCGCGGCGTTGGTGGGACAGCCACTCCTCCATGAAGAACGGGTCGCCTTCCAGGCGCTCAAGCCACATGTCGCGCCAGCGTTCTCCGACGAGATCGGGATCGGGGGACCGCGACTGGAAGGCAGTCATCGTCGCCGCCCATGACAGTTGCGCCGATAGATGCGCGCCATTCTTGTAGTGGATGTCGTCATTGTAGCGGTCGACGGTGGACGACAGGGAAATCACGGCCTTGACAGCTGGTGGTTTGAGAGCCGCGACCTGGAGCGCGTTGAACCCGCCCCAGGAAATTCCCATCATCCCGACATTGCCGTTCGACCAGTCCTGCGCAGCGATCCATTCGATAACCTCGACGGCGTCGGCAAGCTCGCGCGCGGTATATTCGCCATCGATCACGCCGTCGGATTCTCCGCAACCGTGAATGTCGACACGCACGCCCGCGATGCCGGCCGCCGCGAAGACCGGATAGGTGGACTCGTCACGCGCGGCGGTGCCGTTGCGTCTGCGATAAGGCAGGAATTCGAGCACCGCCGGCACCCCGCCAGGAACCGTTTCGGGCATCCAGATGCGCGCGGCGAGCCGGGTGTCGTCTTTCAGGACGATCCACTCATTTTCAATGACACGGAAATACTTGTTCGTTCAACCACAAAGCTCTACTCGGTGGCAAGCACACCATCCCGCCGCCGGAAAAGTACGATCATGTCCCGGTTCAAGCCTCCAGCCAGACCCGGCTGGCGATGCGGCCATTGGAAAAGTCATTGCCAATATCGGGAACAAAACCCTTGAGATGGCTCGTGCAGGCGTTGATGAAGTCGTTGAATACCGGCAGTATCAGGCCGCCCTCATCTCGCACCATCAGCGCCATGTCACGGTAGAGCACGCGCCGCTTGGTCTCATCCAGTTCACCGCGCGCCTGCACCACCATCTTGTCGAAGTCGGGCCGCTTGAAGCGGGTGTCGTTCCACTCCGCGTTGGAAACGTAGGAAGTGGAATAGCGCGCGTCCTGCGTCGGACGACCACCCCAAAAGGAGGTGCAGAACGGCTTGACGTTCCAGACTTCCGACCAGTAGCCGTCACTCGGCTCGCGCTGCACATTGATCTTGATCCCGGCCTTTTCCGCGCTCAATTGGAAAAGCTGGGCCGCATCGACCGCGCCGGGGAACGCTGCTTCCGAGGTGCGCAGCAGAATTGGATCTTGAAGGCCAGACTTCTTGAAGTGGAATGCAGCCTTGTCGGGATCGTAATTGCGCTGCTCTATATCGGCAGGCGCGAGCGCATAGTTGGCGTTGATCGGGTAATCATTGCCAATGGTGCCGAACCCGCCCAGAACCCGATTGAGGATAGCCTCGCGGTCTATCGCATATTTGAGCGCCAGACGCAGATCATTGTTGTCGAACGGCACGGTGTCGCAATGCATCAGGAAGGAATAGAAACCCTTGCCGGAGGTGCGCAGGATCTCGACGCCCGGAACCCGCTTCAGCAACGGCGCGATCTTCGGTTCGACGGTGCTGATGAAATCGACCTGACCGGATCGCAACGCGCTGGTCCGCGCGGTCAGGTCGTTCATCACGGTAATAAGCACGCTGTCGACGTAGCCCCGGTCCTGGCGCCAGTCGTCCTCGTTTTTTTCGAAAGCGGCGCGAATGCCCGGCTCGAACGCAGCCAGCTTGTAGGGACCGGTGCCGATCGCAGCTGTCGGCTTTTCCACGCCGCCGCCCGGCTGGATCTGAAGATGATAATCCGTAAATATCAGCGGCAAGTCAGCATTGGCTTCCTTCAGCATCACCACCATGTCGCCCGACCGTTTCTCGATGCGGTCTATCCCGGACAGCAGGCCGAGTGCGCCCGATTGCGATTTCTTCCCGGCGTGGCGGCGCAACGTCTCGACAGCATCGCTAACGGTAAATGCCTTGCCATCGTGGAAACGAACGTCCTTGCGTATCTTGAAGGTCCACTCCTTGGCGTCGGCCGACGCTGACCAGGATTCGGCCAGCGAGGGAACCGCCGCGCCCGTCTTGGGGTCGGATTCGACCAGCGTATCGCCCCAGCAATGCGCGATCACAAAATTGACGCTGGCGGACGCCAGGGCTGGGTCGAGCGTATCGGCGGAGGCGCCGCCATCGAGCCCCAGCCGCAACTGTCCGCCGCGCACTGGCGTTTGCGCCGCGGCCGGTGACGCCAGCGAGCCTGCGGCTGCGACAAGGCCTAGAGCCACCCCCGCTTGAAGAAGATCACGGCGTGAGAGACTCGATAACCTGCTGGAAGCGCTCATTGGGTTCTCCTTTGGACTGAAGCCTTGTGGCCGATCCTAGGCAGAGCCTGCGGCAACGCAATTTCGTCGCTTGAAGCGTTTTTAAGCAAGTTTATACTGTCTCCATGAGCAAGCCATGGGCCAATTTCAGCAGCAACCTGAAACTTGCCTGCAGCACCCACAGATCGGTATCCGATTTGTGCCGCACCATCGGTATCAACCGGCAGCAGTTCAACCGCTACCTCAATGCAGGAACCCTTCCTTCCGCTCATAACCTCCTGACGATCGCGGCAGCTTTTGGCCTCGAACCAGCCGATTTCGACCTGTCCCCTGGCAACTTCCGCAGTAAATTGAGCGAGCGGCGCCGACAAACGGCCCTCCAAGGGCCGCTGGCGGACGCCTTTCCTGGTGACCTGCATGCACTCGGACCCTATCTCGGATTCTACCAGGCATGGCACACGTCGCTGTCCTGGCCTGACCGGATCGTCTGCGCCTGCGCTCACTTGCGCGAGAATGGCGGACAAGTTCTGGTTTCCTCGCTTGAGCGCATCGAAGATGCCGAAAACGGCATCGTGCAGCGTTCACGCTATACGGGGCTCGCGGCGTATCGGCACCAGCGCATCTTTTTGACGGAACTGACGCGCGGCGATGCCCCAACCTTTGGACAGACGATCCTCATGCCGTTCGAAACGTACCAGCGGCGTTACCTGCGGGGCGTCACTATGGGCATATCGTGGCGAAACAACAATCTGCCCTACGCCACCCGCACCGTCTGGCAATATCTGGGGAAGCGCGTCAACAAGAGAAGTCTTATATCGCGTTGCGGCATTTATGCGCCCAATTGCGCAGCGCTACCCACGGCCGTGCTGTCTTTTCTGACCGAGGCCCGGCCGGTTGCCGCCGCGTCTGTGCAGGCCCCAAGACCGGATCGCCGAGCGCCTCCCTGAGCCGCGACAGGGTGCGGCTCAACGCGGAGGTGCTGAGCCGGAGCCTGAGCGCCTCCATGCTACCAACGGAGATACCTGCCTCGGCGCAGACACGATCAAAGACCTGCTTTAACAAAGCCAGATCGCCAGTATACCCAATGCCACTTATTGAGACAGGCCCATGGCAGCAGATACTTCGAAAATCGCCTCGGTTAGCTCTTCATCGGATGCGGCCAAATAAGGCGCAGCCCGCCTAATTTCCTTCACTGCCGCTTTGATCGAAACGGTGCCGTCATACTCGGCCCTGTTTAGAAGTGCAGCGATTGCTTGTTCTAGAACTGGACTTACCCTTTGAACACTGCTCATCCACCCCCCCAACGATACGCCCCAGCGGAATAATAATCTATTCTTGGTTGGCTTCAATTGGATGTAAGAAACGTACGGTTGGTCATCGTTGCTTTGCCCTCAGTCCGGAATATTTCGCGCAAGAATATTGCGCATGCTCGTCTTGATGCGTCCCGCCGCGGTGTGGCTTAGAAGGGCTCTCGTGATCTGCCCAGGGATTTGCACGTCGAGGTGCCGGCCGAAGTGCCGAAGTCAAGGTGGACGTCTCCTCACTGACCATTCAGCATGCCGGTCGCGCTGATGATCCGTCGGTCGCGGGCAAGCGGCCCAGCCATGCTGGGCGTGCCAGCTTGTCAGCCGCTCGCTATCGAGATCGAGCGCGTCCCAGGGTGAGTCGATGAAAGCGAAGCTTGCTGGCTTGATATTTGTGGCGAATAAGGTTTGTTGGCGGGACAACGAACTATTGCTGATTGTTAACCACCCATCTGTTTCACCGCACGCCATTGGACAAGAGGAAAGCTCGATGACCGTTTCTCCAAATTTAAACGACCAAGCTGATCTGGTATCGGTTACCGCCGAGATCGTTTCCGCCTACGTGTCGAACAATCCGCTGCCGGTCGGCGAGTTGTCGAAGCTGATTGGGGACACCTATGTTGCTTTGCAAGGGATCGGCACGCCTGTCCCCCCGGCTGCAATCAAACTGGAGCCGGCGGTGCCGATCAAGAAATCAGTGTCACCTGATTTCATCATCTGCCTGGAAGACGGGAAGAAATTCAAATCCCTGAAGCGTCATATTGGGACGCATTACAATTTGAGCCCGGACCAATACCGCCAGAAATGGAACCTGCCCGCAGATTATCCGATGGTGGCGCCGAACTACGCAGCCACCCGCTCGGCTCTTGCGAAATCAATCGGGCTCGGGCGCAAGGAAGCGCCCGCACCAGCCGCGGCAGAAAAACCAAAACGAGTTGCTCGCCCCGCGACGGCGACAACAACCGCAACGGCCGTCAAGTCGCCGGTAAAGAAGGCGCGCAAGGCACTCGTCAAAGCGTAGCGTGCTGCACGAAAAAGGAGGTCCGTGCGGTGTCGTACCTGAAAATGGCGAAGCCTACTGTTCCAGCACATCATTGAGCTTGAGGGTCTGGACTTCAATGTCCGCCGCCTGCTTCAGGGAGGCATCGACGGGGATCAGGAAGTTTTCGCGGTCGATCTGGACACCATGGCCGGAGTAGTAGACGACGGCCAGCTCTGCGCCGCTTGCGGGCAAGATAGCTGCGGAACTGCGGGTGGTCTCGCCGGAGTAGACCCACGTCACCGCGCCGCACATGCAATGTCCATTGAGTGCCATCGCTCCCTCCCCGGGCCATGCGTTCCAGCACAACAACACTGACACGTCACGTGCGGAAGGGTGGCGGGCCAGCGGCCTAGTCTAAGCCCGCTTCGTTGCGATCCCGGCGGATTTGATCTTCGGCGGCAAAGTTTCGACGAATGCCAGCGCAAGGTCGAGCCAGCCACGGAGATCCGCCTCGGTGGCCGTGCCCTCCGGCGCAACATGGACATAACCTTCCATCGAACGTCCGCCCATTTCCATCGGCCGCGCGTACGGGCGGGCGGCAGCCGCCGCGTGCCCTTCCTTGCCGACGCGCACCAGGAGCCCGCGCTTCGACGTGCCGATCAGCATGTTGCCGTTGAGCATAAAGCAGGTGCCGCCGAACATCTTTTGTTCGGTGACTTGGCGCGGGCCGAGGGCGGCGCGCAGACGGTCGACCATGGGGTCGGGTGCGATGCTGGTGACTGACTTTGCCATGCTCACCGTCGCTCTGCGATTTGCGGGAGACAGGCAAGCACGGAAGCGGGTGGAGATTCAAGTGGAGTGGCGCGGCGTCCCCTTCTCCCAGCGGGGCGACTGTTGTTTTGCCTGACGGAGAAAGGGGGCGCTATCCCCTCTCCCCTGCAAGGAGAAAATCGGTCTCCGCGTCCTTCCTTCGCGCCGGCCTGACCCGCGCTTCGTGCAGGATCGCCGCAGATCCGCTAACGGATCATGCGTCGTCCCTTCGGCTTCGCCTCGGGCGGGTGACCCCTCCGATTTGTCTCCTTGCCCCCTCTCTCCCGCTGTTCGGCACGAGCTCGGGAGCAGGAGCGGGCTCCTGCCCCTTCGCGCAGGAAACCGCTTCGCGGTAAAAGAATCGAAGGGGAATCCGGATCAGTCGGTTTGTGATTCAAGATGTGGCTGGAGTGGAGGCCAGCATCGGATGACGCGACTGCTTTCGGGGTGCAGCAGGATCTCATCGCCTGTCTGACGGAAGTGCGCCAGGTTCTTAACTCTAATCCCAAGCGGTTCGTGGGCGAAACGGCAAGCTCGAGGGCTGATCGAACGGCGTGGGGGAGTTCGTACGGCCCTGGGCACAGCGAGCCGTTGATGCGCCATCCCATCACCGGCACGCGGCGCTACGCGAGCGCGGGAAGCGCAGAGAGGCGCCAGCATCACTTGAATCTCAACAGCGGTCTGCGGAGAACATCCCCTGAAATGACCATGCGCTCTGATGCGGCACCAACGTCACCGGTAGCTTGATGATTTCTTGCGTGATCTCCTCGCCACGCGACAGTGCCAGCGCAAGCGCTGAAAGCAAGCATATTCTCGCAGCAGCTCTCGCAGACGCGAAGTTCTGATGAGCGGAGACTTAGACGATGCCGAACAGGATCTCATCGCGGGCCTTGCAGCCTAGGTCGCGCAGATCATGGCCGTGTAGCTGCGGAGTAGCGCCGGCGACCGCCAGTCGGCAGACGCTATGACCGCCGACAGGCCTGAAACTCTTCAGCGCCGCGGCGATTCCCATCATCATCGATTGCTCGGGGTAGTCGAGCACTTGGAAAACAGCTCTTCAGGAATGCCTCGACCCCGCCAAGTCCGCGTCTAGCACGGGTTAAAAGGTGCTTCAAATGGTGGGCTATGTTCGTGATCATGACCGGACCTCGAGGCTCGCAACCCTGCCGCCGAGCATGTGTGCGTGTGGCCGCACCCGAACCGCAGGGTGGCAGGGGAGAAGGTTGCATCCAGTTGCTCTCCGTCTAATTGGCCACATAGACCATTTTGGGCAACCAAAGCGTGATGGCGGGAAAGACGATGCACAAAGCGACGCCGATCGCTTGCAGGCACAAGAACGGAACGGCGGACCGGAAGATCGTGGCCATGGTGATCTGAGGTGGGGCGACGCTCTTCAGGTAGAACAGCGAATAGCCGAAAGGCGGGCTGAGGAATGCCATCTGCATATTTACCATGAATATGACGCCGTACCAGAGCGGCACATCGCCTGGGGCGACCCCGGGCAGGCCGAACAACCCATCGAACTGCAAGCTCTTCAAAATCGGCAGGAATATCGGCACGGTAAGAAGCAGGATACCGACCCAGTCGAGGAACATGCCTAGCACGAACAGGATCACCATCATTAGCGCGAGCACGCCGTAGGCCGCCAGTCCGGTACCGAGAATTGAATCAGCGACGAAGGTCTGGCCGCCCTTGAGAATGAAAAAGCCGACGAACATCGTCGCGCCAAAAAAGATCCACATCACCATGGCGGTCGCCTTCAACGTGGCGATCCCTGCATCGCGAATGGTGTCCCAGTTGAGTTGGCGGTGCGCTGCGCAGACGATGAAGGCTCCGAAGGTACCTATTCCGGCCGCCTCCACAGGTGTGGCAATGCCGAGGAAGATGACACCGAGAACGACGATGATGAGCAGGATAGGGAGGATGGTGCCGCGCAACAGCTTCAGCTTTTCAATGAAGCTCACCCGCTCGTCGACCGGCAGAGCCGGACCCAGCGCAGGGTTAATATAGCAGCGCAAGGTTACGTAGGCGACATACATACCCGACAGGAGAAGGCCCGGGAGAACCGAACCGACGAGCAACTCACCGAGCGACTGCTGGGCCACAACCGCATAAACGATCGCCATGACCGAGGGGGGGATGAGGATGCCCAGCGTGCCGCCGGCGAGCAGAGAACCACAGGCGAGCTTGGCGTCGTAGTTGCGCCTCAGCATCGCCGGCAACGCAATCATTCCCATCGTCACCTCGGTCGCGCCAACGACACCGACCATGGCGGCAAGCAAGGTGCAGGAGATGACAGTGGCTGAGGCGAGGCCGCCTTTCAGCCCACCGAGCCATTTATAGACGACATCGAACAGTTCCTCAATGATGCCGGCCTTTTCCAAGATCGCCGCCATGAAAATGAACAGCGGTACGGCGGAAAGCTGGTAGTCCGTCATGAAGGGGAAGATTCGCGAGGGCAGCATGTTCAGCATGGCCGAATTGCCGAACAGAAACAGGAAGAGCACGGCGAGGCTGCCGGTGCAGAAGGCCATTGGCAGTCCGAGCAGCAGAAGCACGCCGAGTCCGCCGAACATAAGGACGCTCAGCCACAGGATCGGAAGCTCGAGCCCCATCGCTATTCGCCCCTTCCCGCCGCGGTGGCGATATCGCGCAGCAGGCGGGACAGGCCTTGCAGGATAAGGAGCGCTGCGCCGATCGGCATGGTGAGTTTTACCGGCCAGTACTGGATGCCCCACTCGGTGAAGGACCGCTCGCCAACGGCTATCGCATCGCTGGCGAAACGCCAGCCGGTAACAAGCAGCGCACCGGCAAAGAGAAAAAAGAAGAAGGAAGTGATGATGTCGCATATCGCGCGACCGCGCGCCGAAAGCTGGCTGTAGATGATGTCGACCCTGACATGAGTCTCGTCGCGATAGGCGTAGGCGCCGGCAAGCATGTATTGCATGCCGAACATGAGGAACATGCTCTCGTGGACCCAATTGGTCGGTGAATTGAAAATGTAGCGGGCGACCACCTCGTAATAGTAGGCGAAGACGGCAAGCACAGCCCAATAGGCGACGAGTTCGCCCGTCACCCGCACCAGCCAGTCGACCGGACGAAAAAACGGCAATGGCGGCCTTACCGCACTTTGGGGCACGCCTGTCTCCAGAGGATGAGCCAATATCGGCGTCGGCGTGGTCTCACGTTGCCGGCGCCGCCTCACAAGACCTGGCAGAAGGAAGGCGTCGCCGAGGAGAAGGACCCCAAGCACGATACCGGCTATGCGTGCATATGCGTTCGCGCGACGGAGACCAACGGTCGAGGCGGCGTAACGATCACGGGCCGGCGCGGCATCGGCTTGAGCTTTGGCAACGCGCTGGGCCGCACCAGCCTTGCCGGCGGCGAGGTCTGACTGGGCGCGCGTAAGTAGCCGTTCTGCGTGCTCGGCCTCGGAGCGGGAGAGAGACAGGCTTTCACGGGCAATGCGAATGTCCGCGCTAGTCCACAGGACCGCTAGGAAGAACGGAATGAAGACAAGACCCCAGGCGCTCTTGAGATAGAAACGGTGCATCCCAAGAAAGCCGGCGGTGACCAGGAAAAGGTAAGCCAGGAACAGGCCCGGTCGGCCCGTGTCGCGGCGCTTTTGCTCGCGAGTCACCAGCCAGGCGGCGACCAGCGGGAACACGCCCAGCGTCGACCAGTAGAGCCAATGCGGCATGACGAAGGTCAGTGATGGCATGGAAGCAACTGCCGGTGTTGAAACCCCAGCGAAAGAAAGCGCCCGTCCCTACCTGGGCGGGCGCCGATGGCTACAGATTGATCGACAAGCCTTGATACATGTCGGGCGTGACGTAGCCTACCGTTGGGTTTTCCATGACTTCCAGCTGCAGCTTGAAGATGCGGGCAGCATCTTTGTCCTTGTTGGCCCATTCGAACCAGATCGGAACGGCGACCTCCTGGAATCTTTGCAAGTCGTCTGCGCTAAGGCGATTAATCTCCGTGCCAGCGTCGATGAATTTCTGCCAAGTGTCCATGTCGGCTTTCTGGATCGCGCCGAAATGGGTGTTGGAATAGACTTGGACCTCGCCCTCGATGAACTGCTTGAGATTGTCTGGAAGTTTGTTCCAAACATTCATGTTAACCGCGAAATCCATCAAGTCGACGGGTTGATACATCGACATCAGGCCGGGGGGACCCATGGAAATGTACTTCGTCACCTGCTGGAAGCCGAGCGCCCAATTAACTGCCGGACCGGTATAGTCGGCGGCGTCGATAGTGCCCTTCTCCAAGGCCGAGAAAACCTCGCCGCCGGGCAGCAGCGTCGTCTTGGCGCCTGCCTTGGCAAAGGTCTCGGCGATCATACCTCCCGGGACGCGCAGCTTCAGATCCTTGAAATCGTCAAAGGAGCGGATCGGCGTTTTCGAATGGATGATATTGGCTCCATGATGGATGCGGTTGACGTAGTAGAGGCCCTGCGCGGCGTAGATGTCACGACAGACCTGCAGTCCGCCCTTTGAATAAAAGAAAATGTCCCATTCATGCGGATAGCGTAGGCCCATCGTATACGAGCTCATGAAAGCGGTCGCGGGGAGCTTACCCGCCCAGTACAGAGAGAACGAGTTCATGGCCTCCAGAACGCCGTTCTTGACTCCGTCGAAAAGCTCAAAATCACCCACGATATCCTTGGCCTTGAAAGGTTGAAGCTCGAGTTGACCGTTCGTTTTTTCCTTGATCGATGCACACCACTTCTGAAAGGTTTCCAGGCCGACGCCAGCCGGCCATGAGGTCTGTACCTTCCAGGTTATCGTCTCGGCCGCCTCGGCCTTGCGCACCCAAGGCGCCGCAACGGTGACAGTTGCCGCCCCGGCAACGAGACCACTGGTCTTCAAAAAGCTCCGCCGCGATGTGGGCAGCTTGTCCTTCTTCATTTTTTCCTCCCGTAGTTCGGCGGACTCCGAACCTCGGAAAGTCCGTCGGTGCGACATTAACGCACATGTAGCCTTCCAAGCCAATGTCGAATGAGCGCGGTGGTCCAAAGCCGAAGCTGGCCTGGGCTGAATGAAGGATTCGCCGCAGTGGAGGGGTCGTGGGCTCGCGGGCGTCAGGTCGAACGCATGCCATTAGGAGCTCGACCGTCTCCTCTGGTTTCTCCGGATGCGCTGCTTTGGGATCGGTGAGGTAATGACCATGCGCATAGATGTTGTCCCTCAAATTCTTGTTCAGCTCCGAGAAAATCCTTGCCGTTAGCCCCTCCACACGCCCCGTTTTGAATCATGCGACCCCAGCATGCCTGGCCATGCTGCCCGAAAATCGTACGGATTTTACGCAGGCGCCCGCCTAAGGCGGAGAACACGTATCAACCAAGGCCTTTGCCACGCCCTGGCGAAGATTGAAAAGCTACAACGGCGAACGCCGCAACGACCACCTCGCGACCGGCTGTCATCGGCCTGAGAGTGATGAGGCGTCACCGAGCAGCGGCGGGAGTTGCCCTGGGTCCCGGTCGAAAAGCACTACACCTTCGCCACCGTCGACTGGCCCAAGTCCGTGTTCGATGGCCGCTCGCAGCTCCTCCTCTGATGTACGGGGAGGACTGGAAGGTGGCGTGCCCGGGCTGCACCTCGGTCGGCGATGGGCTGGGCAGCATGGTCACGCACGTGAACAACCGCGACGTGGCGCTCATCGCGATGTCGCGGGCGCCGCTGGACAAGCTGGGGCGACTAAAGCACAGCGCGGGTCGACGATGCCCTGCGTAACGGGAACGGCGACGACTTCTTGGTCGACTACGGCTTCGCGTTCCGCCGGGAAGAAACGTCGGAATCGCCGCGACGAGTTCCACATGGGGCAGCTGCTCCGCGAGGCCCGCAATGGCTGCAGGACTACCGCGATCATGTCGGTGCGCCGAACCTCCAGTCGGCCGTCTCGGTGAGCGCAGGGTGGAGTGTCTTCGCGATGGAGGACGGAGCGTTCGACAACACCAAACGCCGCTACCCGCCGCTGGCGGCCCGCTCTACGCGCGTTTCTCGAGTTCGTGCCAAAAGCGGTGACATCCGCAACTTGCGCGGCTCTAATCTGTTCTTAGGCTAGGTCGCCCCATGAAGTACCGCATTCTCATCGGAGCGCTCGCCGCGGCGGCGCTGACCCTCCCGGCCTCCGCGACCACCGCCACTCAGCGCGCCTACTCGGCCGCTCTCGTGGCGTGCGGCCGGCAACCAGCGCACCCTCACAGAATGTCAGCCCCGACTCGAAGCATTCAGGCGTGAGCTAAAAGCGATAACGCACTCCGACAGTAT
Organism: Mesorhizobium sp. M0045; assembly: GCF_040323385.1. Taxonomy (NCBI): domain Bacteria; kingdom Pseudomonadati; phylum Pseudomonadota; class Alphaproteobacteria; order Hyphomicrobiales; family Phyllobacteriaceae; genus Mesorhizobium; species Mesorhizobium sp. M0045. The sequence continues at coordinate 70,049 of NZ_JAMYUY010000024.1, forward strand.
TCGCGTTGGAACCCTCTCCCATGTTTCCAAACGTGCCTCCGGCGTCGGATCTGTGACCGCTGCGAAGGAAGCGGAATCGGACGTGCCCGATGGTAACGCAGCTTCTTGATCTCCTGCAGGCAGATGGTCGACACCGATCCGGGTCAGTTCAGCTTGGGTCGCGAGTTTGCCGCCTGGCTTGGGCTCACATGATCGCGAACTCGAGTGGCGGCAAGGATCTGTTGGCCGCATCACCAAGAAGGGTGACCGGTATCGGCATTACTCAGGGCAGATTGGCAGGTTCGTTGTAGTAGACCAACAAGCCAGGCTAGGCCCGCATCCATCATAGCGACCTTCGGCACGATGCTGTTCATCTTGAAATGTCCAAGCAGGATCGGCGCATCAATACCCACTACGCCGAAACGGCTGGCGTGCATGGCGATGAAGCGGCGCGGATAGGCTGAGATCAGATCCGTTTCGGCAAGCACCGCCAGTCCGAACATGAAGTTCGGAACAGTCAGCGCAACTCGGCGCGACAGCGCTCTCTCAGCCAGAACCCTGTCGACAAAACCCGTTGGATCGCCCGCGCTGGACACAACGAGGTGCTGCATGGCGCAGTAATTTTCGAGACTTGGGTCGCTGGCGAAAGGGTGGCCGGCGCGCAAGGCGATGACGAAATCTTCCTCATAGATCGTGTCCACCACAAAACGCACGGGGAAGTCGTCGAACGGAACGACGGCGACATCCATCGTGCGCGCTTCAAGCTCGGCAATGGTATCGCGCCAGGCCAGCGCCGGTGAAGGCTCGCCCGGCCTGGGCAGCAATTGCCGGATGCTGATGTCGACGCCAGGCGCTTCCAGGCGCACTTGGGCGAGCAGCGGCGGCAGGAACACGGACGAGGCCCCGTCCGGCGCGCCGACGACGAAGCGGCGCGTCGAGCGGGAGGAGTCGAATGGCTCGGCGCTAGCAATTACCGACCGTACCCGCGCCAGAATCTCGGCCACCGGGGCAGCCAGCTCCGTTGCCCGGTCGGTGGGTACCACGCCACGCGGTGTTTTCAGGAACAGCGGATCGCGCAGCAAGGAGCGCAGCCGCCCAAGACCATGGCTGACAGCCGATGGTGACAGGCTCAGCCGCTCCGCCGAGCGACCGACGTGACGCTCCTCTATGACGACCTCGAACAGGACCAACAGATTGAGGTCGATGCGAGATAGGTCAGTTTGGTTCAGCATATTCCTGAAATCATATCACTGGATTCAACAGAGTAAAGCTGCGAATTGGCTGGCCGCAGCGGAGCAGTCCTGCCTGGCCGCGAGACATCATCACCGAGGAGCAAACTCATGCCTGACTTCCCTAGTTCAATTCTGGTCACCTGCGCTGGCGGCGCCCAGGGCTCAGCAATCGTGCAAGCCTGCCGCGCGGCAGGCGCCACCGTACGCGTCCTTTTACGCAAAGGCGCGCCCGACCCATTTGGCGACGGCGTCAACATCGTGCGCGGCGACCTCGCTGACGCCCGCCGCCTCGGCCTCGCCTGCCTTGGAGTCGATGCAGTGGCGCTGACGCTGCCGCTCGATGCCAGTCCCGAGGAAATTGTGCGCTACGGCCGCAACATGCTCACCGCGGCGCGGGAGACGGAGGTCAAGCTGATGGTGTTCAACACCAGCAGCTATGTCTCCCGGCTCTCAGGCACGGCGCTGATGGACGCCAAGATGGAACTGATTGACATGATCAAGGCTTCCGGCCTGCCATCGATCATCCTCAAGCCGACGCTCTATATGAGCAATGTCGCCACCCCCTGGGGCGCGCCTGCGATAATGCACCACCATGTATTCCCCTATCCGCTTCCGGCGGACTTCCAGACATCGTGGATCTCCTGGGGAGACATGGCGGCTTATGTCGTCGAGGCGATGCGGCGGCCAGAGCTCGCGGGCGCGAGCTTCGACATCGGAGGACCCGAGGCCCTGACCGGGCCACAGATGGCCGATATCCTTTCAGACATTATCGGCCGCGAAATCGAGTACTATCCGGTTCCACTGGGGGACTTTGCCACCCGCCTGACGGCGATGCTAGGCAAAAAATCGGCCGATCAGGTCGTCGCCCACTATGCCTGGATCCACCGGCAGCGCTCGACGCTTCTGGCTGTCGATATGCGTGAGACGATCAGCGTGCTGCCGATCAAGCCGACTCCGTTCGCAGACTGGGCTAAGGCTCAGGACTGGCCGGCACTGGCCAGCACCGTGAAGGCGGCATGATCATGCAGGCGATCAAGATCCAGAACCGAAAGAATCCGTCAGGGTTCGAAGATGTGCCCCACGATGCCACCGAAGTCATCGACTTCTGGTGGCTTGTGGGCCCCACAATGTGGTTCGCCAAGGACGCGGCTTTCGATCGTGTCTTTCGCGAGCGCTTCCTGCCGCTGCACGAGGCTGCGGCGTGCGGCGATTGCGACGACTGGGCGGCGACGCCATATGGCGCATTGGCGCTGCTGGTGCTGCTGGACCAGTTTCCGCGCAATGCGTTTCGAGGCACGCCGCGCATGTATGCGACGGACGACAAGGCCCGACATATCGCGACGGCCGCCATCGATGCCGGGTTCCAGCATGAGGTGCACCCCTCGTGGCGGCTGTTCTTCGCGCTGCCATTCGCCCATTCGGAAAACCTAGCCGACCAGGACCGCTCGGTGGCACTGGCCCGCGAGGTCGGACCCTCCGACGCGATGCGCGCGGAACACCACCGCAACATCGTACGCCGGTTTGGACGGTTTCCGCACCGCAACCCGATCCTCGGCCGCCCAATGCGGCCGGAGGAGCAGCGTTTTCTCGATGACGGCGGCTTCGCCGGCTGACCTAGGCCGCCGGCTTCATTTAACCAAAGAGATACGATCGTGACCTGGACCGAGATTCGGCTTCTTCGGAAGCTTCATCATCGTTCTCACCTACTCAATGAAAGCCATGCTGTGGCTGCGCATCACGGCCGTGCTGAGCTGTTTGTGCTTTGCTACCTACGGCGCCTCATCGGCAGCTTGCCGCTGGTCCTGATGGAACTAGTGCTGCTGCCAATCAATACCTGGCGCCTGTTCGAACTTCTCCATCAAACTCAGACGGGCCGGACTCACAAGGGAGTCTGAAAAATGCGAACACCGCGTCTCTGGCTGCTGCTCCGGTCGGCGCTTTCCTGCTGGGTGCTCGGCCGGGATCTGGCTTGTGATCGCGGCCAGCGTCCACTTTCAGGGTATCCATCCGGTAAGCACCGCGGCGCCTATGTCCCGTTAGCGGACAGGACGAAGTTCCGGGCGGGTGGAAGCCGCCGTTGCCCACAAGGCCTCGGCCTGATCAACCGAGCTCCCATGGCAGAAGCAGCGGGTATGCCGTGTTGCGCGGCGAGAAGGCTTACTGTGACCCGCAGGCCCGCGAGTTGGGCGCGAAGAGGCTGCGCTGGGTCAGCGCGCGCGCCGGTAATGCATGGCGACCACGCCGCTGCGGAGCGGCTTGGCCGAGATCAGCTCGAGCCGTCGCGTGCTGGGCAGCCCGCTCTGGTAGAGCGTCGGGCCGTGGCCCGCGATTCTGGGGTGCACGAGGAGCTTGTACTCGTCGATTAGATCCAGCCGGTCCAGCTCGGTCGCGAGCTTGCCGCTACCGAGGAGCACGCCGGCCGGGGTCGCGTCCTTGAGCCTCTGCACGCCCGTGCGCAGTTCGCCGCCGATGTGGTGGCTGTTGGTCCACGGAAAGGCCTTTCGCGTCGATGACACCACGTACTTCGGCTTGGCCTCCAGCTTGACCGCCCACTCGCGTATCGCCGGCGGCGCCTCCTCGTCGCCGCGGGCGACTGCCGGCCAGTAGCTCTCCATCATCTCGTAGGTGACGCGACCCCACAGCATTGCTCCGCCCTCATCCATAAGGCGGGTGAAGAAGGCATGCGTCTCGTCGTCGGCAATTCCTTCCTGGTGATCGACGCAGCCGTCCAGGGTGACGTTGATGCTGAAGGTCAATAGTCCCATGCGGCGAGTCTAAGCCATACAATGGAGAACATGAAGGCCGATTGCTCGCGTTGATGTCGAACTTCCGCAATGGGTCGGCACACGAAGTAAGGCCCTGCCGACTTCCGGACGTTAGTCTAGAGCGCTACGCAGCCTGCGCTGGCTCGGCGCCGGACCGCCAGCGCAGCTGGTTCGACTGCAGTTTCGAGGTCGCCGACGACAGCGGCAGAACCGTGCTGGTGATGCCGTTCGACGAAGTGGTTCCGGAGAGACACGCCTGACTGCTCGGGTCGTATGAGGAGGGAGTTGCTGACAAACCGTCTGGCCGCTCAAGCTGGGAAGTCACCAAGGGACGATTGAAAGGATGAACAACACAATAGCCGCGCCAACGGGCGATCTCGCGAAGGAAATTGCGCGAGGGAAGTGATCCGCGCCCTTCCTGAGCGGGATCCTGATACAATACCCCATGGCCGTCCGAATAGCGGTTGTCCTCGCGCTTCTTTTCGCCTTCGCCTACGGTTTCGCAAAACTCGTGAAACACTATGGCGGCGTTCGCGACCAGCCCTCTCCGTGTGAAAACTTGCCACATCCTGATTGTCCTGATCCAAGCGCGCCTCCTCAGAAAGAAACCAAGCCTTGAGCTGGTGCGTGCGTGGAGCTGCAACATTGGAACGGCTAGGCCTGACAATGGGCAGCGGCCCGTGGAGCCCGTTGACCGCTTCCTCGCTCGGAAGCACACCGGGCGGGCACTTCTCCTCAATGACCATGCGAATCAGGTGGAGGCAATTTCGGGCGTCATAGGCAGGGTCTTGGACTTTCATCCTGGCGATCTGGCGCCGTTCTGGCGATCGTCAAGTCCGGCCCAAGCCCATCATGGCGCGCGCGATGGCGATCTGCGCCTCTGGCGGTTCGGTCTCGCCGCTGCATTGCCCTAAAGCGCAGAGGTTCCTCAACTGACGTTCGGCTGGCGGCAACGCGGCAACTTGCTCGCCAGCCGAGTTGAGTGCAGCCGCTGGTCGCGGGAGGCTAGCCAGCCACACGCTGGTGATTCTAACCTGAGCTCATGTGCGATCAACAACCCTGGTCGGTCTTTTTCACCTGACCCGGCGCGGCGGTCTTGGCTGTCGTGTCCTGCTGACCAGGCGCCGCTTGCTGAGCGCTGCCAGTCTGCTGGCCGGGCGCGCAGTCTCTTGCCGAGTTCGGATTTGTGGTGCCGCTGGTGGTGGTCGTGTCGGTGCCCTGATCGCCGGACATGTTGGTCCCGGTGCTCGTCGTGCCGGTCCCCTGATCCGTCGTGCTGGGCATGGTTGTCGTGGTCGAGGTTCCGCTCGTTGAGGTTCCGCTCGAAGTTCCGCTCGTCGTCTGGGCAAAGGAAAGCCCGGCCGACACCGCCACGACGGCCGAAGCAAAAAGGATTCGTTTCATCTTCTTTCTCCTGTCTGAATGCGCGGGATGCGCCTGGCAAATCCAACAGGCAGACAGAAAGAGTGTTCCCCGAAGACGCTCAATTTTTGTATGCAATCTCTGACTGCAGGCAGCGCGCCCACGCTCATTCCATGGCGCGCATCAGCATCGGGGATGATGAGGTAGCGTACACCGGTTGAGGGGAGAACCCCAGCAGCCAGGAATGCCTTGCGGGCCTCCTCAGCTTCCATCTCGTCGTATATCACGGCCATGCAAACGCGCACCGCGAGGTCCCACCAAGGGCCACGCTTCGTCCACTTCATCAGCTCCTCGTCGGCTGTCTTGACGTTGTCGACGTTGCGGATGATCCGGGACGCTCGGTTTTGACGAGGACCGGAGGGTTGAACCAGTGACGAGACATGAGGGCCTTAGCGGCGGCTAGCGAGTTTCCTCTCCACTAGCCCGCTAGCGATGAGATGGTTAACCTTTTGTTAGCCATGTGTGGGACCGTGATGGGACTGTTTCCAAACGTTCGTCGACCGTTGTCTTAGCGGTCGGTACGAAGCCGTTATGCATCATCTTCCAGTATTTGTCGCCCTGGCCATTTCGCTTGTCGTGGGTTTAGCCGTGGCGATAGGTTTAACATGAACGCCAACACGCTCCCAAGCGAGGCTATTCGTGGAGGTCGAACGCGACTGACAGTCCGAAGGCCGGGGCCGCACCGACTATAAGGTAGACCAGCTTATCGTCAGTAACCAGCAGATGCGGAGCGCCCCAGCGCACCGGCGGCCTCCCCGCTCGCAATCCAAATAGACGTCTTTCAGCTGTTTGATTGGCATGTCAGCGTAAGCGAACGCGAGGTCCTGAGCGTCAGAAGCCGACAATGAAGCCGGACTGATTGCGATCAGCACGGTGCCGAGCGTCACAGGCGCGAGGGACTTAACAACTGACATGATCATTTTGAGATCCTCCCCAGCTCCCGTCGGTCAACATCCAGTCCTTGGGGTCGCAGGTGTAGTGCCGTTCGAAGGTCCCGTCCGCGCGCCGCTGCTTGTCGAAGCCTCGATCTAAGGCTCGATCGCGCGCTCGTGGACCAGCCAAAGGGGACCTCGGCCGAGGCGTAGCCACTGCCGGCGGCCAACCGTTTCGGGATCGAGGCCGAAGCGATCCTGGTGCGCTCGATCGTCGTGCCGGCCGCGCCTGCCTCCGCATGACGGAGGGCGCGGCTTCGCAAATCGCACATGATTTCGTCACGTGAGATGCCGATGTCGCCAAGGACGTCATCGGGTAAACGGCTCAACTGGTCCGTTGCCGACAAGAGAGCTTTTCGCTCGGCGCGGAGGCGTAACCACCTGCGAAATGGACCAATGGCGGCAGCATGAATTATAACCATGATCAGATCCTCCCTTCATTGATCTGAATACGCGGTGGCAAGCGGAATGGAGACCTAGCTAGATTTAGCATAGCAGCCCCTCCTCCTCGGCAGCTTCCTCGAAGGCTTTACGGACATCGTTGGGCGAGACCCGGCCCTCAAAGGCGTCGCTGCAGGCTTGCACCGCCAGATTCCACTCCGGTCCCCTCTCGGTCCACTTCATGAGTTCCTCGGCGGCACCCTCGACATTGTTGCAGCCGTAGGTGACCCCAGGTCGGTCGGTCTTGACGTACACCGGAGGGGAGAACCAATGGGTTGCCATGACGGGGCCGCTTTGCGCTCATCATCGAAGGCCGTGGGCATAGCGCTTCGCGAGCCAGAGGTCCGCTTTCGTTGCCAGACGGGCAGAGCGCCTAAACTTCAAATCGCACGGCCCAGAGCACATGAAACTACAGCCGCATGTGTTGCCGGCAGTTCGAACAGCATGGGCAGGTGGCGACACTCGGCTTCGTCCACGATCAGCGTCTCAATAGTCGCGATGGAAAGATGGCTTCTGAGGCGCAGCCGGACAACCGCGGCGAGCTTGTGAACGGGCACCGGTACCGCCCCGGCGTACTGGTCTAGAAGATTGTTGATCTCGGCAACTACTTTTGGATCGACGGCGTGGGGCAATGGCAGCATGAGAGCGCTTCCTT
>NZ_JAMYUY010000025.1:0-76635 GCF_040323385.1 Mesorhizobium sp. M0045
CACTCCTCTCTTTTGTGGGGGGGGGGGGGGTGTTTGTTTTTTTAATCTAATTTCTTGGGGGGGGCGCCGCCCCCCCCCCCCCCCCCCCCCCACGCCGACATCCGCTATGTGTTGGAAGCCGCTGCGGATTCGGATGCACAAACTCCTGGGCAGCGTATCGTCCCAGACGCAGCACATGCCCGGCCGGCGCAGATGGGCCTGGCACTGGGGCTGAACCATATTCCGGGAAAGCCCTGAGATGAGGGTCGCGATCATCGACTACGGGTCGGGCAATCTGCGCTCGGCCACCAAGGCCTTCGAGCGTGCCGCGCATGAAGCCGGCATTGCCGCCGCGATTGAACTCACCGCCGATGCCGAGCGGGTCAGGACCGCCGACCGCATCGTCCTGCCCGGCGTCGGCGCCTATGCCGATTGCGCCGCTGGACTGCGTGCGGTCGCCGGCATGTGGGAGGCGGTCGAGGAGGTGGCGATCGCCAAGGCTCGGCCGTTCCTCGGCATCTGCGTCGGCATGCAGCTGATGTCGGAGCGAGGCCTGGAAAAGACCGTCACAAAGGGCTTTGGCTGGATCGCCGGCGACGTCAAGGAGATCACGCCGGCCGATCCGACGCTGAAGATCCCGCAGATCGGCTGGAACACGATTGACCTGAAGCGCAAGCATCCGCTGTTTTCCGGCATTGCGACGGGCGGCAAGGGACTGCACGCCTATTTCGTCCACTCCTACCATCTGGATGCACGGGAAGAGGATGAGGTGCTGGCGGTTGCCGACTATGGCGGCCCGATAACGGCCGCTGTCGTCCGCGACAACCTGGCCGGAACGCAATTCCACCCCGAGAAGAGCCAGGCGCTGGGCCTGGCGCTGATCACCAATTTCCTAGGCTGGAGGCCCTGAACCATGAGCAAGAAGGGCTATTGGATGGCATTGGTCGATGTCCACGATCCCGAGATCTACAAGCAGTACATCGAGGCCAATGCCGCGGCTTTCGCGAAATACGGCGCGAAGTTCCCGGTGCGCGCCGGGCGGTATACCAGCCCGGAAGGACCGACCGGCAATCGCCACGTGCTGGTGGAATTCGAATCCTATGAAATGGCGCTGGAATGCTACGGCTCGCCTGAATACCAGGAGGCCTTGAAGTACAGGCTCGCCGGCTCGACCGGGCACTTTGTCATCGTCGAAGGCGCCTGAAGGTGATCCTGTTTCCGGCCATAGACCTCAAGGACGGCAAATGCGTGCGCCTCCGGCACGGCGACATGGCGACCGCGACGATCTACAATGACGATCCGGCGGCCCAGGCGCGCGCCTTCGAAGAGCAGGGCTTCGAATGGCTGCACGTCGTCGACCTCAACGGCGCCTTCAAGGGCCAGAGCGTCAACAGCGCGGCGGTCGGCGGCATCCTAAAGGCGACGAGCAATCCGGTGCAGCTCGGCGGCGGCATCCGCACCCTGGCGCAGATCGAGGACTGGCTCGACCGTGGGCTTGCCCGCGTCATTCTTGGCACCGTAGCGGTGCGCGATCCGGATCTGGTCAGGCAGGCTTGCAAGGCATTCCCGGGCAAGATCGCCGTCGGCATCGATGCCAAGGGCGGCAAGGTCGCGGTCGAAGGCTGGGCCGAGGCCTCGAGTCTCGGCGTGATCGAACTGGCGAGGAAATTCGAGGGTGCCGGCGTCGCCGCCATCATCTACACCGATATCGACCGCGACGGTGTGCTGACCGGCATCAACTGGGACGCCACCATCGATCTCGCCGACGCGGTGTCGATCCCGGTCATCGCTTCGGGCGGGCTCGCCTCGATCGCCGACATCGTGCGCATGACCATGCCCGATGCCCGCAAGCTCGAAGGCGCGATCTCCGGCCGCGCGCTTTATGACGGCCGCATCGATCCGGCCGAGGCGCTGGCGATCCTGCGCGGCAAGCCGACGGCAGGGGCGTCATCATGAAAGTCTCGATTATCGTCGCCCCTTATGACAGCGGGCACCATCATGAAGGGTGCGGCCAGGGGCCGGACGCTATCATCGGCGGTGGGCTCGTCGAAGCCCTGACCGTGGCCGGCCATGACGTCACCGTCGAAGATATCGGCAAGGTCGGAGACGAGCAGGGGCGCGAAATCGCAACCGGCTTTGCCGTCTGCAACACTGTAGCGACCAAGGTTAGCCTCGCCCGCGATGGAGGACGCTTCCCGATTATCCTTGCTGGAAATTGTCTGACCGCCGCCGGTGCGGTTGCCGGTGAAGCCGCGGATTCGATCATCTGGATCGACCAGCATGGCGATCTCAACACGCCGGAGACGTCGCCCTACGGCTTTCTCGACGGCATGGCGCTGGCGGCGACTCTCGGGCTCTGCTGGCGTCCGATGGCGGCAGCGATTCCGGGGTTCCGGCCGATAGACCCGGCGCGCTGCCTGCTGGTCGATGCCCGCGACCTCGATCCCGACGAAAAGCGCCTACTGGAAGCCTTGCCGATCGTGCGCACCGAATGTGCCGGCGCACTCCATATGATCGAAAAGCTCACGGCGACAGGGACTATGCGGGCGCATCTGCATCTCGACCTGGACGTCGTCGATCCGAATGTGCTGCAGGTGAACCGCTACACGCATCCGGGCGGTCCGAGCCCGGAACAGCTACGGCAGCTTGCCTGCGGACTGGCCAGGTCCATCCCGATCGTGGGCGTTACGCTCTCGGCATACGACCCGGCCTTTGATTCCCAGTCCGAGGTTCCGCCCGTCGTCGGCCAGCTGCTCGTCGACTTTCTTGCGGCGATCGAGAGGATCTGATGCTGAAAGCCCGCGTCATCCCCTGTCTCGACGTCAAGAACGGTCGTGTCGTCAAGGGCGTCAATTTCGTCGACCTGGTCGATGCCGGCGATCCCGTCGAAGCGGCAAAAGCCTATGACGCGGCCGGCGCCGACGAGCTCTGCTTTCTCGACATCACCGCCTCGTCGGAAAACCGCGAGACCATTTTCGATGTCGTCGCCCGCACCGCCGAACAATGTTTCATGCCGCTGACCGTTGGCGGTGGCGTCCGTCAGGTCGCCGACATCAGAAAGCTGCTATTGGCCGGCGCCGACAAGGTGTCGATCAACACGGCGGCGGTGAAGACCCCAAATTTTGTCGCCGAAGCAGCGGACAAATTCGGCAACCAGTGCATCGTCGTCGCCATCGATGCCAAGAAAGTGTCCGCTGCGAGCGAGGCCGATCGCTGGGAGATATTCACCCACGGCGGCCGCGAGAAGACCGGCATCGACGCCGTCGAGTTCGCTCGGCGAGTGGTCGATCTCGGCGCCGGCGAGATCCTGCTGACATCGATGGACCGCGACGGCACCAAGGCCGGCTACGACATCGCCCTTACCCGCGCGGTCGCCGATGCCGTACGCGTGCCGGTCATCGCTTCCGGCGGCGTCGGCACGCTCGACCACCTTGTCGAAGGCATTCGCGACGGCCATGCCGGCGCGGTGCTGGCGGCGTCGATCTTCCATTTCGGCACCTACAGCATCGCCGAAGCCAAGCTGCACATGGCTCAGGCCGGACTGCCGATGCGGCTGGACTCGCCGGGTAATCGGTCCTAGAGCCTTTCCGGCTAAGAAGAGGCTGTAAACGCCGTCATGACCGAGTTCTCGCTCTCCGATCTGGAGAAGATTATTGGCGAACGCGCGCGTTCCGGCGATCCGGATTCGTGGACGGCCAAGCTCTTTCAGCGCGGCATGAGCAAGGCAGCGCAGAAACTCGGCGAAGAGGCGGTCGAAACGGTAATCGCAGCCGTCAGCGCCGACCGGGACGCGCTTGTTTCGGAAAGCGCCGATCTCATCTATCATTGGCTTGTCGTTCTCGGCATAGCGGACATTCCGCTGAGCGATGTGCTCAACGAGCTTGAACGCCGCACCGGTCGTTCGGGCATCGCCGAAAAGGCGTCTCGGCTGGACCGGGGCTGATCGCTGCGGAGGAACTCGATGGACCAGCTCGCTCCTACCGAGAAGTATTCACCCTATCGTTTCTTCTCGGCCGAGCAATGGTCGCGGTTCCGCGCCGATACGCCGATGACGCTCACCGAGGACGAAATCCGTCGTCTGCGGTCGCTGAACGATCCGGTCGATCTCCACGAAGTCGAGCGCATCTATCTTTCGATGTCGCGGCTGTTGTCGGCTCATGTCGAAGCCAGTCAACTCCTGTTCAGGCAGCGCCAGGCCTTCTTCAACGCGCTGGACGCGGCCAAGACACCGTTCATCATCGGCATTGCCGGTTCCGTCGCGGTCGGCAAATCGACCACGGCGCGCGTGCTAAAGGAGCTGCTGGCGCGCTGGCCGTCGAGTCCCAAGGTCGACCTGGTCACCACCGACGGCTTCCTGCTGCCGAACGAAGTCCTGCGCCGCAACAATCTGATGGAGCGCAAGGGCTTTCCCGACAGCTACGACGTCGGCGCGCTGCTGCGTTTCCTGTCCGGCATCAAATCGGCGCAGCGCAACGTCCGCGCGCCAGTCTATTCGCACCTGACCTATGACGTCATTCCGGGCGCGTTCCAAACCATCGACCGGCCCGACATCCTGATCTTCGAAGGTATTAACGTCCTGCAGCCGGGCAAGCTGCCGAAGGACGGCAAGATCGTGCCTTTCCTGTCGGATTTCTTCGACTTTGCCATCTACATCGATGCGGAGGAGGCGCTGATCCATCACTGGTATATCGCCCGCTTCATGCGGTTGCGCGAAACCGCCTTCCGCGACCCGGCCTCCTTCTTTCACCGCTATTCGCAACTTTCCGAGGATGCGGCCCGCGCCATCGCCGAGGGTCTGTGGACCAACATCAACCTGAAGAATCTGCGCGAGAATATATTGCCGACCCGCGCCCGAGCCGATCTCATCCTGCGCAAGGGCGCCAACCATCTGGTCGAGGAAGTGGCGCTCAGGAAACTGTAACGGCGCGGTTAACGGCGCCTTAGGCTATCCCGGCTAGTGTTCGATGGGCAATTCCAGCGGATCTGTCGGGAGCAGTCTGTGATCAACGCGAGCAGTACCGGAGTTCGTGCGACGCAGCTCCGCTATTCCCTGGTCATTCCGATCTTCAACGAGGAGGCGGTTCTTCCACTCCTTATCCGGCGAATAGTCGCCCTGCTCGACGTGCTGGACGCACCGGCAGAGGCTATTTTCGTCGACGACGGCAGTACCGACACGAGTGTGATCTACCTGCGTGGGATGGTTGCCGAGGAGCCACGCTTCCGGCTGATCGAACTGTCGCGCAATTTCGGGCACCAGATTGCAATTACGGCCGGCATGGATGCGGCTGCCGGCGAAGCCGTGGTGGTCATGGATGCCGACCTCCAGGATCCCCCGGAAGTCGTTCTCCAACTGGTGGAAAAGTGGAAGGAGGGCTATGAAATCGTCTACGCGAGGCGTATGCGGCGCGAAGGCGAAACCTGGTTCAAACGGCTGACAGCCAGCATCTTCTACCGGCTGATGGAGAAGATGACTTCGGTCGACATTCCCCGCGACGTTGGCGATTTCCGGCTAATCGGCCGCAAGGCTCTCGATACGTTCAAGCAGATGCCGGAGCGCAACCGTTTCGTGCGCGGCATGTTCGGTTGGATGGGATTCAAGCAGACGGCGGTCTCATTCGAGCGGCCGGCGCGCGCCGCAGGTGAAACAAAGTATCCTTTCTGGAAGATGCTCCGCCTGGCTGTCCACGGGGTCATCGGCTTTTCGGAAAAACCCTTGCGTATGGCGCTCTGGGCCGGGCTCGCTATCTCGGGGGTAGCCGCGCTGCTCGGGCTCTTCGCCGTGGCTTCCTGGGCATTCAGTTTCGGTGTTGTCCAAGGCTGGACGTCGACAGTTGTTATTGTTTCCTTCTTGTCGGGGATCAACCTGTTCATGACCGGTATCGTCGGCCTCTATGTCGGCGGGATCCACTCCGAGATCAAGCGCCGGCCGCTCTACGTCATTGATCGCCTTACTGGCTTCGAGGACGCGCTCCGGGCGGAAGTCGACAATCGAAACACCGAGGCGACGTTGTCGGCGTCACGCGACAGAAGGTTTGGTTGATGGCCGAACTCTTCGATCAATATCGCACCACCTATAACAGGACGGTCGACGACTCGATCAGGTTCTCCGGGCTGAAGCATGACTTCTTCCTGCAGGCCAAGTTGGCCCCTCTCGCCGACCTGATCGCGACACGCGGTATCGCGAGGCGCGACGGCAGCGTTCGGGCGCTTGATGTCGGCTGCGGGATCGGCGCGCTGCATCCTTACGTGAAGCCGCTTTTTCCAGACCTTCACGGCTGCGACATTTCGAGGGAATCCATCGCCCGGGCGCGTGAGGAAAACCCCTGGGTCACCTATGCCGACTACACGGCTCCCGTGCTGCCTTACGCGGACGGCACATTCGACCTCGCATTCGCCGTTTGCGTCGTCCATCATGTGCCGCCTGAACATTGGCCGAGCTTTGTTTGCGAGATGCGACGCGTCGTCCGACCCGGCGGCGTTGTCTCGGTGATCGAGCACAACCCGTACAATCCGCTGACACGCCTTGCCGTCTTCCGCTGCCCCTTCGATGAAGATGCTGTCCTGATCAGTCGCCGCCAAGCCGGGAATCTCATGGAGACAGCCGGCCTCACAGAGGTCGAAGGTAGACATTTTCTGATGTTTCCTTTCGCGAATTCGGTCGCGCGCAAGGTCGAGGGCTGGGTCTCGCACCTGCCGCTCGGGGCGCAATATATATGCAGCGGCCGTGTTTAGCGCCGGTTCGGGCTTCAGACTTGCAAAGCAGCCGGCGCGTTTCCTGATTATCGGCCTTGGCGCCACTCTGCTCTACGCACTGCTTGCCGCGGTATTTTCGATGGGGGAAACGCCATTGATGCGGCCCGCTTCTGGCTCGGTGCTCTCTTACGTCATCGCGGCCCTCTACTCCTACGCCGGCCACAAGTATTTTACCTTCGCGTCCAGCGGGGCGCATCGTTTCGAGGCGCCTCGCTTTTTCGTGCTGACATTGCTTGGTCTGGCGGTGTCATTTCTTCTGCCCGCCGTGTTGTCCGGGATTCTGGGCCTGCAGGCGCAGATTCCGATTGTGCTGACATGCCTCGTAATCCCGCTCGTCAACTATGTGATGCTTCGCCACTGGGTATTCGCCAGCGCTGGTCTAGGTTTGCGGAACGGCTCGAGATGATGCGATTCCCGGACCGCCCGAGATCGGCTGTTGGCGCTCCAGGCCTGGCGTGCGCGCAACGATGCAACGCACCGCCAGCTCCGGGCTTGCAACCCTGGCCGGGGCAGTGCCCTGCTGCTGGCCAAACGCTACAACGGCGGTCGTGCTACTGGCACCCCCGGGCACCCGAACAGCCTATGTCGGCGTCGTCACCCGCCTCAGCGTCAGATTGATCCGCCCGCCGTTCTTCAACAAGGCCGAGGTCGAGGGGTAGATACGGTCGACGCCGTGAAAGCAGAGCCGGCCTTCGCCGCCAAGCACTACGACATCGCCGCTCTTCAGCCTGAACGATTTGGTGGCGCCGTCGCGCGTCGTCTGGCCGATCCGGAACAGGCACTCGTCGCCGAGCGACACCGAGACGACCGGTGCCGAGAAATCCGCCTCGTCGCGGTCCTGGTGAAGGCCCATCTTGGCATCCTGCGAATAGAAATTGACCAGGCAGGCCTCCGGCGGGTGCGCATAGGCAGATACGTCCCGCCACAGATCGAGCAGCATCTCCGGGATCGGCGGCCAAGGCCTTCCGGTCACCGGGTGGGTCGGCTGGTAGCGATAGCCGTGCTCCTTGTCGGTGACCCAGCCCAGCGGGCCGCAATTGGTCATGCGCACGCTCATCTCCGTGCCGGTACGCGGCATTGCCGGCACGAACAGCGGGGCTTCCTCCACGACTTTCCTGATATCTTCCACCAGCACTTCCTGCATGGCGCGCGAGAGGTGGCCGGGCATATGGCGGACGCCTTTGGGCAGTACGAGCATCGCGTTGCTTGATCCGTTGGTCTGGAAAATCAGAATGCCACCGTCAAACGAAAACGGCGACCCGAAAGCCGCCTCCGACAGTAGCTGCGCGCGTTACGCCGGCGATCTGAGATCCGAAGCCGCTTCGGCTGTCACTCATCCTCAACCCGGCCGCGCATTTTCTTGATCGAGCCGCGCCCGGCCTTGCTCTTGAGCCGTCTTTCGACCGCGCCTTTGGATGGCCTGGTCTTCTTGCGCGGCGGTGGCGGTGGTTCGGCGGCCTTGGCAACCAGTGCCGTCAGCCGCGCCCGGGCGTCCGCCCGGTTCTGCTCCTGGGTGCGGAAGCGTCCGGCTTCGATGACGATGACGCCGTCCTTGGTGGCGCGCTGGCCGGCAAGCTTGATGGTTCGTTCGCGCACCCGCTCCGACAGGCCAGCCGCATTGGCGGCATCGAAGCGCAATTGCACTGCCGTCGCCACCTTGTTGACGTTCTGGCCGCCCGGGCCGGACGAACGGATGAAGTCCTCGTGCAGGTCGCCCGGATTAATCACCGCATCGTCGGTGATGATGATCTTGTCGTCGGCGTTCATGCCGCAGTCATGGCGCGGCAGGCGAAAAAAGAAAAGGCCCGATCGAAGCCGGGCCTTGAAGCATCACCAAGGGCGACGGCTATTCAGCCGCTACCTGCATGCGTGGTGCGGCGCCGAGCACGGTGGCGTCGACATGGGCTTCGAACTTTTCGAAATTGTCGACGAACATGCCGACCAGCCTTGCCGCCTGCCGGTCGTAGGCGGGCTTGTCGACCCAGGTCGATCTCGGGTCGAGAATGGCGCGGTCGACGCCGGCAACCGTCACCGGTACGTCAAAACCGAAATTGGCGTCGGTGCGGAAGTCGGCCGCTTTCAGCGAGCCGTCGAGCGCCGCCGCAAGCAGCGCCCGCGTTGCCTTGATCGGCATCCGCTTGCCGGTGCCGTAGGCGCCGCCGGTCCAGCCGGTGTTGACCAGCCAGCAATCGACGCCGTGGCGGGCGATGAGCTCGCGCAGCAGATTGCCGTATTCCGACGGATGCCGCGGCATGAACGGTGCGCCGAAGCATGTCGAAAACGTCGCTTCGGGTTCGGTAACGCCCTTCTCGGTCCCGGCCACCTTGGCGGTATAGCCGGAGAGGAAATGATACATCGCCTGCGCCGGGGTCAGGCGCGCGATCGGCGGCATCACGCCGAATGCGTCGGCGGTCAGCATGATGATGTTCTTCGGGTGGCTGGCGCGCCCCGTCTTGCTGGCGTTCGGGATGAAATGGAGCGGGTAGGCGCAGCGCGTGTTTTCGGTCAGCCCGCCGTCGTCGAAATCCGGCACGCGGCCGGCGTCGAGCGCCACATTCTCCAGTACGGTGCCGAAGCGCTGGGTGGTGGCGAAGATCTCCGGCTCGGCTTCGGCCGAAAGCTTGATCGTCTTTGCATAGCAGCCGCCTTCGAAATTGAAGACGCCGTGCGGTCCCCAGCCATGCTCGTCGTCGCCGACCAGCGTGCGCGACGGGTCGGCCGACAGCGTCGTCTTGCCGGTCCCGGAAAGGCCGAAGAAAACGGCCGCGTCGCCGGCGGGCCCTTCATTGGCCGAGCAATGCATCGGCATCACGCCTTTTGCCGGCAGCAGATAGTTGAGCACGGTGAACACCGACTTCTTCATCTCGCCGGCATAGGAGGTACCGCCAATCAACACGATCATGCGCGAAAGATCGACCGCGATCACCGTTTCGCCGCGCGTGCCGTGGCGGGCGGGATCGGCGCGGAACGACGGCAGGTCGATTATCGTCAAATCGGGCACGAAATGCTCGAGTTCGGCGGCTGCAGGCCGGATGAGCAGATTGCGGATGAACAAGGAGTGCCAGGCAAGCTCCGTGATCACCCTGGTCGGCAGCTTCAGTTCCTCGTCGGCACCGCCGACCAGGTCCTGCACATAAAGGTCCTTTCCAGCCGCATGGGCGCGAAAATCGGCGAGCAGCGTATCGAACTGGATCGGCGAAATCGCCTTGTTGTTGTCCCACCATACATGCGGCGCGGTGCTTTCGTCGCGCACCACGAATTTGTCCCTGGGCGAGCGGCCGGTGTGCTGCCCGGTCTCGGCGGCAAGCGCGCCATGCGCGGTGAGTCGGGCCTCGCCACGGCGGATTGCCTCCTCGTAGAGCGCGGCCGCGCCGAAATTATAGCGCACCACGCCAGTGGTTCTCAGGCCGATCCGATCGATTGCACATGCAGGATTGCGTTTGCCGGCTTCCGACATGGGTGTCCCTTCTTCGATTTACCGCGTCTTTACCGGCGAATTCCGGAAACCCCATTGCAGGAGCTAATAACGTCAAAACCAGAAAAGGCGAATGATATCAAATCATTAATCGATTTAAATATTTTGAAAGTTGTTTAAATCGTTTATATGTGCAAAAACACTGATGGTTGCCCAAAGGATTGGCGATGTTCATTCGTCCAATCCATATCGAGGTACAATTGTGGCCGCCGGCGTGCCGCGCGTGACAGCGGATAAAGCCTATGCCACATTTTGTACCTAATTTGTCCTGCAAAAGCCCCTTCTCGACGAAAGAAGGGACAGCTCATGAGGGAGCCGCTTGAAATGGCAACAATCGCGCTTGTCGACGACGATCGCAACATTCTGACTTCGGTTTCGATCGCCCTCGAATCCGAGGGTTATCGGGTCGAAACCTACACGGATGGGGCATCGGCGCTGGAGGGACTGGCGGCGCGCCCGCCGAACCTCGCCATCCTCGACATCAAGATGCCGCGCATGGACGGCATGGAGTTGCTGCGCCGGATGCGTCAGAAATCCGACCTGCCGGTGATCTTCCTGACCTCCAAGGACGATGAGATCGATGAACTGTTCGGCCTCAAGATGGGCGCCGACGACTTCATCCGCAAACCCTTCTCGCAGCGTCTTCTGGTCGAACGCGTCCGCGCCGTGCTGCGCCGCGCCAGCACCCGCGAGGCGGCGGCCAAGGCGCCCAACCAGCAGGCTCGGTCGCTTGAGCGCGGCCAGCTTGTCATGGACCAGGAGCGCCACACCTGCACCTGGAAGGGCGAGCCGGTGACGCTGACCGTCACCGAGTTCCTCATCCTGCATTCCCTGGCACAGCGTCCGGGCGTCGTAAAAAGCCGTGATGCGCTGATGGATTCCGCTTATGATGAGCAGGTCTATGTCGATGACCGCACCATTGACAGTCACATCAAGCGGCTGCGCAAGAAGTTCAAGGCCGTCGATGATGACTTCGAAATGATCGAAACCCTTTACGGAGTCGGGTATCGGTTCCGCGAAGCATGAATAGGCAGTAGGCAGTGGGGAATAGTCGGTAGTCAGTTTTGAATGATGCGAGCGGCCACTCATGCATCGCCGCGATCTCAGCCAACCATTTCTCTATTCCTGCTGC
The DNA here is from genome assembly GCF_040323385.1 of Mesorhizobium sp. M0045. Taxonomy (NCBI): domain Bacteria; kingdom Pseudomonadati; phylum Pseudomonadota; class Alphaproteobacteria; order Hyphomicrobiales; family Phyllobacteriaceae; genus Mesorhizobium; species Mesorhizobium sp. M0045. The sequence continues at coordinate 11,340 of NZ_JAMYUY010000025.1, forward strand.
CTACTCACTACTCACTAATTACCGAGCGGGAGCTGCTATTCGATGGCAGTGGAAGTAGAGCGAGTGAGACGGTCGGGCGCCGCCAGGCGCCCGCCGCGGATTCTGCCCGCCTTGGTGTCGAAAATTACGGTGCCGATGCGCCGGTTTCTCGGCCATCACATTTTTTCCAGCCTAACACGGCGTATTCTCTTTCTCAATCTCGCCGGCCTTGCCGTCCTGGTCACCGGCATTCTCTACCTCAACACCTTTCGCGATGGGCTGATCGACGCCCGTGTCGAGAGCCTGATGACCCAAGGCGAGATCATCGCCGGCGCGATCGCCGCGTCAGCGACGGTCGAAACCGATTCCATCAGCATCGATCCGGAAAAGCTGCTTGAGTTGCAGGCCGGCGAAAGCCTCGGGCCGGGCTCCGACCAGCTCGACAATCTCGATTTCCCGATCAATCCGGAGCGCGTGGCGCCGGTGCTCAGGCGGCTGATCTCGCCAACGCGGACGCGCGCCCGCATTTATGACCGCGACGCCAACCTGCTGCTCGATTCCCGCCATCTCTATTCGCGCGGCCAGATCCTTCGCTACGACCTGCCGCCGGTCGAAGTGGAACAGCCGGACCTTCTGGAGCGCATCCAAAAATTCGTCTTTGATTTCTTCCGCAACAAGCAGCTGCCTGTCTATCGCGAGCAGCCGGGCGGCAACGGTGCTGCGTTTCCGGAAGTGGTCAAGGCGCTTACCGGCAGTCCGTCGACGATCGTGCGGATCTCGGAGCAGGGCGAGCAGATCGTTTCAGTGGCGGTGCCGATCCAGCGCTTCCGTGCCGTTCTCGGCGTGCTGATGCTGTCGACCGAAGGCGGCGACATCGACAAGATCGTCGCGGCCGAGCGCAAGGCGATCCTGCGTGTGTTCGGCATCGCCGCCCTGGTTACCGCCATCCTGTCGATGCTGCTGGCCTCCACCATCGCCAACCCGCTTCGCCGGCTTTCCGCGGCGGCGGTCAGGGTTCGCCGCGGCGTCAAGAACCGCGAGGAAATCCCCGACTTCTCCGACCGCCAGGACGAGATCGGCAATCTCTCGATCGCCGTGCGCGACATGACCAATGCGCTCTACGCCCGTATCGAGGCGATCGAAAGTTTTGCCGCGGATGTCTCGCACGAGCTGAAGAACCCGCTTACCTCGCTGCGCAGCGCTGTGGAGACATTGCCGCTGGCCAGGAACGACAATTCGCGGAGCCGGCTGATGGATATCATCCAGCACGATGTGAGGCGGCTGGACCGCCTGATCACCGATATTTCCGATGCCTCCCGTCTTGATGCCGAGCTGGCGCGGGAAGACGCGGGAACCGTCGACCTGAAGAAGTTCATCACCGATCTGGTCGCCGTCTCGCGCGAGGCCACGCGCAACAAGAAGGCGGTCGAGATCGAGTTCAAGGTCGCCAAACTGCCGCAGGGCGTGAAAGGCTACTTCGTCGTCGGCCATGATCTGAGGATCGGCCAGGTGATCACCAACCTGATCGAGAATGCCCGCTCGTTCGTTCCCGAAGATCGTGGCCACATCACCATATCGCTGGCACGCGCCGGCAAGTTCAACATCGTCACCGTCGACGACAATGGCCCCGGCATCCGGGCCGATAACATCGATCGCATTTTCGAGCGGTTCTATACAGATCGGCCGGCCGGCGAGGCGTTCGGTCAGAACTCGGGCCTTGGCCTGTCGATATCCAGGCAGATCGTTGAAGCCCATGGCGGCACGCTGAGCGCCGAGAACATCCCGGGCACCAAGCCTGGCGAGATCAAGGGCGCGCGCTTCGTGGTGACGCTGCCGGCGGAAGGCTGAGGGATGAATTCCAATCACGCCTGGTCCTATTGTGCAGCCTGAACACATTCACGGCACCGCGATCCTGATAGGTGATCGCGGCATTCTCATCACCGGACCGTCCGGCTTGGGCAAGACGACGCTGGCGCTCGCCTTGATCGATCATTGCAGCCAGCGCGGGCTGTTTTCCCGGCTGATCGGCGATGACCAGCTCTTTGCCGCCGATTGCGAGGGGCGGCTGGTCTGCCGCGCACCAGCCAGCATAGCCGGCCTCGTCGAGGTGCCGGGATTCGGCCCCAAACCGATACAGTTCGAGCCAAGCTGCGTGATCGACCTCATTATCCGGCTGGTGCCAGTCGGCAAAATGGCCCGCTTCCAGGAAGACTGCAGCGAACTCGTTGTCGGCGTGACGGTGCCGCGCATCGATCTTGCCGGGCGCAATGTCGCGGCCGCCCTGCCGGCAGTGATGTCGCGTCTATCGATTGCGCCTTTCCTGTGATCCGATTTCGATTTTTTGCTGCAATGCGTCAAATTGGCTTGGGCCGGCGCAATTTTGGGCTTGTCAACGGGCCTTGCGTCGACAAGATAGCGCTCCCGCCGCCTGGAACGGTCGGCGAGCATAAAATGCGCCTGTGAAGCGGCGATGACGGGAGCCACCAAAGAATGATCGGACTCGTGCTTGTAACGCACGGTCAACTGGCCGCCGAGTTCCGCAATGCCGTGGAACACGTCGTTGGGCCACAAGACAATTTCGAGACCGTGGCGATCGGTGCCGACGATGATATGGAACAGCGCCGCCGCGACATTATCGACGCAGTCGGCCGCGTCGATACGGGATCAGGCGTCATCGTTTTGACCGACATGTTCGGCGGCACGCCCTCCAACCTCGCCATTTCCGTGATGGAATCCGGCCGCATCGAGGTCATTGCCGGCATGAACCTGCCGATGCTGATCAAGCTGTCCAGCGTTCGCAAGGGCGACAACATGACGGCAGCCCTGGATGAGGCGCAGGCTGCCGGCCGCAAATACATCAATGTCGCCAGTCAACTCCTGAGCAGCAAATGAGCGCGCTGTTGCCGGAAAAGGACAAGATCGTTCGCGACTTTCCGATCGTCAACCAGCGCGGCCTGCATGCGCGCGCCTCGGCCAAGTTCGTTCAAATTGCCAGCGGCTTCAATGCCACGGTCCAGGTCGAGAAGGACGGCGTCAAGGTCGGCGGCACCTCGATCATGGGCCTGATGATGCTGGCGGCAAGCCCCGGTTATTCGATCCGCGTCACCGCCACCGGCCCGGAGGCCGAAGAGGTCATCGAGGCGCTGGAGCAACTGGTTGCTTCCCGTTTTGGCGAGGAATGCTGACGTGCTGATCGCTTCCGAAGACATGCACGGATAAAGATTTCTTTATATCCCATTGTCGTCCAACTCTCGATCTGCTAGTCAGGCCGGCAACTCGCGCCCTCCGACACGCTTTCGGGGCGGGCGCGTCCCGCAATCAATTCGCATCGGAGCACTGCCATGACGGGTAGCAAGGACTATGTGGTCGCAGACATCGCGCTTGCCGGCTGGGGCCGCAAGGAGATCGAGATCGCCGAAACCGAAATGCCGGGCCTGATGGCCTGCCGCGAGGAATTCGGCGACAAGAAGCCGCTCAAGGGCGCGCGCATCACCGGCTCGCTGCACATGACCATCCAGACGGCGGTGCTGATCGAAACGCTGAAGGCGCTCGGCGCCGATATCCGCTGGGCTTCCTGCAACATCTTCTCGACCCAGGACCACGCCGCCGCGGCCATTGCCGAGGCCGGAATTCCGGTGTTTGCCGTCAAGGGTGAGACGCTGGAGGATTATTGGGTCTACACCGACAAGATCTTCCAGTGGGCCGATGGCGGCACCTCCAACATGATCCTCGATGACGGTGGCGATGCCACCATGTACATCCTGATCGGCGCCCGCGCCGAGGCCGGCGAGGATGTGCTGTCTAATCCGGGCAGCGAAGAGGAAGAGATCCTGTTTGCCCAGATCAAGAAGCGTATGCAGGCATCACCCGGCTTCTTCACCAGGCAGAAGGAAGCGATCCGCGGCGTCACAGAAGAGACGACGACCGGCGTCAACCGGCTCTATCAGTTGCAGAAAAAAGGCCTGCTGCCGTTCCCGGCGATCAACGTCAATGATTCCGTCACCAAGTCGAAATTCGACAACAAATATGGCTGCAAGGAATCGCTTGTCGACGGCATTCGCCGCGGCACCGACACGATGATGGCCGGCAAGGTCGCGGTCGTCTGCGGCTATGGCGACGTCGGCAAGGGCTCGTCGGCTTCGCTCAAGGGCGCTGGCGCCCGCGTCAAGGTCACGGAGGTCGATCCGATCTGCGCGCTGCAGGCGGCGATGGACGGTTTCGAGGTGGTCACGCTCGAAGACGCGGCGCCGACGGCCGACATCGTCATCACCACCACCGGCAACAAGGACGTCGTTACCCTCGACCACATGCGCCTGATGAAGGACATGGTGATCGTCGGCAACATCGGTCACTTCGACAACGAGATCCAGGTTGCCTCGCTGCGCAACCTGAAATGGACCAACATCAAGCCTCAGGTCGATATGATCACCTTCCCGGACGGCAAGCGGATGATCCTTTTGTCGGAAGGCCGCCTGCTCAACCTCGGCAACGCCACCGGCCACCCGAGCTTCGTCATGTCGGCGTCCTTCACCAACCAGGTGTTGGCCCAGATCGAGCTGTACACCAAGCCCGGCCAGTACGAGAACCGGGTCTATGTCCTGCCGAAGCATCTCGACGAAAAGGTCGCGCGCCTGCATCTCGACAAGCTCGGTGCCCGCCTGACCGAACTGTCTGGCGAACAGGCCGCCTACATCGGCGTCACTCCGCAGGGACCGTTCAAGCCGGAACACTACCGCTATTAACCACGGCGAAACTTGCCACTAGATATTGAAGCCGGGCCATTGACTTTTCGCCCGGCTTTATTTTTGCGCTGATTGATTCTTCACGCCGATTCGCGCAAGCGCTATGGTGCTGATTCGCGGTCCGGGGACGAGGCCCGGGCGCACGCATCAGGGCGGTCTTGCATTCAGGCGGCGAAGAGGACCAAGACATGCCGGGGGATAACCCGCCTTGCGCGGGACAGGCCGTTTCCGGCGGCCATAACGATTCGATCACGGGCTCCGCTGCCAGAGGCGGCAGCCTTTTGTGGCGTGCCGGCACCCGTGTCGGGGTGCTGCTTGCTTCTTCCGCGCTGGTTGGTCCGCTGCTTGGCTTTGCTGCACATGCGCAAACCCGCGTGGCGCAAAAGGCCGGGCTGTCAGTCAGCACGGTCGAGGTCATGCAACTCGCCATGTTCGTCGGCGTCATGGGGGCGGCATTGCTGTCGGCCATCTTTCTGATCCGCGAACGGGCGCGCACCGCGGCGGAAAATGCCGAGCTCAGGACCCGTATCGCCGACGTCAATGCCGCGCTGCAGCGCTCCGAGGCGCTGCTCCATTCCCGCGATCAGCGCGTGGTCGTATGGGCGGCCGAAAACAAGAAGCCCGAGCTTGTCGGGACATTGCCGCTCGAGAGCGGCGCGCCGGAGGACCGGGCGGCCTTCCTGGCTTTCGGCCGCTGGCTTATGCCGCGTTCGGCGGCCGCACTCGAACATGCCGTCGCATCACTGCGGGACAAGGCAAAGCCGTTCGATCTGGTCATCGAATCGCAGGCCGGCCAGCCGCTCGAGGTTCACGGCCGCAAGAGTGCGGCGCATGTGCTGGTTCGCTTCGTCTCGCTTTCGGAGACACAGCGAAGCCAGGCCAGGCTGAAGATCGAGAACCAGCGCTTGGCCGCCGACCATGAGACGCTGATCGGTCTTCTGGATGCGCTCAAGATGCCGTCATGGCTGCGTACTGTCGACGGGCGGCTGAAATGGGTCAACCGCGCCTATGCCGAAGCGGTCGAGGCCGAGAATGCCGAAGCGGCGGTTCGTGACGGCAAGGAATTCCTCGGAGGCCAGGCGCGCGACACGATCGCTGAGCAGCACAAGTCGCACCCCGTCTTCGAACAGACGCTCTCCACGGTGATCGAAGGCGACCGCCGTATGTTTGCCGTGACCGATTTTGCCGGGGCGGATGGTTCGGCTGGTCTTGCCTGCGACATCAGCGCCATCGAGGCCATTCGCGCCGAATATGAGCGGACCGTGCAGAGCCACGCCGACACGCTCGATCAGCTCAACACCGCCGTGGCGATTTTCGATACCGACGAGAAATTGCGGTTTTTCAATCAGGCGTTCCAGAAACTATGGGGCCTCGACAGCGGCTTCCTGCACAGCGCGCCGGATAACGCCTTGCTGCTCGACCGCCTGCGCAGCGAAGGCAAGATCGCCGAGCAGCCCGAATGGCGGCGCTGGAAAGAGAGCCTGCTCGGCGCCTACCGCGCGGTTGAATCGCAGGAGCATTGGTGGCATCTGCCGGACGGCAAAACCATTCGCGTCGTCGCCAATCCGCAGCCCAAGGGCGGCGTCACCTGGGTGTTTGAGAACCTGACCGAGAAGATGGACCTTGAAAGCCGCTATCAGACCGCTGTGCGGGTCCAGGGTGAGACGCTCGACAACCTTGCCGAAGGCGTCGCTGTGTTCGGCCCCGACGGCAGGCTGAGATTGTCCAACCCGGCCTTCGCGGCACTGTGGGGGCTGGATGCCGATGCCTCAAAACCCAACGTCCATGTCTCGACGATCCGCGAACTTTGCGACCGCCGTGCCGTCGACAGTCCGTGGGGCGGGTTCGTTGCCGCCATCACAGGCTTCGACGACGAGCGCCGCGACCGCCACGGCCAGACCGAATTGAACAACGGCACCGTTTTGCGCTACGCCGTCATCCCTTTGCCCAACGGCCAGGTGATGATGACCTTCGTCGACGTTACCGACAGCGTCAATGTCGAGCGGGCGCTGAAGGACAAGAATGAGGCGCTGCAAAAGTCCGACCAAATCAAGAACGAATTCGTGCAGCACGTCTCCTATGAGCTGCGCTCGCCACTCACCAACATCATCGGCTTTACCGAGCTTCTTTCACTGCCGTCGACTGGTCCGTTGAACCAGAAGCAACGCGAATATATCGGGCATGTCGGCTCGTCCTCCTCGGTCCTGCTCACCATCGTCAACGACATCCTCGATCTGGCGACGGTGGATGCCGGCATCATGGAACTCGACATTTCCGAAGTTCACATCAATCGAACCATCACAGCCGCCGCCGAACTGGTCGCCGATCGGCTGGAGGAACATGCGATCAAGCTTAGGATCGACGCGGCTGCCGCGCCGAAGACCTTCCACGGCGACGAGATCCGCGTCCGCCAGATACTCTACAATCTGCTCAGCAATGCCGCCAATTACGCGCCGGAGGCGAGTACCATAACGCTCGCCTGCCGCCAGCTTGCCGACGGCGTGGAATTTTCCGTTCACGATGACGGCCCCGGCATGCCGCCGGACCTGCTTGAGTCAGTGTTCCGGCGCTTCGAGCCGCGCACCAATGGCGGCCGCCGCCGTGGCGCCGGGCTCGGCCTGTCGATCGTCAAGAGCTTTGTCGAACTCCATGGCGGCAGCGTCCGCATCGAGACCGGCAGGGATAAGGGCACGACAGTTGTTTGCGCCTTTCCCGACACGCCGTCGGGCATCCGTGCGGCGGCCGAGTAGCGCGGTCGATGGCGGTATTGGTGCTGGAGCGTTTTCTCGCCGACGAGGCTGCGACGGCAAGGCTCGGCGAGGATCTTGCCATGTCGCTGCGCATTGGCGACGTGCTCGCTCTCAAGGGCGATCTCGGCGCCGGCAAATCGACCTTGGCACGGGCGCTGATCAGGGCGCTGGCCGACGATGCCGGCCTAGACGTGCCGAGCCCGACCTTCACGCTGGTCCAGAGCTACGACACGCGTGTGCCGGTCCATCATTTCGATCTCTACCGCTTGGGCACGGCATCCGAGCTGGACGAGCTGGGCTTCGACGAGGCGCTGACGCAAGCGGCTGCGCTGGTTGAATGGCCGGAGCGGGCAGAGGCATATTTGCCGAAAACCTCGGTGCTGGTCGAACTTCTCCAGCAGGGCGACGGCCGACTGGCGAGACTGTCGGGGGAGGGCGCCGCCTTCGAGCGCGCGGCGCGATCGCTGGCAATGCGCGATTTTCTCGGGCAGGCCGGTTGGGGCGAAGCGCAGCGGCGATATTTCATTGGTGATGCCTCGGCTCGCTCCTACGAGATCGTCACGCTCGCCGGATTTCCGCCGCGCGTGCTGATGAACTCGCCAAGACTGGTGCTCGGACCGCCAATCCGCGACGGCAAACCCTATGCCGAGATCGCCCACACGGCGCAATCCGTTTCGGCATTCGTCGCCATCGACCGGGCCTTGCGGGCCGGCGGTGTCAGCGTCCCGGAAATCCATGCCCAGGATCTCGAGCAGGGTTTTCTTCTGCTGGAGCATCTCGGTTCCCAAGGCTTCCTCGACAAGCGCGGCCAGCCGGTGGCCGCGCGTTATGCGGCGGCGGCCGAACTGCTTGCCATGATGCACGGCAAAACATGGCCGGCCCGCATACAGGCCGGCCCCGGCGTCTTCCACGAGGTGCCGCCTTTCGACCGCGACGCCATGATGATCGAGGCCGAATTGCTGGTCGACTGGTATGTCCCGGCGATTTCAGGCGCTCCGCCAAGCGAGGCGCTGCGCGCCGGCTACCGCAGCGAATGGAATGCGGTGCTCGATCGGCTCGAGGGGCGCGAATACACGCTTATGTTGCGCGACTTCCATTCGCCCAACCTGATCTGGCGCGCTGACCGTTCCGGTCATGACCGCCTCGGCGTCGTCGATGTCCAGGATGCGCTGATCGGACCGTCCGCCTACGACGTCGCCTCGCTCGCCATGGACGCGCGCGTCACCATTTCACCTGAAATCGAAAAGCACACGCTCGCCGCCTATATCGCCGCGCGGCGCGCTGCCGGCGTCTTCGACGAGGACGAATTCCTCGAAACCTATGCAATCATGGCCGCACAGCGCAATTCCAAGGTACTCGGCATCTTCGTGCGGCTCGAAAAACGCGACGGCAAGCCTTATTATCTGAAGCATCTGCCGCGCATCCGCGACTATCTTCGCCGGGCGCTGGCGCATCCGGCGCTGGCCGGGCTGCAGGATTTCTACATCGCCCACGGCTTGCTGGAGGAACGCTCGATTTGACGGCTAAGGATTCAGGCCTGGCGGTGTCGGACGAGGGACCGATGCCAACGACCGCCATGGTGCTCGCCGCCGGGCTCGGCAAGCGCATGCGGCCGATCACCGACACCATGCCGAAGCCGCTGGTCAAGATCGCCGGCAAGACATTGCTCGACTGGGGGCTGGATTGCCTGGCCGAAGCCGGCGTCGCCAAGGCCGTCGTCAACGTCCACTACCTGCCGAAACAGATCGTGGACCATGTAGCCCGCCGCAATGCGCCGAGAATCGTCATTTCGGATGAGAGCAGCGGCTTGCTCGACTCTGCCGGCGGCATCGTCAAGGCATTGCCCTGGTTAGGGGCGCCCTTCTATGTGCTTAACGCGGACACCTTCTGGATAGACAGCGGCTTTTCCAATCTCAGGCGTCTTGCCCTTGCATGGGAGGGCGCGACAAGGGACATTCTGCTGATGCTTGCGGATCTCCAGTCGGCAACCGGACATAGCGGCGGCACCGATTTCCTGATGGCGCCGGATGGCGCCTTGCGGCGTGCGAACAACGATCCGGCCGGCCTGATCTATGCCGGCGCCGCAATCGTCCATCCGCGCATCTTCAAGAATGCGCCGGCCGGCCCGCTGTCGCTCAACGCCTATTTCGATGCGGCAATCGCCGCCGGCCGCCTGTTCGGCATGAAGATGCAGGGTCACTGGATCACTGTCGGCACACCTGACGCGATCCCGCGGGCGGAAGCAGCGGTCGCCGCCGCGCTTGCCGGCACGCCCAATGCTGTTGCTGAGGCACCCGGCGCTCTTACCGAGTCGAAATGAGCGGCTCCCGCCGCGTTTTCTCGATTCCGCCCGGAGCGCCGTTCCTGCCGACGCTGGCCGAGGCGCTGCTTGCAGGGCGCCTGGTTCCCGGCTTTGCCTATGATGGCGATCCGCTGATGCTGGCCGATCTCACCATCTATGTGCCGACGCGCCGTGCGGCGCGGGCGCTTCGCGGCGAATTCGTCGATGCTCTCTCGCGCTCGGGAAGCCGCTCGGCGATCCTGCCGGTCATCCGCCCGCTTGGCGAATTCGACGAAGATGAAGCGGCCTTCGAGGCAGGAGCTTCGGCCGCCATCGACCTTGCGCCGCCGATCGCCGCGGTCGAGCGCCTGCTGCTGCTGGCGCCGCTGGTGCGAGCGTGGAAACGCCGCCTGCCGGCACATGTCGCCGCATTGTTCGACGAGGAGATCGTCATCCCGGCCTCCGCCGCCGACGCCCTCTGGCTGGCGCGCGACCTGGCGCGGCTGATGGATGGGATCGAGACCGAGGGCACGGATTGGGCGAGGCTCGCCGACCTTGTGACCGGCAATCTCGCAGGCTGGTGGCAGGTGACGCTCGATTTCCTGAGCATCGTGACCGAGAACTGGCCCAAGCTGCTCGAGGAACGCCATCGCTCCAATCCCGCCGCGCATCGCAATGCCCTGATAAGGCTGGAGGCGGCGCGGCTCAGGCGCAATCCGCCGGCCGGGCCGGTGATCGCCGCCGGCTCCACAGGATCGATCCCAGCCACGGCCGAGCTGCTTGCCGTGATCGCCGGTCTGCCCAATGGCGCCGTTGTGCTGCCCGGGCTCGACCGGACACTGGACGAGCCGTCCTTTGCCGCCATCAGTGCGCTCGGTGCGCGCCCGGCCCTGCTTGGCCACCCGCAATACGGCCTGGCAAAGTTGATCGGCAAGATCGGCGTGCCGCACGCCGACGTCGAGGACCTTGCTGTTGCGCCGCGGCCGCTTGCATTGCGCGCCGCACTCGTCGGCGAAGCGCTTCGCCCGGCGGAGACTACCGAGCTCTGGGCCGAGACGCGCGCCCGCTTTACCGCCGGTGATATTGCCGAGGCCTTCGCTGACGTGACGCTTCTCGAAGCCGCCAGCGAACGCGATGAAGCCGTGGCGATCGCCGTCGCGCTCAAACAGGCCGTCGACCGGCCCGGCCAGCGCGCCGCGCTGGTCACCGGCGATCGCGCGCTGGCGCGGCGCGTCTCGGTCGAGCTGTTGCGCTTCGGCGTCGCCGCCGACGATTCCGGGGGCACGCCGCTCATCAACACGCCAGCCGCCAGCCTGCTCAGGCTGGCGCTTCAGGCAGCCTTCCGCCCGGGCGACCCGGTCGCCTTACTGTCGCTGCTCAAGCATCCCCTGCTAGGCCTCGGCCAGGAGCGGGCAAGCGTGCGCCATGCGGCCGAAATCGTCGAACTCGTGGCGCTGCGCGGTGGCACCGGGCGTCCGGACGTCGCGTCGCTGCCGCAGCTCTTCGACACCCGGCTCCTCGAATTCGACGGCGGCGGCAATCGCCGCCCGCCTTTCTGGCGATCGCGCCTCTCGGTCAGGCGCATCGAACAGGCGCGCGAGCTGCTGATCCGGCTAACGGCTGCGCTGGCGCCGCTGGTAGCTTTTCGCGGCCAGGAGAATGCCGATCTTGTCACGCTTGTGCGTGCCAGCGTCGTTGCGCTCGAAAGCCTCGGACGCGCCGCCGACGGCAGCCTGAGCGAACTCTATGCCGGCGATGCCGGCGAAAAGCTTGCCGAGCTCTTGCGCGGGCTGGTCGCGGCCTCGGTGTCGTTCTCCTTCGCGGCTGACGAATGGCCTGACGTGATGGAGGCGCTGATCGCGCCCGAGATGGTCAAGCCGGCGCAAGGCACCGACAGGAACATCGCCATCTGGGGTGTGCTGGAAGCGCGGCTTCAGGATGTCGATACGCTGGTCGTCGGCGGGCTCAACGAAGGCGTGTGGCCGCGCAAGCCGGAGAGCGACCGCTTCATGTCGCGGCTGATGAAGACCGGCATCGATCTTGAACCGCCGGAGCGGCGCATCGGCCTTGCCGCCCATGATTTCCAGATGGCCATGGGCGCCAAGAAATTGGTGCTGGCCCGCTCCGCCCGTTCTGGCGACGCACCGTCGGTGCCCTCGCGCTGGCTGCAGCGTATCCTTACCTTCGTCGGCGAGGACCATGCTACGGCACTTCGCCGGCGCGGCGATGAACTGCTTGCCTGGGCGCGTGTGCTCGATGCCGGCGAAAAGCAGGACTTTGCGCCGCGGCCGCAGCCGAAACCGCCGCTCACCGTACGGCCGCACCACTTCTCGGTCACCGAGATCGAAACGCTGCGTCGCGATCCCTATGCGGTCTATGCCAGGAGGATACTCGGCCTGATGCCGCTCGATCCGGTCATTCGCGATCCGGGCGCCGCCGAGCGTGGCACGCTGTTTCACGCAATTCTGCACCTCTTCTCAGCGAGGGTGGCCGACCCGCGCGCGCCGGAGGCGCTGGACGGGCTCATCGCCGCAGGCCGCTCCTGCTTTGCCGAGGCTGCGCTGCCCGCCGATGTCGAGGCGGTGTGGTGGCCACGCTTCGAAAAGCTTGCCGCCGGCATCATCGAATGGGAGCGCGGCCGGGCCGCAGCCGTGGCACGGCGGCACGCCGAGGAACGCGCCGAAAAGACCGGGGTCGGCCGATCCGGTGTAACTCTGTCCGGCTATGCCGATCGCATCGATCTGCTGGCTGGCGGAATGGCCGACATCCTCGACTACAAGACCGGCTCGTCGCCATCCAAGGCACAGGCGCACACGCTGCTCGCGCCGCAACTGGCGCTGGAGGGCGCGCTGCTCAGGCGCGGCGCTTTCAAGGAGCTTGGCGCATGCGAGCCGTCGCAACTGGCCTTCGTGCGGCTGAGGCCGAATGGCGAAGTGTTCGAGGAATCCATCCTCGAATACAACCGCAAGCCGCGAACCGCCGCCGATCTCGCCGAAGAAGCGTGGGCGCGGCTGGAAAAACTGCTGATCCACTACGCCGACCCGGCGACCGGCTATCTGTCGCGGGCGCTGCCGTTCCGCGAGGGCGAGACCGACGGCGACTATGACCATCTCGCCCGCGTGCTCGAATGGTCGGCCGGCGGCGACGCCGACGACGAGGGGGGGGAGGCATGAAAAAGGCCTACCCCATTCCAAGCGACACTGCCGCGAGCCAGGCAAGCGCGTCCGACCCGCGCAATTCCGCCTGGGTGTCGGCCAACGCCGGATCCGGCAAGACCCATGTACTCGCCCAGCGCGTCATCCGGCTTTTGCTGCGTGGCACCGATCCGTCCAAGATCCTGTGCCTGACCTATACGCGTGCCGCAGCCGCCAACATGTCGAACCGTGTGTTTTCGACCCTGTCGCAATGGACGACCTTGGGCGATGCCGAGCTCTCGAAACGGATAGAGGCGCTGGACGGCCGCCAGCCCGGCCGCGAAACCATGCGCCGGGCGCGGCGGTTGTTTGCGGAGGCGCTGGAGACACCGGGCGGGCTGAAGATCCAGACCATCCACGCCTTCTGCGAATCGGTGCTGCATCAGTTCCCGCTGGAAGCCAATATCCCGGCACATTTCGAAATGCTCGATCCGCAAATGGAGGCTTCGCTGTTCGCCGCCGCCCGCCGCGACATGATTTCGGGCGGCGTTGCAGGCGATACGGCATTGGCCGAGGCCTTCGCCACCGTGCTGGAGCGCGGCGGCGAACATGGGCTCGACGCACTGCTGGCCGAGATCGTGCGCAAGCGCGATGGTTTGCGTGCGTTCATCGCCGCGGCCGGCGGCGAGGGTTTTCAGGCGCTGTTCGACGAGTTTCAGTTCCGCGCCGGCCAGACGGCCGAAGGCATAGCCGCCTCCGTCTGGCCGCTGCCCGGCTTCCTGCCGGATTATCTCGTCACCTTTTCACGGGCGGCCGAGGCCGCCGATGCGCGCGTGGTGCTGAACAATATGCTGCCATACGCCCGTCTCGCCTTCGCCGAGGAGCATCCGGTACGTCGCCTGAATTTGCTCTCCAAGGCTTTCCTGAGGGCCGACGGCGAGCCTTACGATCCGGCAAAGACGTTTAAAAGGGCATTGCTTGACCGGTTGCCCGATCTTGCCGAACGATATCTGGCGGCGGTCGAAGCCATTCTCGAAATGTCCGACCGGCTGGCCTTGTTCAGGATGCTGGAGGGCACCCGTGCGGCGCTGACCATCGCCGACTGGCTGATCGCCCGCTACGAGCAATTGAAGCGCGCCCGCGGCTTCCTCGACTTCAACGACCTGATCACCCGCACGGTCCATCTACTGGCGCGGCCCGACGCCGGCCCATGGGTGCAATACAAGCTCGACCAGGGCATCGACCACATCCTCCTCGACGAGGCGCAGGACACCAGTCCCGACCAGTGGGAGGTGGTCAAGCGGCTGGCGGAGGAGTTCTTTGCCGGACTCGGCGCACGCGACGCCGTCCACCGCACCATCTTTGCGGTCGGCGACGAAAAGCAGTCGATCTATTCCTTCCAGGGAGCCGCCCCGGACTCCTTTGCCGACAGCCGGCTTTTGTTTGCCGGCAAAGTCAGATCCGCCGCCGCCGCCTTCGCCGATCTCAAGCTGACCTGGTCGTTTCGCTCGACCGACGACGTGCTTGCGGCGGTGGATCGTGTCTTTGCCGACCCGAACGTGCGGCGCGGCATCAGCCACGATCCCGATCCGCTCGACCACAAGGCGATCCGCAACGATGCGCCGGGCTATGTCGAGGTCTGGCCCTCGCTCGGCGCCGACACCGTCGACGAACCGGACGACTGGACGCAAGCGGTGGATCACGCCCACGCACCGGCGGTGCGCGTTGCCGAAAACGTTGCAGCGACCGTTGCCGGCTGGATCGGCGGCGGCGAGGTCATCGAAGGGCGTGGCAAGAAACTCCGGCCCGGCGACGTGCTGGTGTTGGTGCGCAAGCGCGACCGCTTCGTCCATGCCCTGACACGGGCGTTGAAGCGCCGCGACATCCCCGTGGCCGGCGCCGACCGGCTCAGCCTGCCTAGCCATATCGCGGTGAAGGACCTGATCGCACTCGGTCATTTCCTCATCCAGCCCGAGGACGATCTGTCGCTGGCCGCCGTGCTGCGCAGCCCGGTCTTCGATGTCTCGGAAGAGCAGCTTTTCGCGCTTGCTGCGGGGAGGCCGTCGGGCGTCTCGCTGATCGCCTCGCTGCGCCGGCATGCCGGCGAAAGCGAGGCGTTGGCCGCCGTCGTCAGCCGGCTCGACACATGGTCGAACGAGGCCGCATTCAAGCCGGTGTTCGAATTCTATGCTGCAGCTCTCGCCCGCGACGGCCTGCGCAAGAAGATGATCGCGCGGCTCGGGCCGGAGGCCGGCGACATCCTCGACGAATTCCTGAATTTTTGCCTGGCCGAGGAGCGGACCGGCCTGCCGGGACTGGAATCGTTCCTGTCGACGTTGGAAAACGCCGGCCCCGAGATCAAGCGCGAAATGGACCAGACCCGCGACGAGGTTCGCGTCATGACCGTGCATGCCGCCAAAGGCTTGGAGGCGCCGGTGGTATTCCTTGTCGATGGCGGCTCCGCGCCGTTCAGCGACCAGCATCTGCCGAGATTGATGCCGTTCGAAGGCTCGGGCGACTGCTGGGAGGGCAAGGGTTATCTCTGGCGTTCAGCCAGCGATGTCGCCAATGGATTTTCACGCGCCGCATCGGCCCGCGCCCGAGAGCTCGCCGACGATGAATATCGCCGGCTGCTCTATGTCGGCATGACCCGCGCCGAGGATCGGCTGATCGTCTGCGGCTACCATGGCAAACGGGCGCCGAATACCGGCACCTGGCATTCGATCGTCAGCCGCGCACTGGTCGGTGCCACGGAGAGCGAAGAACGCCGGCATCCCGCCACGGGCGAAACCGTGCATCGTTTCCAGGTAACGAAACTGACGCCCATGCCACTGGCGTCCGTGGATGAGGCACGACAGGCTGAACGCTTTGCGCCATTGCCGGAAACCCTGTTCCAGCCTCTGCCGCCCTTCGAGGAATTGCCGCGGCCGCTCTCGCCGTCCGGCGCCTCGGTGCTGATCGACGAGGCGCGGCAAGCGGTGGCCGACACGCGTTCGCCGGTGCTGGATGCCGACGCCGAGCCCGGCTTTGCCGTCGTGCGCGGGCTGGCGCTGCACAAATTGCTGCAGATGCTGCCCGGCATCGCCGAGGGCGAACGCCAGGATGCCGCCGAACGCTATCTGGCAAGAGTCGGCGCGGCATGGCCCGACCACGAGCGCGACAAGGCCTTGGCTGGCGTTTTCAGAATTCTTGCCGACAGCCGCTTTGCGCCGCTATTTGCGCCGAACTCGCGCGCCGAAGTCGCCATCATGGGCAGCCTGGGAGTGAGGGGCAAACTGCGCTCGATTTCCGGCAAGATCGACCGGCTGGCAGTAACGCCGGACAAGGTTTCGATCGTCGACTACAAGACCAATCGGCCAGCGCCGGCTACGCTCGTCGAAGTGCCGCAAGCCTATGTATTGCAGCTCGCACTCTATCGCGCGCTGCTTCAGCCGCTCTATCCGGGACGCGAGGTCTCGGCGGCGCTGCTGTTCACCGAGGCGCCGCGGCTGATCGAGCTGCCGGCAGCGGCCATGGACGACGCGCTTGCTAGACTCACGGGAGCGTGACACAACACTTGCTTGAAGACGGACGCGATCACCACCACATTTGGTGCGACGAACAAATCGAAAGGATCTCAGCATGGCCACCGTCAAGGTCGACAAGAGCAATTTCCAGGCCGACGTGCTCAACGCCAAGGAGCCGGTCGTGGTCGATTTCTGGGCGGAATGGTGCGGCCCGTGCAAGATGATCGCCCCGGCGCTCGAGGACATCGCCATCGAACTCGGCAGCAAGATAAAGATCGCCAAGCTCAACATAGACGAGAATCCTGAGCTGGCCGCGCAGTTCGGCGTGCGCTCGATCCCGACGCTGATGATCTTCAAGGGCGGCGAAGTCGCCGACATGAAGGTCGGTGCTGCGCCGAAAACGGCATTGTCGCATTGGATCAACGGCAGCCTCGCCTGATCCGATCAGAATTTTGCAGAAAAGCCCGGCCTCGCGCCGGGCTTTCTTTTGCTGGCGTCATTGGTGGGGCGCTCTGGCACTCGCGGCTTGCCGCCCGGTATTCTTCTCTTCTGAATACAAAGGAGAAGCGATATGACCGGATCCGCCAAGGCCACCGTCTTCATCGACAATGAGCGCGTCATCGTCACCGAATACCGCTTCGCTCCCGGCGACAACACCGGCTGGCACCGCCACGGCCACGACTATGTGATCGTGCCGCTGACCGACGGCAAGGTGAAGCTCCTGACCAAGGATGGGGAATCCTTTGCCGAAATGAAGAAGGGCTCGCCGTATTTCCGCAATGAGGGCGTCGAACATGACGTCATCAGCGCAAACGATGGCGAATTCGCCTTCATCGAGGTCGAACTGAAGTAGTCCACCAACCACCGGCTGCGCCGCTACAATTGTCCGGCGCGGCGCTATTCACCAATCCGCGATACGATCGCCGCCGAGGAATTGTGCGCTTTTCTCAGTGTATTCGAACAGTTCGATCTTCACGCCGTTGGGGTCGCGGATCCAAGCCTGGTAGGTGTCATCGCACGCGCGTTTCTTGGAAGTGACATCAACCCCCTTTGACCCCAGATGGGCGATCGCGGCGTCGATGTTTTCCACTTCGAGGCAGAAGTGGTTGATCTGGTTCAAGTCGCTATAGCTTGCGCCGTCTTTCTGGAACACCTCGACGTGGCTACGGCTGCCGCAATTTAGGTAGAAGCCGAAAGTCTTCCCGTCGCGCAGGAAATTGAACTGAGTGTCCATGCCGAGGACGTCCCGATAGAAGCTTCGCGTCATCTCCAGGTCATTCGCGAAAATGCAAACGTGAGCGAGCTGCTTTACCTTGATCATGACTGGCTCCTCGCGGTGATCTGACAGGTATGGCGTCATCGCTGCCCGGGCGAACGCACGCCTCAGGTTGGCGGCGTGCCGTTTTCGGCCAGCACCGCGCCGGCCAGGTAAAGCGATCCGCCGATCAGGATGCGTGGCGGCGGTCCGTCCCATGTATCGCGCAGCAGCATCAGTGCGTTTGCAACGGAACTAACCGGTTCGGCCGACAAGCCTGCCTCAATGGCGCGCGTCGCCAGTTCGTCGTTCGGCACGCCGGCGTCGCTCATGCTCACCGGCACGGTGTAGACGTGCCGCACCAGCCCTTTGAAGGCCCGGAAATAGCCGCTCTGGTCCTTGGTGTTGATCATGCCCGAGATCAGGAACAGCGGCCGCGGGTTCTTTTCCTCCTGCTCGGCCAGCGCCTCAGCGACGACCACGCCGGCGCCGGGATTATGGCCGCCGTCGAGCCAGATGTCGGCGCCCTTCGGCGCCAGTTCGCTCAGCCGGCCTTGCGGCAGCTTCTGCATGCGGCCCGGCCAGGCGACATTCGCCATCGCCTTCTCGGCAGCGCGGTGGCCGATCTCGAAGCCGGCCGCCTTGACTGCCGCGATCGCCGCCGCCGCATTGGCGAATTGATGGCGCCCCGGCAGGCGCGGCGGCGGCAGGTCCATCAATCCATCTTCGTCCTGATAGACCATGCGGCCGTTTTCCTCAAAGGCAAGGAAATCCTGGCCATAGACGAAGGCGGGGCAGTCGAGCCGTTCGGCGGTTTCGATGAGCACCTGCTGGGCCGTCTCGCTCTCCTGCGCGCCGATGACGACCGGGCACCCGCGCTTGATGATGCCGGCCTTTTCGGCGGCGATCAGCTCGACGCGGTCGCCGAGATAGGCTTCGTGGTCGAGCGAGACCGGCATGATCACCGACACGGCCGGCTCGGCGATGACATTGGTGGCGTCGAAGCGGCCGCCAAGGCCGACCTCGAGGATGACAGCATCGGCCGGATGTTCAGAAAACAGCAGGAAGGTGACGGCGGTGAGGATTTCGAAGACGGTGATCTTCTGGCCTTGATTGGCCTCGGCGACCCGGGCGATGGCTTCGGCGAAGACCTTGTCGTCAACCAGCCTGCCGCCGCCATCTGCGGCCAGCCGGTAGCGCTCGTGCCAGTTCACTAAGTGTGGCGAGGTGTGGACGTGGACGCGGTAGTCGGCTGCTTCGAGCAGCGCCCGTGAAAAGGCGGCACAGGAGCCCTTGCCGTTGGTGCCGGCGATGTGGATGACCGGCGGCAGCTGGTCCTGCGGATTGCCGAGGCGTTCGAGCAGCCGCGAAATGCGGTCGAGCGAAAGGTCGAAGCCCTTCGGGTGAAGCGCCATCAGGCTTTCGATTTCGCGGTCGGCGGCAAGCGTGGTCATGGCGAATCCTAGAGCATTTTGCAGCCAAATGGAATCATTTGGCGTCCGCATAAATGCGGCAAAACAGATAGTTAGAGCGGGTTACCGGTTCCAGGAGAACCGGAACCGCTCTAGGCGCGTCACGGATGGCGCGCAATCGCAGTTCGTGGCGAATGCGTCAGGCGTGCGGCCGGGCTTCGGCCGGAATTACCGACGGGGGCAGGATCTCCGGCTCCTGCGGTTTTTGCTCCTCCGGCAGCTTGAGCAGCATTCTCAGCAGCCGCGCAATCGTCTGGCGCATCTCCAGCCGTGACACCACCATGTCGACCATGCCGTGTTCCATCAGATATTCGGCGCGCTGGAAGCCTTCGGGCAGTTTTTCCCTGATCGTCTGCTCGATGACACGCGGTCCGGCAAAGCCGATCAGCGCGCCTGGCTCGGCAATATGCACGTCACCCAGCATGGCGTAGGAGGCGGTGACGCCGCCGGTCGTCGGGTTGGTCAGGACGACGATGTAGGGCAGGCCGGCCTCCTTCAGCCTGTCGACGCCGACCGTGGTCCGCGGCAACTGCATCAGCGACAGGATGCCTTCCTGCATACGGGCGCCGCCGGAGGCCGCAAACAGGATCAGCGGCCGCTTGCGCTGCAAGGCGACCTCGAAACCATGCACGATGGCGTCACCTGCCGCCATGCCGAGCGAGCCGCCCATGAAGGCAAAATCCTGCACCGTCACCACCACCGGCACGCCTTCGACCGTGCCCAGCGCATTGATGATGGCGTCTTCCATGCCGGTCTTGGCTTTGGCATCCTTCAGCCGGTCTGCGTAGCGCTTCTCGTCGCGGAACTTGAGCGGATCCTGAACGACCTTGGGGTTCTCGAGCGTCTCGTATTTGCCGTCGTCGAGGAAGAATTTCAGCCGTTCCTTAGCCGATATCTTCATATGGTGGCCGGAGGACGGGATAACGAACTGGTTCTGCTCCAGATCCTTATGGAACACCATTTCGCCGGTCTCGGGATCCTTGATCCACAAGTTTTCTGGCATGTCGGTGCGGCGGCCGAGCATCGAATTGATCTTCGGACGGACGTAATTGGTGATCCAGTTCATCGCTTCGGCTCCTGTCCCTTAAGAAGACGTAGGAAGATTATTCGGCGGCAGCAAGGCGAGCCGCGCGAACCCCTTGCGAAAGCCCGCTGACCAGCGTGGCGACGGCCTCGGCCGGATCGGCGGTCTTTTCGCCCTTCGGCCCGAGCACGTTGGCGACGGCATTGACAATCGCGGTGCCGACAACGACGCCGTCGGCCGACGCGCCGATGATGCGCGCCTGCTCTGCTGTCTTGACGCCGAAGCCGACGCAGACCGGCAGGTCGGTATGGCTCTTGATGCGCTTGACAGCTGCCGCCACCTTGCCGGTGTCGGCCAGCGCCGAACCGGTGATACCGGTCATCGACACATAATAGACGAAGCCGGAGGTGTTCTGCAGCACCTTGGGCAGGCGCTTGTCGTCGGTGGTCGGCGTCGCCAGCCGGATGAAATTGATGCCGGCCTTGAGTGCCGGGATACAAAGTTCCTCATCCATCTCCGGCGGCAGGTCGACGACGATCAGCCCGTCTATGCCGCTGGCCAGCGCGTCGCTCAGGAAGCGCTCGACGCCGTAGATGTAGATCGGATTGTAATAGCCCATCAAGACGATCGGCGTTTCACTGTCGCCGGCGCGGAATTCCGAGGCCATCTTCAGTGTCTTGACCAGTGTCTGGCCGCCCTTCAGCGCCCGCAAGCCGGCCGCCTGGATCGCGGGGCCGTCGGCCATCGGATCGGAAAACGGCATGCCGAGCTCGATGATGTCGCTGCCGGCGCCGGGCAGCGCCTTCATGATCGAGAGCGACGTGTCGTAGTCAGGGTCGCCGCCCATGAAATAGGTTACGAGTGCCGGTCGGCCCTCGGCCTTCAGCTTTGCCATGCGGCGGTCGATACGGGTGGCCATGATCAGATCTCCATGCCCAGCATATTGGCCACCGTATGCACGTCTTTGTCGCCGCGGCCGGACAGGTTGACGATGACGATCTGGTCCTTGTCCATGTCAGGCACGATCTTCACCGCCTGTGCGATGGCATGGGCCGATTCAAGCGCAGGAATGATGCCCTCGACGCGTGTCGTCAACTGGAACGCCTCCAGCGCCTCGCTGTCGAGGATCGGCACGTAGTCGACGCGGCCGGAATCGCGCAGCCATGAGTGCTCCGGCCCGACGCCGGGATAGTCGAGGCCGGCCGAGATCGAGTGGCCGTCCATGATCTGGCCGTCGGCGTTCTGCAGGAGGTAGGTACGGTTGCCATGCAGCACGCCGGGCGCGCCGGCACTCATCGAGGCGCAATGCTCGATGCCGTCGAGGCCGCGGCCTCCGGCTTCCACGCCGATGATGCGCACCCCACTGTCGTCGAGGAAGGGATGGAACAGGCCGATAGCGTTGGAACCGCCGCCGACACAAGCGATGATGGTGTCCGGCAGCCGGCCTTCCTGCTCGAGGATCTGGGCGCGCGCCTCGGTGCCGATCACCGACTGGAAGTCGCGCACCAACTCCGGATAGGGGTGCGGGCCGGCGGCGGTGCCGATCAGATAATAGGTATCCTCGACGTTGGTCACCCAGTCGCGCAGGGCCTCGTTCATGGCGTCCTTCAGCGTGCCGTGGCCGGCCGTCACCGGCCGCACCTCGGCGCCCAGAAGCTTCATGCGAAAGACGTTGGGGCTTTGCCGGGCGACATCGGTCGCGCCCATATAGACGATACAAGGAAGCCCGAAGCGCGCCGCGACCGTGGCGGAAGCGACGCCATGCTGGCCGGCACCGGTCTCTGCGATGATCCTCGTCTTGCCCATGCGCTTGGCGAGCAGGATCTGGCCGAGGCAGTTGTTGATCTTGTGCGAGCCGGTGTGGTTCAGGTCCTCGCGCTTGAAATAGACCTTTGCGCCGCCCCCGAGGCCCTTTGCCAAGGAGACCTCACGAAGATGCCTGGTCAGGCCTTCGGCGAAATAGAGCTTCGACGGCCGCCCGGCGTAATGCGTCGAGAGATCGGTCAGTTCGGCCTTGAAATCCGGGTCGTTCTTGACCTCGTTCCAGTGCCGCTCCAGCTCGAGGATCAGCGGCATCAGCGTTTCGGCAACGAAACGACCGCCAAAAATGCCGAACATGCCCTGCTCATCGGGGCCGGTGCGGAAGGAATTCGGTATCGCCGGCTTGTCCATCGCCGATCTCCTGGTCTGAGGTTTGAAGCGTGGTCAGGCGGCGCGGTTGTCGCGTGCTGCCCCGACGGCGCGGAAAAATTGTTCGATCAGCGCCGGTTCCTTGACGCCCGGCGCGCTCTCCACGCCCGAAGAAACATCTATTCCGGGCGGGTTCGCCAGCCGAAAGGCGTCGCCGATATTGCCGGCATTGAGCCCACCGGAAAGCATGTAATCAACGCCGGCGTCAAGGCCAGCCAGAATGCGCCAGTCGAAGGCAAGACCGTTGCCGCCCGGCAATTCCGAACCCCTAGGCGGCTTGGCATCGAACAGGAAGCGGTCCGCAATGCCGATGAAGGGTTTGACCCGCGCGAGATCGGCAGCCTCGCCGACCGGCAGCGCCTTCATCACCGGCAAGCGGTAGCGGGCCTTCACCTCGGCCACCCGCTCGGGGGGCTCGGCGCCGTGAAGTTGCAGCATGTCGGGCTGCATCTTTTCAACGATCTCATCCAGGAACGCATCGCTGGCGTCGACCGTCACCGCAACCGCCTTGGCCTTGCCGCGCGCCGCTTCGCGCAGGCGGCCGGCTTCCGCCGGCTCGACATAGCGCGGGCTTTTGGCAAAGAAAATGAAGCCCACATGGCTGGCGCCGCCGGCCAATGCCGCGGCCAGTGCCTTGTCGGTCTTCAACCCGCATATCTTGATGTCGAGCGCCATGGCGCGGGATTGGCACGAAACGGCCAAAGAGTCGAGAAAAAGCATCCTGTTTGCCGCCAGCGCGGAACGCGCTACCTTGCTAATGTAGCTAATGTAAGAGCGGAACGCGCCACCTTGCTAATATAAGACCGCAACGCGCTACTTGCTCAGGCACAAAGGCGGGAGAACAAAGATCATGCCGGAAAAGACCGTCGCGGAACTCAGGCAAAAGCTGGCACAGGCCCATGAGGTCATCGCTCATTTGATGGACAAGGCAGCCTTCAACGGTGCGGAAGCGCACCGGGCGCTGGCTTATTTCAGCAACGATGGCTTCGAGCGGGATTTCCTGCCGTGGCCGCGCCATGTCGATGAGGGATTGCGGCCGGAGGAGTTGAACGCGGCGAATGACGATTGATCGGACAACTACTCGAACGCGATCGCCTGCAGCGCGCCGCCATTGCGCTTGAGCCAATCCTTGCAGCGTTCGGTATCCGGGCAAAGCTGCTCGCATAACTTCCAGAATTTAGGCCCGTGGTTCATCTCCTTGAGATGCGCCACCTCATGCGCGACGAGGTAGTTTATCACTGGCCGCGGCGCCATCATGATGCGCCAGGAAAACGACAGATTGCCGTCCGACGTGCACGACCCCCAGCGGCTCGACGTATCCTTGAAGCGGATCGCCTTGGCGCGCTTGCCGACCGCCGCGCTGTGCTTGGTCACCAGCGCTTCGATCTCGCGCTTGGCTTCGCGCTTGAGGAAATCGGCGATGCGGCGCGGCAGATGCACGCGTTCGCCATGCACGATCATCAGCGGCCCGCGCTCGTCGCGCGACAGCGTGACGGTGCCGCGTTTCGACGGTTCATGGACGATGCGATGCGGCACGCCGCGCACCGGTATCTTGATGCCGGGCCGCACCTGCGGCCGGTTGGGCACTTTGGCTAGCCTTTGCTCCAGCCAGTCCTGATGGCGGTCGAGGAATTTTTCCACCTCGCCGCGCCGCAGCCCCGGCGGCACGGTGATGCGCAAGCCGCGGCCGCCGGAATCGATGCGCAGTGTAAGGCGGCGGGCACGGTCGTTCTCGACGATCTTGAGCGGCAGCGTGCGGCCGGCAACGCAATGCTCGCGCTCCACGACGGGCGTGGGTTTGGGTTTCGTCGGGGTGCGAAAGAAGCCGAAGGACATTCCGGGACGATACGTGATTCGAGGGAAACGACTAGAACAAAAAAGAAACGGCGCCGCTGACGCGACGCCGTTGGATTATCTATCTGCGCACGGGACCTTACTCGTCGAGCAGGCCTGGCGTGGACTTGCCGCTGGATTTGTTGTTCGTCGCCGACCCGGTCGTGGGGGACGTCGACTTGTTGCGATTGGCCATGAAGCGATCGAACTCTTCCTGATCCTTGGCGCGGCGCAACTCGCGGGCATATTCGTCGAACTCGCTCAGCATCTCGTCGAGCTTGCGGCGTTCCTCGGCAAGCCGCTCGAGTTCCTTTTCGCGCCAGTCGTCGAAAGCGACGTTGCCGGTGCGGGCGGAGCCATGACCCCAGCGCGCGGCCTTGTCGGAACCGCGGCGGCAACCGGCGAAGATGCCGTCGGTGGCGCGGTTGACGTCGCGCTTGAAGCCCTCGAGCCGGTCGCCCCAGATGATGTAGGCGAGCATGGCCAAGCCGAGCGGCCAGAACACCATGAACCCGATCACCATCAACGCGATGGTCGCCGGCGTCCAGGCCGGACGGATCAATGCAGATGTGTTCATTTCTCCCAATCCTTCAGTTGGAGACAGCCAAATCCGGCTGCGTTGAATCGAAATGGGATGGAGAAAACGGCGATTCAAGACAGTGATCGCCAAAACCGGACAAGCGGCTGAAATGATTATCGCTTTTTGAGATTTTCGAGGAAAAGCACGACCAATCCGGCAATCAGCCCCCAGAACGCCGCGCCGACGCCGAACAGCGTCAGCCCCGATGCGGTGACGGCGAAGGTGACGGTGGCGGCCATCCGCTCGTCCTCATCTTTCAAGGCGATCGACAGTGCATTGGCGAGCGGCGCCATCAGCGCCAGGCCGGCGACCAGCGCAATCAGGCTCTGCGGCAATACGGCGAAGATCGCCACCAGCGAGGCGCCGAACAGGGCAAAGACGAGATAGGCCAACGCATAGAACGGCCCGGTCTTCCAGCGCTCGGCCGGATCGGGATGCACGTCGGGCCCGGTGCAGATCGCCGCCGAGATTGCCGCCAGATTGGTGGTCGAGGCGCCGAACGGCGCCGTCAGCAGCGAAAACAGGCCGGTGACGCCGATCAGCGGCCCGGGTTCGGGATGATAGCCGGCTGCCCTCAGCACGGCGAGGCCGGACAGGTTCTGCGAGGCCATGGTGACGAGGTAGAGCGGCAAGGCGAGGCCGATGATTGCAGTGGCGGTGAACTGCGGCATCACCAGCGTCAAGCTTGAGAGTTCCGGTGCCGGCAGACCGCCGACCCGGCCGGTGAGGAAGGCGGCGAGACCGCCGCCGATCAGCACCAGCAGCACCGACAGCGCCGGGTTGAACAGGCGAATGACGAAGAATGCCGCAACCAGCGGCAGGATCAGCCAGGGGTCGACGGGAACGGTCTTGACCGCATTGATGGCGAAGGTGACGACGATGCCGGCCAGCATTCCGGATGCGACCGACGCCGGTATTCTGGCGATCAGCTTGGTCAAGGGCCCGAACAGGCCTGTGGCGATCAGCAGGACCGCGGTGACGACGAAGGCGCCAACCGCCTCACCCATCGAAAAGCCGGTCGACGCGGCGATCAGCGCCACGCCTGGCGTCGACCATGCGGTGATGACCGGCATTTTTGTGCGCCAGGACAGCCACAGGCTCTCGATCGCCATCGCCAGGCAAAGCGCCGTCACCCAGCTTGCGGTCTCGACCTGCGTTGCGCCGACCGCCTTGGCGGCGGCAATGACGATGGCCAGCGTACCGCCGAAGCCGACGATCGCCGCGACGAAGGCGGACACCGGAATGGAAATGCGCATGCCTCTATCCCGCCTGCCGCACCATAGCGTCCACCGTCCGCACCAGCATGTCGAGATCCTGTGGCCGCGACAGGCGGTGGTCGCCGTCCGGGATGAGCGACAGCGTGACGTCGTCGGCCGGCAGCAGGCTGACCAGCTTCAACGCATGGCTCGACGGCACGTCGGGATCGGCCAGGCCTTGCAGGATGTGGACCGGACAGTGCGTGTCGATCGGCCCGGTCATCACCCGGTTGTTGCGGCCGTCCTCGATCAGTGCGCGCGTGTAGATGTACGGTTCGGCGGAATAGTCCGACGGCTCTTCGAAAAAGCCCTTTTTCCTGAGGTCGCGCTTCTGCGCACCGGTCAGCACCGGCTCCACCAGTTCGAACGTGAAATCGGGCGCCGGCGCCAGCAGCACAAGGCCGGCGACGCTGTTCTCGCCCGCCTTGCGCAACTCCTGCACCATGCGCAGCGCGATCCAGGCGCCCATCGACGAACCGACCAGGATTTGCCTGCCCTGGGTGAAACGGCGGAAAACCGCCAGGCTCTCGCCCAGCCATTTCGAGATGGTGCCGTCGGCAAAGGCACCACTCGATTCGCCGTGGCCGGAATAATCGTGGCGCAGGAAGGCGCGGCCTTCTTTGCGCGTCCATTCCGACAAGGTTTCGGCCTTGGTGCCCAGCATGTCGGATTTGTAGCCGCCAAGCCACACGATGCCGGGCTCGGCACCTGCCGCATGCCTGACGGCGATGCTCGTCCCGTCGACGTCCAGGAAGATCGGGGTGGTGCTCATGGTATATTCCCTCACGCCGGTCTTTTGGCACAAGCGGGGGTTCAACGAAAAGTGCTCTGCTACTTTCTTCGCTTGGTGCAGAGGAGCATTCATCGGGCAGGTGATTTCCTGAGAATGCTGTGCTATTGACTCCGACCGCGCGCTCACCACATTGCGCGTTCGCAATTCTGAACTGAAGAACCCCTTAACGAAACGGCTCAAGGAGACCACGACCATTCGCAGACCTTTCAAAGCAGCGGCGCCCACCAAGGAAGGCCCGCGCTCCAACCGTGACATCCGGGTTCCCCGGGTCCAGCTAATCGACGCCGAAGGCCAGAACCGCGGCGATGTCTCCATCAACGACGCATTGCTGCTCGCCGAAGAGGCTGGGCTCGACCTGGTCGAGATATCGCCCAATGCAGTGCCGCCCGTCGTAAAGATCCTTGATCTCGGCAAGCTGAAATACGCCAACCAGAAGAAGGCGGCCGAGGCGCGCAAGAACCAGAAGGTCATCGAGATCAAGGAGATCAAGATGCGACCGAACATCGACAGCCACGACTACGAGACCAAGATGAAGGCTGTCCGGCGCTTTTTCGAGGAAGGCGACAAGGTCAAGCTGACATTGCGCTTCCGCGGTCGCGAGATGGCGCATATGGAACTCGGCATGCAGCTTCTGAACAAGGTTCGCGAGGAAGTGGCGCCCATCGCCAAGGTCGAAGCCGAACCGAAGCTCGAAGGCCGCCAGATGATGATGGTGCTGGCGCCCCGCTAAAGCGCGTTGCGCTTTGGTTCTGTTTTGTGCATGTCGTTGTCGCAAAACCGCTGCGCACTTTTGGGCGACGTGCATAAAATCCGCCTGAATCATGTTGCAAGGCGTCCCGGCGATCGGCGGGGCGCCTGTTTTCTTGGCCAGACGCTGCGATCGCCGGCGAGAACAAAGACGCTCTGGTTCCCTCGACGATCGGATTCCCGACATGGTCAATGACGTCAAGCATTCGGAAGCCAAATATGGGCTGGGCAGCTACCAGCACACGCGCAGGGTGGTGCTTGCCGTCGTCGTCGTCGTCCTGTTCGCGATGCTTTTGTTCGGGCAGTCGGTTTTTCCGCCCGATACGCCTGTGCATGAAACGATCGAAATGGTTGGCGTCGTGCTGATCTTTCTCGGCATCGTCGGACGCTTGTGGTCGACGCTCTATATCGGCGGTCGCAAATCCTCCGAAGTGGTGACCGGCGGCCCCTATTCGATCACCCGCAACCCGCTCTATGTCTTCTCTACTTTAGCTGCCGCCGGTGTCGGCGCACAGATCGGCTCGATCACCGCCACGATCGGCTTTGCAGCGCTCTGCGCTGGTGCCTTTTACATCGTTATCCTGCGCGAGGAGAAATTCCTCAAGGAGGTTCTCGGCGCGCCATACCAGGCCTACCTGGCGAAAGTGCCGCGCTTTTTTCCGAAGCTGTCGCTGTACCAGGAAGGCGACACCGGCGGCTTCAAGCCGCGCCTGTTGCGAACCACGCTGCTGGACGGTCTGGTCTTCCTGGTTGCCTTGCCGGCTTTCGAACTGATCGACGGCGCCCAGCAGTCCGGCATATTGCCGGTGCTGTTCCGTCTCCCCTGAGTGCAGTGTTGCTGAGTACAGTGTTGCTCGGTACGGGGTGTTGCGCGCCAGCCCGCTTTGACGTATAGGACCGCCGTTCCCAAAAAACCGCCCGGCAGGGCATGCCGTGGCGGTTTCATTTGCTTTTCGGGCTTTGGTCGGCCTGAAGCGAACAAGAAGCGCATTGGTGCGCATATAAACGGAGTAGCAAAATGCCCAAGATGAAGACCAAGTCGGCCGCTAAGAAGCGGTTCAAGATCACAGGTACGGGTAAAGTTCTGTCGGCTGCGGCCGGCAAACGTCACGGCATGATCAAGCGTTCCAACAAGTTCATTCGAAATGCCCGCGGCACGATGGTTCTGGCTGAACCGGACGGCAAGAAGGTCATCAAGAATTTTCTGCCGAACGGCCTTTAGAGCATTCGGCCTGGACAACGTTTAAGGAGATCATGACATGGCACGCGTAAAGAGAGGCGTCACCTCGCACGCCAAGCACAAGAAGGTCCTGAAAGCCGCCAAGGGTTTTTACGGCCGTCGCAAGAACACCATCCGGATCGCCAAGCAGGCGGTGGAAAAGTCGCTACAGTACGCCTATCGCGACCGCAAGAATCGCAAGCGTTCGTTCCGCGCGCTGTGGATCCAGCGCATCAATGCGGCGACGCATGAGCATGGCCTGACCTACGGCCGCTTCATCGACGGTCTCAACAAGGCCGGCATCGAGATCGACCGCAAGATCCTGTCGGATATGGCCATCCACGAGCCGCAGGCCTTCGCCGCACTCGTGGCCAAGGCCAAGGTCGCGCTCGAATATCTCAAGAACACCACGCCGAATGCTTTTGAAAGCGCTGTCGCTTAAGACCAGCGCTTCCCAAGCTATTCGACACTTGATTTGGGAAACCCGCGCTGGCAGGGCTGGCGCGGGTTTTTCTTTGCTTCCAATCGGATCTGGAACATGAGTGACATGGAAACTCTCGAACATTCCCTGATGGCCGAGATTGCCTCGGCCGCCGACGAGCAGGCGATCGAGGCGGTGCGTGTCTCGGCCCTCGGCAAGAAGGGCTCGGTGTCCGAGATGCTGAAGACGCTCGGCTCGATGAGCGCCGAGGAGCGCCAGGTCAAGGGCCCGGCGATCAACGGCCTCAAGAACCGCGTCACCGAGGCGCTTTCTGCTCGCCGCGCCGAGCTGAAGGACGCGGCGATTACGGCCCGTCTCGCCGCCGAGAAGGTTGACGTGACGCTGCCGGTCAGGCAATCGCCGGCCGAGCGCGGCCGCATCCATCCTATCAGCCAGGTCATCGACGAGATCGCGGCGATCTTCGGCGATCTCGGCTTTGCCATCGCCGAAGGCCCCGACATCGAGACCGACTATTACAATTTCACCTCGCTGAACTTCCCGGAAGGCCACCCGGCGCGCGAGATGCACGACACCTTCTTTTTCCAGCCGGACGCGCAGGGCGAACGCAAGCTTTTGCGCACCCACACCTCGCCGGTGCAGATCCGCACCATGGAGATGCAGAAGCCGCCAATCCGCATCGTCATTCCTGGCAAGACCTACCGGCAGGATTCCGATGCCACCCACTCGCCGATGTTCCATCAGGTCGAGGGGCTGGTGATCGACAAATCGGCCAATGTCGCCAACATGAAGTGGGTGCTAGAGGAGTTCTGCAAGGCCTTCTTCGAGGTGCCGAGCGTGAAGATGCGCTTCCGGCCGTCCTTCTTCCCGTTCACCGAGCCCAGCCTCGAGGTCGACATCCAGTGCGATCGTTCGCGGCCGGGCGAGGTGCGCTTCGGCGAAGGTTCCGACTGGATGGAGATTCTCGGCTGCGGCATGGTGCACCCCAATGTGCTCCGTTACGGTGGCCTCGATCCCGACGAATACCAGGGCTTCGCCTGGGGCATGGGCATCGACCGCATCGCCATGCTGAAATACGGCATGCCGGATCTGCGCGCCTTCTTCGACGCCGATGTCCGCTGGCTTTCGCATTACGGTTTTAGGCCGCTCGACATGCCAACGCTGTTCGGTGGCCTGAGCGCGTGACGAGCGGGCTGCAGCAGCAAATCCGCGGACAGCTCGCCTTCCTGCACATGTCGGACGCGCGGCCGCATAGCTTCAAGTGCAACGTGCCCAGACCAGACGGAACACAGTCATGAAACTCACCCTCTCCTGGCTCAAAGACCATCTCGAGACCGACGCCTCGCTGGCGGAAATCGTCGAGCGTCTCACCTCGATCGGCCTTGAAGTCGAGCATGTCGACGACCGGGCGAGCCTAGCCCCCTTCGTCATCGCCAAGGTGGTGACGGCGGTGCAGCACCCAGATGCCGACCGGCTTCGCGTGCTGACCGTCGACACCGGCGACGGCAAGCCGCCGGTGCAGGTCGTGTGTGGAGCGCCGAACGCCCGCGCCGGCCTGATCGGCGCCTTTGCAGCACCCGGCACCTATATCCCCGGCATCGACGTGACGCTGACCGTCGGCAAGATCCGCGGCGTTGAAAGCCACGGCATGATGTGCTCCGAACGTGAGCTCGAATTATCCGAAGAGCATGACGGCATCATCGACCTGCCGGCCGATGCGCCGGTCGGGACCAGTTTCGCCGCCTATGCCCATCTCGACGACCCGCTGATCGAGATCAATCTGACGCCGAACCGGCCGGATGCCACCAGTGTCCATGGTATCGCCCGCGATCTGGCGGCGAGCGGGCTCGGTACGCTGAAGAGCGCGCCGATAGAGCCGATCCCCGGCAAAGGCGCGACGCCGGTCAAGGTGACGATCGAAGCGCCGGAGCTCTGCCCCGGCTTTGCGCTGCGCCTGGTGCGCGGCGTCAAGAACGGACCGTCGCCGAAATGGCTGCAGCAAAGGCTTCTCGCCATCGGCTTGAGGCCGATCAGCGCGCTCGTCGATATCACCAATTACGTCACCTTCGATCGCGGTCGGCCGCTGCATGTTTTTGACGCTGGGAAGGTCACCGGCAATCTCACCGTGCGCCGGGCGCGTGACGGCGAAAAGGTGCTGGCGCTCGACGGCCGCGAATACACGCTGACGCCTGAGATGTGCGTGATCGCAGACCAGGACGGCATCGAATCGATCGCCGGCATCATGGGCGGCGAGCATTCCGGGTGTGACGAGAACACCACCGACGTGCTGATCGAGTCGGCGCTTTGGGACCCGATCGCCACCGCCCGCACCGGCCGCACGCTCGGCATCATCAGCGATGCACGCTACCGCTTCGAGCGTGGCGTCGACCCGGAAATGATGGTTCCGGGCGTGGAGCTGGCAACGAAGCTGGTGCTCGATTTCTGCGGCGGCACGCCGGCGCAAACCGAGGTCGTCGGCTATGCCGGCCATCGGCCGAAGATCGTCTCGTTCCCTTTGTCGGAAGTGAAGCGGCTGACCGGCATCGAAGTGCCGCGCTCGACGAGCCTCGACATTCTTGCCCGCCTCGGCTTCAGGCCGGAGGGCACGGGCGACGTCGTCAATGTAGCGGTCCCTTCCTGGCGGCCGGATGTCGACGGCAAGGCCGACCTGGTCGAGGAGGTCATGCGCATCCACGGCGTCGACAATATCGCGCCGCAGCCGCTTGGTTCGCACGATGCGGTCAACGGCAAAATCCTGACTGTGCTGCAGATCCGCACCCGCGCCGCCAAGCGGGCGCTTGCCGTGCGCGGCATGATGGAGGCCGTCACCTGGTCGTTCATTCCGGCAAAACACGCCGAATTGTTCGGCGGCGGCCAGCAGGCGCTGAAGCTTGCCAACCCGATCGCCGCCGATATGTCGGATATGCGGCCGTCGCTGCTGCCGGGGCTGATCGCGGCAGCGCAACGCAATGCCGACAAGGGCATCGGCGATGTCGCGCTGTTCGAAGTGTCTGGCACTTATGAGGGCGACGGCGCCGACCAGCAGCGGCGCGTTGCCGCCGGTGTGCGGCGCGGCACCGCCAAGCTCGAGGGCTCCGGCCGCCATTGGGCCGGCAACGCCGGCGCCGTCGGCGTCTTCGATGCCAAGGCCGATGCGATCGCAGCACTCGAAGCCTGCGGCGCGCCGGTCGAGCGGCTGCAGATCGAGGCCGGCGGCCCGGCCTGGTATCATCCCGGCCGCTCCGGCACGATCAAGCTCGGGCCGAAGGTCGTGCTCGGCACATTCGGCGAATTCCACCCGAAGACGCTGGAAGGGCTTGACGTCTCCGGCCCGCTCTGCGGCTTCGAAGTGTTCATTGATGCGGTGCCCGAGCCGAAGGCCAAGCCGACGCGGACAAAGCCAAGGCTCGATCTGTCCGCCTTCCAGGCGGTCAAGCGCGACTTCGCCTTCGTCGTCGACAAGGCGGTCGAAGCCGGCACACTCGTTCGCGCCGCCCTAGCCGCCGACAGGAAGCTGATTTCCGGCGTCTCGGTGTTCGATGTTTTCGAGGGTGCAGCCCTCGGCGCGGCGAAGAAATCGATCGCCATCGAGGTGTCGATCCAGCCGGTCGAAAAGACGCTGACCGATGAGGATTTCGAGGCGCTGGCCAAGCGCATCGTCGAGAATGTGCACAAGCAGACCGGCGGCGTGCTGCGCGGCTGAGGGGGTTGCGAGCGCCTGGCGAATCGCCCTCCAAAGGGCGATGAACCATCTGCGCTATTCAGGGCTGCCCTTCGAGGAACAGCGTGCAGTCTTTCTCGATATCGTCTCAGCCGATCCGATGGTCAGTGAGACGCTGTCGCGGGTGCGCACGCTCGACCTCCCCGACTGGCTGGTCGTCTCCGGCGCGCTTTACAACAGCGTCTGGAACCATCTGACCGGAAGACCTTCCGGGTACGGCATCAAAGATGTCGACCTGTTTTATTTTGACGAGAGCGATCTGTCCTATGAGGCCGAGGATTTGGTCATTCGCCGTGCGGCGAGGCATTTCGAAGGGCTGAAGCTGCCGGTCGAGGTGCGCAATCAGGCGCGGGTGCATCTGTGGTATCCGAGCAAGTTCGGGCAGGAATGCCCGCGCTATATGAGCGCTAGCGAATCGGTCAGCTATTTTGCGTCGAAGACGCATGCAGTCGGCGTGCGCTACGATGCCGAAGGGCGCCTCGATCTGGTGGCACCGTTCGGGCTCGACGACATTTTTTCGTTCCGCATCACGCCGAACAGGGTGCTGGATAATCAGCGGACCCATGAGCTGAAGGGCAGGCGGGCACAGGAGTGCTGGCCGGAGATTACTGTCGTGCCTTGGTAGAATGTCGGCGCGAGGCACCTGCCCTGCCGGGCATCTCCCGCAAGACGGGAGATTGGCAGTTCCAGCGCCCTGCCCGCCCTTCCGGCGCCGGCGATTGGCGAAAGCCGAGGTGACGTCCAATCTCCTCCTTGAGGCGGAGATGTCCGGCAGGACGGAGGTCGCGCCAATTTCTCGCAATTATTTTGCACCGCTGCGGCATTCGAAACGGGGTGCCGAAACGCCCCGTTTCGATTGCGCTGTCGATTGCCGTTCACTCGTCGACCAGGGCCAGCAGCTCCTCGGTATAGCGCTTGCCCATCACCTTTTCCGGCGACAGGGCGTCGCCGATGGATGCCACTTCGGCCGGGGTCAGCACGATATCGGCTGCCGCCGTATTCTGTTCGAGATGTCGGATCTTGCGGGCACCAGGGATCGGTACAATGAAGTCGCCCTGATGCAGCACCCAGGCAAGCGCCAACTGCGCCGGCGCCACGTCCTTCTCGGCGGCCATCCTTTCCAGCACGGCGACGACCGCCGCATTGGCCGCCATGGCGTCGGCCTGGAAGCGCGGCAACCCCCGGCGCCAGTCGTCGGCGCCGAGAACATCAGGCTTGGCGATCGTGGCGGTGAGCAGGCCGCGGCCGAGCGGGCTATAGGGGACAAAGCCGATGCCGAGCTCGCGGCAGACGGCAAACACCTCATCCTCCGGATCGCGGCTCCACAACGAATATTCGCTCTGCACCGCGGCGATCGGATGCACGGCATGCGCCCGGCGGATGGTCGCCGCACTCGCCTCCGACAGGCCGAGCGCCCGCACCTTGCCCTCGCGTACCAGCTCGGCCATGGCGCCGACCGTATCCTCGATCGGCACGCTGGGGTCGACGCGGTGCTGGTAGTAGAGATCGATGATCTCGGTATCCAGCCGCTTCAACGACGCTTCGGCCACCGCCTTGACATGCTCCGGGCGGCTGTCAACACCAACCATGCGCTCGGTGCCGCTGCCTTCTTCGAGGATATTGAAGCCAAATTTGGTCGCGATCGTCACATGATCACGCACCGGCTTCAGCGCCTTGCCGACCAGGATCTCGTTCTCGTAGGGACCATAGACCTCGGCGGTGTCGAAGAAATTGACCCCGATCTCAACGGCGTGGCGCAGCGTGGCAATCGCCTCCGCCTCCGGCTGGCCACCATAGGCAAAGCTCATCCCCATGCAGCCGAGGCCGACTGGGTAGACGTCGAGTTCATTGCCGAGCTTGCGGGTTTGCATCACGTGTCTCCTTATTGTGATGGTTGTGATGCCACGGAGATACCGTCTTGCACAGCGTTCGATAATCGCCTCTTATTTGCACGGGCTGTTCCCAAAAATAGATCATGAAGCGAACACATCTTTCACAGCTTGCCGTGCTGGCAACGGTCGCCCAATGCGGCAGTTTTCGCGGTGCCGCCAAGGAGCTGGCAATCGCGCCGTCGGCGGTCAGCCACGCGGTGTCCAGCCTGGAAGCGCGTCTCGGCGTGCGCCTTCTGGCGCGCAGCACGCGCAGCGTCGCTCCGACCGAGGAGGGCGCGCAACTGCTCGAGCGCCTCAGGCCGGCGCTGTCGGAAATCGACCTGGCGCTGGAATCGGCGATCGAGGCGCGCGACCGGCCGGCGGGCAATCTCAGGCTGACCGTGCCGCGCACCGCCGCCCACCTGGCGCTGACGCCAAGGCTCGGCGCCTTTGCGGCTGCCTATCCCGACATCGTGCTGGAGATCGTCATCGATGACCGCTTCACCGATGTGGTCGAGGGCGGCTTCGATGCCGGTGTGCGGCTGGGCGAGAGCCTGCAGCGCGACATGATCGCAGTGCGCATCGGGCCGAACCTTCGCGGCGCGGTGGTCGGCACGCCATCTTACTTCGAGACCAGGCCCAAGCCGCAGCATCCGCGCGATCTCGCCGCTCACCGCTGCATCCGCTTCCGCTTCTCCAGCGGCACCATCTATCGCTGGGAATTCGAGAAAAACGGCGAGGAGATCGAAATCCCGGTGCAAGGGCCATTGATCCTCGACGAGGACCATCTGATTGCCAATGCTGCGGTTGACGGCGCCGGGCTCGCCTTCGTGTTCGAGGACTATGTCCGCGACCCGCTCGCCGCCGGCAAGCTCGTTCGCGTGCTGGAGGACTGGTGCCCGCCCTTCGATGGTTTTTTCGTCTATTATCCGAGCCGACGCCAGATGCGGCCGGCGCTCAGGGCCTTTGTCGATTTCTTCAAAGTGAGCATATAGCGGCACCGTCGGAACAGCGGAGGGCAATCTATTCAGGCGTGAATGCTCGTCTTACGGCCGTTGGCACCGGCAATTAGTCGTCTTCAAACATAAGTGGAAACCGCCTTTCCGGGATGGAAGAAAGCCGACCTGGCATTCGTTCACAGACCATGTCAGCACTGCCCAAAAAACAGCGGACCGGCTATGGCTGGACGGCGATCATCCTTCACTGGCTGATCGCGGCGCTGTTTATCGGCCAGTTCGTGCTCGGCTTCGTCATGGTGCGGCTGTCCAGCCAGCGCACCGCCTTCGAGCTGATTCAGCTGCATAAATCCTTCGGCTTCCTGCTGCTTGGGCTGGTCATCCTGCGCATCGCCTGTCGCCTTGGCAGACCGGCCCCGCCGCTGCCGCGCTCAGTCGGCCCTTTCGAGCGCCGCATGGCGCCGCTTGTCCATCTTGCGCTTTATGCTTTTCAGCTCGCTCTGCCGCTGTCCGGCTGGGCACTGGTCTCGGTCTCGGTGCTGGAGATCCCGAGCGTGCCGTTCAATCTGTTCGTCATGCCCAATCTGCCGCTTAGTAAATCGGACATGGCAGAAAGCTTCTGGGCAGCGACGCACTGGTATCTCGCTTATGCCGGCATCGGACTTGTCGCTTTGCATCTCGCCGCTGCGCTGCGTCATCATTTCTGGCTGAGGGATACCGTGCTGACGCGCATGATCACGGCTTCGTCACATCGCGAGACGGAATAGAGCGGGCGGCTCATTCGTTCATGGGGCGAGGACGCAAGAAAGCGTTGCCTGCCAAGAGGACCATTTCCATGTACGCGCGCATCTTCGGATTTGCGGCAGCCGCCGCTTGTTTTGCCATGCCTGTTTTCGCCGCCGTTGCCATTGGCGAGGCGGCCGGCAGCTACACGATCAGCCCAGGGAGTTCCAGCATCCACTTCTCCATCGCCAAGCTCGGCGGCGGCGGGCTCGACGGTGCCTTCTCCCGCTTCAAGGGCAATATCCTTATCGACAACAGCGATGTCGGCCGGTCCCAGGTCAATTTCACCATCTTCCCCGAAAGCGTCGGTACCGGCCAAAGCCGCATCGATGCCTTTCTCCGCTCGGACGCGGTTTTCGACGCGACCAACAATCCGGAGATCCAGTTCCGTTCGACCAGCGTCAAACGCACCGGCGACACGTCGGCCCTTGTCACCGGCCAGCTGACGGCGCGCGGCAAGACCTTTCAGGAAAAGTTCACGGCCGAGCTCGGCGGCCTCAAGGCGGGCACGATAAAGTTTCACGTCACAGGCAAGGTGTTGCGGTCGCGCTATGGCATGGATGTCGGCGCGCCGATTTATTCCAACGTCGTCGAATTCGACATGACGCTGACGGGTAGAAGAGGTTGAGCGGTTCTGCCTGCGGTTTCACCGTCGCTGCAGGACCTGGGTTCCTCGCTCCCGCATTGGCTTTTCCGCCGATTTCAGGCAAACCTCCAGGCCTGCAATCGAGAGGAGAAATCTGATGTTCCGATGGGGTGTTTTGTCGACGGCCAAAATCGGCCGCGAGCAGCTTTTGCCGGCAATCGTCGAGGCGGAGAACGGCGTGCTGTCGGCGATCGCCAGCCGCGATCTGTCGAAAGCTCGGGCGCTGGGCGAACGCTTCGGCGCGCGCCACGCTTTCGGCTCCTATGAGGAACTGCTCGCCTCCAGCGACATCGACGGCGTCTACATTCCGCTGCCGACCTCGCAGCATGTCGAATGGACAGCCAAGGCGATCGAGGCCGGCAAGCATGTTCTGGTCGAAAAGCCACTGGCGCTCGACGCCAAGGACATTCCGCCACTGATCAAGCTGCGCGATGCCAGGAAGGTGCTGGTCTGCGAAGCCTTCATGGTCGTCTACCACCCGCAATGGGTCAAGGTGCGCGAGCTGATCGCCAACGGCGCCATCGGCCGGCTGCGCCATGTCCAGGGCGCGTTCTCCTACTACAATGTCGACCCCAACAACATGCGCAACAAGCTCGATCTCGGCGGCGGCGCGCTGCCCGACATCGGCGTCTATCCGACGGTATCGACGCGCTTTTCGACCGGCAAGGAGCCGCTGCGCGTCCAGGCGACGATCGAGCGCGACAAGACATTCGGCACCGACATCTATTCCTCGATCCGCGCCGATTTCGGCGACTTCGAGTTGTCGTTTTACCTGTCGACACAGATGGCGGCACGCCAGGTGATGGTCTTTCACGGTGAGAAGGGCTTCATCGAGGTGTTCTCACCGTTCAACGCCGGACTCTACGACCATCACCGCGTCGAACTGCACAACCAGAACCACAGCGAGGCGCAGGTCTTCCGCTTTCCTGGCACGCAACAGTACCGGCTGGAAGTCGAGGCCTTCGCGCGGGCGGCACAGGGCGGCAAGGATCGTGTTTTCACCCTGGAAGAATCGGTGCTCAACCAGAAGGTCATCGATGCCATCTTCCGCGCCGGCGAGAAGGTAGGCTGGGAGGCAGTCTAGGCCGGCCGTGATCCTGCAACGGGCCGGTTTTTGGACGAGATCATGGCCAAATAGATGCCCGACGATGCGGATGTGATCATCGTCGGCGCCGGCCTTGCCGGCCTTGTCGCGGCGGCCGAACTGACTGCGGCCGGCAAGAAGGCCATCATTGTCGAGCAGGAGCCGGAGCAGTCGCTTGGCGGCCAGGCACCCTGGTCGCTCGGCGGCCTCTTCCTCGGTGGGGTGAAACAAGCCCCGCCGGCGGCCGTTGCGCCAAGGTGGCGGTCGCACCGAACGGCCAACTTTCCCTCTGAGCATTTTGCAGCCAAATGGAATCATTCGGCGCCCGCATAAATGCGGCAAAACAGATAGTTAGAGCGGGTTACCGGTTCCAGGAGAACCGCTCTAGGCGAAGGGCTGCAAATTGACGTCCTGAAGCTTGGAACCGGCAAGCAAAGCCTCGAGCACCTGCTTCTTGAGAAACAGACACTGCGAACGGGCAAGTTTGACGATGCCGGAAACGTCGCCTGCCTCGCAGGCAAGAACCAGTTCCTTTTGCTGGGCGATGATCAACTGGGTGAAGTCGCGGGATTTGAACCCAAGGTGAAGAACCCGCGCCGACTGGTCGAGTATCTGGTCCAGTAGATGCGCCAATCGTAAATTTCCCGAGAGCTCCGCAAAGGCCAGACGAAACGCACGATCGGCCGCCAGGAATGCAACATGACTACGCAACGTCTCCGGCTTCAGCACTTTTTTCGCTGCCAGCCCGATGTCCTCCAGCCCGCGCTCGGTAATGTTCGATGCCGCCACTCTGAACACTTCCGGTTCGATCAAGCTGCGGACATCGAAGATCTCGTTGACGTCCCGCAGGCTGAGCGTTGCAACGACGTAGCCGCGGCGCGGCTCGCTCCTGACCAGACCTTCCTGCATCAGGCGGGCCAACGCCGCGCGGATGGTCGCCTTTTTGATCTGGTATCGATCGCCGATCTGTTTCTCGGTCAGCGCTTCGCCGGGGCGCAGCACGCAGGCAATGATGTCGTTCCTCAGCTGCTCATATGCCTGTTCCCTGCGAAGGACGTCGGCGGCTGACAGTGCTGTCGCCTCGACCGTGGCCGGCCTTGCCGGTTCGGCGGTCAACTTCGTCGTTTTCATATTTTGTCCGT
Source organism: Mesorhizobium sp. M0045 (assembly GCF_040323385.1). NCBI lineage: Bacteria > Pseudomonadati > Pseudomonadota > Alphaproteobacteria > Hyphomicrobiales > Phyllobacteriaceae > Mesorhizobium > Mesorhizobium sp. M0045. Next base: position 50,743 of record NZ_JAMYUY010000025.1, read on the forward strand.
TTGGCTGTCCGGTTGACGCTGGCATCGGCAGTCGCTAGCGTGAGCACCCCAGGTTGAAAATCTGAGCATCTCAGGCAGGATAACTGATATGCCTTTACTCGCCAACTCGCCTCTCTACGCTGTTGCCGATGATATCGTCAATGCCGCGAAGGGGCCAGATCCCCTCGAAGCGGTAAGGACGGTCCTGGGCGACTACACCAACCGTTTTCACGCATCGGGAACACTCGCTCACGAAGAAGACGACGACGAGGTTCTTTTGCATGCGAGCCCGAACCTGACGATCTATCACATCACGTTGTCGCCCGGCCTGCAGTACCCGCCCCACAACCACCTGATGGATGCCTTGATCGGCATCTACAAGGGCAGCGAGACGAACTTCATCTATCCCGTTGCCGGCAGCGAACTCGATGTTCCCGAAAGGCAGGACATCGCAGCGCCTGCCGTCGTGCACATGGCGTCAAATACCGTGCATGCGGTTGCGAATACGGGCAGCGCGCGATCCGGTGCCCTGCATGTCTATCTCGGCGATCTCACACGAACCCATCGGCAGCTGTGGAGCCGGAAAGCAACCAGGCCGAACCGTTTGACAATGATCGCTACCTGGCCGGCGCACGGCCCATCCAGCAGTCCGGGTAGGAATGAGCAGAGGCGTCGCGGGCGGCAAATTTGGCCGTGATCAGCGGACCCGTCGGAATCGCGTCACACTTGTCACTCTCGCCAATCCGCTATCGCCCCTATCCTGGCTCATGACCAATCAGCAACACGTCGCGCCGGGAATGGTGCGACAACAGACCAGCAAGGGAGATGCACAATGACGGCACATCAGAATGGCACAGGCGAGCAGACGACGCGGCTCGCGATGAAGACACCACCCGTCGTTTCGCCTGATGCGTGGGAGGCCGCGCGCCAGCAGTTGCTCGTGAAGGAGAAAACCGTGACCCGGGCTCGCGACGCCTTGGCCGCCGAGCGTCGGCGGATGCCGTGGATGGCGGTGGAGAAGGCCTATACGTTCGAGGGCCCCAACGGAAAGGTGAGCCTGCTCGACCTGTTCGAGGGCCGCCGTCAGCTGATCGTCTACCGCGCTTTCTTCGAGCCCGGCGTATTCGGCTGGCCCGATCACGCTTGCCGCGGCTGCTCGCTGGGGGCAGACCAGGTCGGCAATCTTGCCCATCTGAACGCCCGCGACACCACGCTTGCCTACGCCTCGCGCGCACCGCAGGCCGACATTGCACGGCTGAAGGCGCGGATGGACTGGAAGATGCCCTGGTACACCATCACCGACAGCTTCGATGCCGATTTCGGCGTTGACGAATGGCACGGCCATAACGTGTTCATCCGCGATGGGGATCGCGTGTTCCGTACCTACTTCATCAACAACCGCGGCGACGAGGCGATGGGGACCGTATGGAGCTATCTCGACCTGTCGCCGCTCGGCCGCCAGGAGGTTTGGGAGGATTCGCCCGAAGGCTATCCGCAGACGCCGACGTACAAGTGGTGGAACTGGCACGACAATTACGGCGCCGAAACCGTTCCCGACAAAAAGTGGGTCGAGGTGTCGGACGCCGGAGAGGCCGCGTTCCGGAACCGCACCGAATAGAACGTTTGGCGTCGCGGAAATGCGGCTAGGACAATTGGAGGAGCGGGATGCACGTTCATTCGACCGCATCCCGCTCGCTATGCAGGACTATGGCCATGAGCGAGATTCATGCAGGCGGATCCACCGGCGATGCGAGCCCGGCCGGCGTTGGCGCAGCCGATTGGCTGTCCTTTGCGGCCGCGCCGACCTTCGCAACCATGGCGCTGCTGACGTTTCTCGGCGGAGCGCCGGATATGATGTGCTCGACCGGGCAAGGTGCGTCGCCGCTGGGCGGCATGGTCCCGATGTACTTGCTGATGAGCGCCTTTCATTTGGGACCTTGGTTGAGGCGGGTCTCCGGCCGCCCACGCCGCCGCAAGTAGAGCTATAGCGGCCGATAAAGGCCCTTCGCGGCGAGGAGGGCAGCCCTCACCAGATCCATTCACCCTTCCCAAGTACCGTCACGGCATCGACAATCCGGGTAAAGCTCGAGCGGGCGCGGCCGGCCGTGTGCCTGGCTCTGAGATAGCCGTGCACCAGCCCCGGCTCCTCGAACCACCAGGCGCGTCCGTCTGCGGCAACGATGCGGTCGCGATAGGCTTCACCGTCTGACGACAGCGGGTCGCATTCGGCGGTGATCACGACGGTAGGCGGCAGATAGGCGAAATCGGCGTCCGCAAGCGGAGACAAAGTGATGTCGCCTGTGGCGTCCACTCCGCCCGTCCGGATGTTTTTATAGAACTCCAGATCGCGCATCGTCAGCATCGGCGCTTCGGCATGCGTGACATAGGAACCGCTTGAACGGTCGCCGCCAAGGCCAGGATAGATCAGCACCTGGCCGACCGGCTTTGTCACGTGGCCACGCGTCGCATGACTGACGGCACAGGCGAGATTGCCGCCGGCGCTGTCGCCGCAGAGCAGGACGGGGCATTCGTAAGTGGCGGTGGCCCATTCGAAGGCGCCAATCGCATCGTCGAAGGCGGCCGGGTGCAGATGTTCCGGCGCCAGCCGGTAGTCGACCGAGACCACCTCATAGCCGGTGCGGGCGCAAAGCTCGGCGCAGACATCATCATGGCTGTCGAGTCCGCCGAGGATGTAGCCGCCGCCATGGACATAGAGCACCATCGCAGAGGCGTTCGGCGCCGCGCTGCGATAAATGCGGATCGGGACGTCGTGCGCTGGCGCGGCAATGACGGTGGTTTCAGCCGTCACGCCATCCGGATAGCCGGCAGAGAATTCGCGGCACATCCGGTCGTAGATCGCGCGCTGCTCAGCGATCGTGTAGTCGATCGTATCCGGCGGATAATACGAATTGGTCCGTTCGATGAAGGCCCAGGTCTCGGCGTCGATGAGTTTCTTGTAGTTGGTCATGGAAACGGAACGGATCGTAACGAATCCGCCTGGCCGGCAGGCCGGAGGGGGGTGGGACGGAACGCCGTCGTTCCAGAGACACTCACTATCTGCCCTTCCACACCGGATCGCGCTTTTCGGCAAAGGCGCGAAAGCCCTCGAGATTGTCCTCCGAGCCGTAGAGCGCGTCAACCGTCGGCAGTTGCCGGCGCGTCACCCGGTTCATGGCATCCTGGAAGGTCAGCGATTCTGCGACCCGGGCCGTTTCCTTGATCGCGGCGAAGACCAGCGGCGGGCCGCTGGCGAGCAGCCGGGCGATCTCCCAGACGCGGTCCTCCAGTCTTTCCTTGGGCAGCACCTCGTTGACCAGGCCCCAGCGATGCGCCTCGGCGACATCCATCCAGCGGCCGGTGAACAAAAGGTCCATGGCGACATGATAGGGGATGCGCTTCGGCAGCTTGATCGTTGCCGCATCGGCCAGCGTGCCGGCGCGGATTTCGGGCAGCGCGAAGGAGGAGTGGTCCGACGCGTAGATGAGGTCGCAGGACAGCGCCAGCTCGAAGCCGCCGCCGACCGCCATGCCGTTGACGCAGGCGATCACCGGCTTGTTGAGGTCGCCCAATTCCTGCAGCCCGCCGAAGCCGCCGACGCCATAGTCGCCGTCGACGGCATCGCCGCCGGCCGCTGCCTTCAGGTCCCAGCCGGCGCTGAAAAACTTGTCGCCGGCGGTCTTGACGATGGCGACGCGTAGGTCGGGATCGTCGCGAAACCTCTTGAACGTCTCGCCCATCAGCCGCGACGTCTTCAGGTCGATGGCATTGGCCTTGGGCCGGTCGAGCGTGACTTCGAGGATCGTGCCCTCGCGGCGGGTGGTGATGACGTCAGACATTTTTGTTCTCTCCCAGCACCAGCAGCGCGTCGGCGATCCAGGCGCCCTTGCCCTCGGTGCAGACGATCAGAGGATTGATGTCGAGCTCCTCGATCTCGCCGGCGTTTTGCTGCACGAAAGCGGCAATGCCCGATATCGCATCGATTGCCGCTGCGACATCGGCCTTCGGCCGACCGCGATAACCGTCGAGAAGCGGGAACAGTTTCAAGCCGCGCAAAGCGGCCTCGATGTCGTCACGGGTCGCCGGCAGCATCAGTGTGACGCTGTCGCGCAACAGCTCGACCAGCACGCCGCCGGTGCCGAGCGTCATCACCGCGCCGAACATCGGGTCGCGGGTGAAGCCGACCAGCAGCTCGGCGACGCCGTCGCGCACCATGCGCTCGACATAAAGGCCGGTGCCGAGCGGGCCGAGATCATGGGCGGCGGTGCTGACCGATTCGGCATCCCTGAGGTTGAGCCGGACCGCGTCGAGCTCGGACTTGTGGATGACGCCAAGAGCCTTCAGCGCCACCGGGAAGCCGAGCGCCATCGAGGAGATCACAGCTTCGACCGCATTGCCGGCGCGCTCGCCCTTCGGCACGGGGAGCCCGGCCTCGATGAGCCGCGCCTTCGCCTCGGCCTCGTCCGGCGTGACATGGTCGCCGGCCGGCGCGCCGGACGCCGAAGTGTCGATCGGCTGCGCCTGCGGCTCGCGCCACGCCCAGCCGATGAAGGCTGCCGCCTGGGCGGCGTCCATGGCCTCGGAAATGCCGAACAGCGGCACCATGCCCCGCGCCATCAGGCCGGCAGTGTATTCCTCGGGCAGGTTTTCCGGCAGCGAGGAGACGATCGCGCCCTGCGCGCTGTTGGTCTTCAGCGCCGATTCGAAGGCGCGCAGCGTCGCCCACCAGTCCGTGTCCGAGCAGCGGTCGGGACGCGGAAAGTCGAGCACCAGCGTATTGAGGTCGAAGCCGCCAGACACCATGGCGGTGAAGGTGGCGGTCATCGCCGGCTCGTTGTTCCAGATGAAGGTGTGGTAGTCGAGCGGGTTGGCCACCGCGACCAGCGGCCCGAGCGTCGATTTGACCCGCGCGCGGTGCTCGGGGGTGAGTGGCGGAAACGTCACCCAGCGGCCTTCGGCGCTGTCGGCCATGACCGACGCCTCGCCGCCCGAGCAGCTCATCGATGACAGCCGGTAGCCGGGCAGGGGGCCAGTGACGTGCAATAGCTTGAGCGCCTCGATGAAGGCGGGAATTGAATCGATCCGGGCGATGCCGAGCCGCCTCAGGAAAGCGCCGGACGCCGCGTCCGAGCCGGCCAGCGACGCGGTATGCGAGACGGTCGCCTGCCGCGCCTGCTCGGAGCGGCCGACCTTCATGGCGATAACAGGCTTCTTCAGCTCGCGTGCCCGTGCCGCCAGCCTTTCGAAGCCGGCTACCGAATCGAAGGCCTCGATATGCAGGCCGAGCGCGGTGACGCGGTCGTCCTCGATCAGGCCGAGCGCCATTTCGGAAAGCCCGGTCTGCGCCTGGTTGCCGGCAGTCATCAGGAAGGCGATCGGCAGGCCGCGTTTCTGCATCGTCATGTTGATGGCGATGTTCGACGACTGGGTGATGATGGCAACGCCGCGACCGCCTTCCGGCAGCCTGATGCCGCCATGCTGGTCGGGCCACAAAAGCGCGCCGTCGGCGTAATTGATCAGCCCATAGCAGTTCGGCCCGATGATCGGCATTTGGCCGGCCGCCGCGACCAGTTCGGCCTGCAGCCGCTCGCCGTCTTCGTCATAGGCCTCGGTTTCGAGAAAGCCGGCGGCGAAGCAGACCGCACCGCCAGCGCCGCGCTCCGCCAGCGCCTTGACCACTTCGATGGTCAAATGCCGGTTGACGCCGACGAAAGCGGCATCCGGCGCACTGGGCAATTCCGCCACCGAGCGATAAGCCCTGCGGCCGGCGACCTCGTCCTTGCTCGGATGCACCGGCCAGATCTCGCCGGCAAAGCCCATTTTGATCGATTGCGCGACGACGGCCGCCGCCTGCGCACCACCGAAGACGGCGATCGATTTCGGCCGCAAAAGACGTTCAAGCCTGTGCATTGTCATCTTTTCGTCTGAGCATGATCTTTTCCAAGGACCGGATTCCACTTTTTGGGGTCATGCTCTAGGCCCCGAACGGGCGCAGCAGCGCGCGCGAGATGATGTGGCGCTGGATTTCCGAAGTGCCTTCCCAGATGCGCTCGACGCGGGCGTCGCGCCAGATGCGTTCCAGCGGCAAATCGTCCATCAGCCCCATGCCGCCATGGATCTGGATCGCCTCGTCGGCGACGAAGGCAAGCATTTCGGTGGCCTTCAGCTTGGCCATGGCCATGTCCTGGTCGGTGACGGTGCCCTGATCGTACTTCCAGCCGGCTTCGAACACCATCAGGTCGGCGGCTTTCAACTCGGTCGCCATGTCGGCGAGCTTGAACGACACGCCCTGGAATTTGCCGATCGGCTGGCCGAATTGCTGGCGCTGCGCGGCGTATTCGATGGCATGGCCAAGCGCCCGCTCGGCACGGCCGAGGCAGGTGGCGCCGACCTGCAGGCGCGTTGCGCCGAGCCAGGAATTGGCGACGTCGAAGCCCTTGTGGACCTCGCCGAGTACCTGGCTCGCCGGCAGCCGGCAATCGTCGAATTCGAGAATGGCATTGGTGTAGCCGCGATGCGAGACGTTGCGGTAGCCGTCGCGCACGGTAAAGCCCTTGGTGCCCTTGTCGACGAAAAAGGCGGTGATCTTCTTGCGTTTTCCACGCGAAGACTCTTCCTCCCCTGAGGCCATGAAGACGATGGCGAAATCGGCGAGGTCGGCGTGGCTGATGAAATGCTTGGTGCCGTTCAGCACCCAGTCGTCGCCGTCTTGCACGGCGGTTGCCTTCATGCCGCGCAAATCGGAGCCGGCGCCCGGCTCTGTCATTGCCAGGCAATCCCATTTTTCGCCGCGAATGCACGGGAACAGATACTTCTCGCGCTGCTCCGGCGTACCGGCAAGGAGGATGTTGGAGGGTCGCGCCACGCAGGTCCAGTGCAGCGCGTAACTGGCGCGGCCGAGTTCCTTTTCATAGAGTAGCCAGGTCACCGTATCGAGCCCGGCGCCGCCGACTTCCGTTGGCATGTTGGCGGCATAGAGGCCGGCTTCGATCGCCTTGGCCTTGATCTCCTCGATCAGCTCGCGGCGCAGCACGCCGGTACGTTCAACCTCGCGCTCATGCGGGTAAAGCTCGTTCTCGACGAAGGCCCGCGTCGTCTCGACGATGAGCTTCTGCTCCTCCGAAAGACCAAAATCCATGGTCTCAGCCTTTCTTCTTTTTCTTCGGCTTTTCAGCCTTGGCCTTTTCGGCCGCCCTGGAGGCGCTGGGCTTCTTCGCCGCAAGCTTGGCCAACTGCCTGGTGTAGTCCCTATGCAAGGCGCCGGCACCCCAGCCTTTGCCTTTGTTCTGCTTCGACAGTGCCTCCATGATGGCGACCAGATTGTCGTCGCGGATCTTTTCGAGATCGCGGATCGACAGACCGTGCGCCTGGTCGTCCGACTGGGTCGCGATCAGCTCGACCAGCTCGTCGTTGAACTCCGGCACGTCCATCAGCTTGGTCCACGGCCATTTCAGGCACGGGCCGAACTGCGCCATGAAGTGGCGCATGCCGGCCTCGCCGCCGGCGACGCGATAGACCTGGAACATGCCCATCTGCGCCCAGCGCAGGCCGAAGCCATAGCGCATGATGTTGTCGAGCTCCTCGACCGTGCAGATGCCGTCCTTGACCAGCCACAGCGCCTCGCGCCATGCCGCTTCGAGCAGGCGGTCGCCGACGAAGGCTTCGATCTCCTTGCGGATTACCACCGGCTTCATGCCGATCGAGGCATACATCTCCTTGGCGACCTCGATCGCCTCGGGAAAGGTCTGTTCGCCGCCGACGATCTCGACCAGCGGCAGCAGATAGACGGGGTTGAACGGATGGCCGACGACCAGCCGCTCCGGATGCTTCTTCATCGCCACCTGCATGTCGGTCGGCTTGATGCCGGAAGTGGAGGAGCCGACAATTGCGTTGGCCGGCGCATAAAGGTCGATTTCGGCCAGCACGCGGTGCTTCAGGTCGAGCCGCTCCGGCACGCTTTCCTGGATTAAATCGGCATCGGCCACCGCCTCGGCGAGCGTCTTGGCGAAGGTGAGCTTGCCCTCTTTCGGCAAGCCGCCGGGCAGCATCTGCTTGTAGGCGCGTCGCGCTCCCTTCATCACCTCGCCGACCTTGCGTGATGCCTCGGGGTCGGGATCGAAGATCGATACGTCGATGCCGTTGAGCAGCAGCCGCGCGACCCAGCCGGCGCCGATCACGCCGCCGCCGATGGCGGCCGCCTTGTTGATGATGCTCATGCGGAAGCTCCGGTTCTTGTGGTGGCTGTTGCGGGGTCGGTGAGGGCGACGCGTTCGCCGGCACGGATCACGGACGCGTCATAGGCCTTGCGCGCGAACACTTCGAGCACGAAGGGCCGGAAGAAATCGATCGGCAATGTGTCGTAGTCGGGATCGAAGCTCGACTGATCCCAGCGTTCGCAAAACTCATCGCAATCGTCGAAGTAGATGTGCCCGGCGAAACGGTCGCGGGCGTGCGGATTGCCGCCGAGGTGATGGGCGTAATAGAGGCGCTGGAAGTCGCCGTGCTTTTCCACTACCCAGGTGCATTGCTCGCGAACGAAGGGTTTCAGGATCGACGCCGCATACTCGTCGTGATTATAGGGCGCGTAGATGTCGCCGATGTCGTGCAGCAAGGCGCAGGCAATCCAGTCGGTGTCGGCGCCGTCGCGCCAGGCCCGCGTTGCCGCTTGCAGCGAATGGCCGAGCCGGGTGATCTTGTAGCCCGAGAGACCCGCATCAAGCTGGACGAGCGCGTCGAGCAGCCGTTCGCCGGTCTTTGCCGCGTGGTCGATCTCGTGCTCGGTGAGGAAGGCATAATCCTCGCGGTCGCCGTCCTTCATGGCGGTGAATTTCACGGTCTTCATCGGCGGCTCCTCCCAACCGATTCCCTGTTCAAAGCGGTGCGCGCTTCGTCAGGTTGAGCTTCTTGCGGACTTCGTCCGGGCCGATGACCCTGGCGCCCATATTCGACACGATGCTGACCGCCCGCTCGACCAGCTGCGCATTGGTCGCCAGCACGCCCTTGTCGAGCCAGAGATTGTCCTCCAGCCCGACGCGGACATTGCCGCCGGCGAGCACCGCGGCAGCGACGTAGGCCATCTGGTTGCGGCCGATGGCAAAAGCCGACCAGTTCCAGGTCGCCGGCACATTGTTGACCATCGCCATGAAGGTGTTGAGGTCGTCCGGCGCCCCCCACGGCACTCCCATGCATAATTGCACCAAGGCATCCGGCTTCAGCACTTCTTCCTCGACCAATTGCTTGGCGAACCACAGATGCCCGGTGTCGAAAGCCTCGATTTCCGGCTTGACGCCGAGCGCCGTCATCATGCCGCCCATGGCACGCAGCATGCCGGGCGTATTGGTCATGACATAGTCGGCCTCGGCGAAATTCATCGTGCCGCAGTCGAGCGTGCAGATTTCCGGCAAGCACTGGCGGACGTGCTCCATGCGGTTGCTGGCACCGCCCATGTCGGTGGCTTTTTCGTTCAGCGGCAGCGGGTTTTCCGGCGGGCCGAACACCATGTCGCCGCCCATGCCGGCGGTCAGGTTCAAAACCACATCGACGTCCGCCGCGCGGATGCGCTCCGTTACTTCGCGATAAAGGTGTACGTCGCGCCTAGGCTTGCCGGTTTCGGGATCGCGCACATGGCAGTGGACGATCGCCGCACCTGCCTTTGCCGCCTCGATGGCCGAATCGGCGATCTGCTTGGGCGAACGCGGCACATGCGGGCTGCGATCCTGCGAACTGCCTGACCCGGTCACGGCACAGGTAATGAAGACCTCACGGTTCATCGCTAACGGCATCGGACTCTCTCCCAATAGGACGCAGGGCAAGAATGCCTGACTTGCCGGAAACTGTTTTGCGTTTTACGAAGATCGTGTGACCAAAAGCGAAAAACCGACGATCTTTCAGGCCGAGCGTTTGCCGCTCAAGGTAACGCTGCTGGTATTCTCCGGCTCATCGATCATGTGCGTCGCCTCAGCCGTCGATCCATTGCGCGCCGCAAACCGCATTGCCGGTGAGACGCTGTTCGATTTCAGGCTGGTCTCGGTGACGGGCGAGGCGCCGGTTACCACATGCGGCCTGCCGGTGGCGGTCAGCGGCCGCTTCGATGCGGCTGACACAGCCGACATGCTGGTCGTCGTCGCCGGATTCGGCACGCAGAACTATGCCACATCGGCCCTGCTGTCCGGACTGCGCCGGGCGGCGCGCGCGGCACGCGCCTGCGGCGGCGTCGAGGCGGGTACGTGGCTGGTGGCGCGCGCGGGCTTGCTGGAAGGGCGCAGCGCCACCACCCACTGGGAGGACATGGAGGATTTCTCGTCGGCCTTTCCCGGCGTCGACGTGCGCCCCGACCGCTACGTCATCGACGGCCCGGTGTTCACCTCCGGCGGCGCCTCGCCGACCTTCGACCTGATGCTGCATCTGATTCGCACGCGGCTCGGCATGGCCGTGGCGCTCGATGTCGCGAGCGTCTTCATCTACGACCAGGCGCGCGCCGCGACCGACGCGCAGCCGCTGGTCTCGCTCGGCCGTCTCGACGGCTACGATCCCAGGTTGGCGCAAGCCATCCGGCTGATGGAAGCGCATATCGACCAGCCGCTGACCATAGCCGCGGTGGCCAAGCGCGCCGGGGTGACGGCACGAACGCTGGAAAGTATCTTTCGCAAGTCGATCGGCGAAACGCCCGGCGCCTATTATCTCAGGCTGCGCCTCGGCGCCGCGCGCCGGCTGGTGGTCGACACGCGCGTGGCCATGGCCGATATTGCCGGGCGAACGGGGTTTTCGTCCGCCGCGGCATTTTCCAGAGCGTTTTCAAGAGCGTTCGGCGAAGCGCCGGTCAGGCTGCGTCGGGGATAATGCATGTCGCCCAAAAGTCCGTAGCGGTTTTGGGACAACGGCATGCATACACAAAGGTAGATCAGGCAGCGTCCTGGCGGTCGCTGTTGCCGTCGATCTGCGAGCGCATTTGTCTCGCAAGATGGGTCTCGAAGCGGCTGGCGACCGCGCGATCCCATTCGTTCGCACTCAGCGCACCCTGCTTCGGATGCGGCAGCGCCATCAGCCGGTCGATGATCGATCCGGCCTCGCCAGATGAGAGCAGGGCGTCGATTTCGCGTTCGTGCTGCATATCGTTTCGCCTCCTTCTTTCCGTTCCCGCCACGAACCACACTATAGGAGGTTCGTGACGGCTGTTTGAAGGCAAGAGCGAGGCGATTGATGGGCGGCGCCGGGCAAAGTTTTATCCGCCGCCGCCCATCTTGGGCACTATCGTACCAGTAGTCAGGCAGTGCTTCAGCCAAGCCGCATCGACAGCTCGACATCCTCGCTGAACGACGTGGACATGTAGCCGCTTCCGGTCGAGCGCACCCGCTCGAGGTATTCGGGGCAAAGATCGGCGTTGTCGGCAACGACGAAGGCGCCCGGCCTGAGGCGGCTTTCGACCAGACTCAAGATCTCTGGATAGAGCGCTTTGGCGCCGTCGAGCAGAAGCAGGTCGATGGTTTCGGGAAGATCGACGCTTAATGTTTGCACCGCATCTCCTTCTCGGATTTCCACCAGGTCGATGAGACCGCCTGCCGTCAGATTGTTCCTGGCGCGCGCCCCCTTGGATGGCTCGAACTCACTGGTGATGAGGCGGCCACCGCCATTGTCCCGCAAGGCTGCGGCAAGGTGTAGGGTCGAGATGCCGAACGAGGTTCCAAATTCAACGATCGTCCTTGCGCTGCTGCCCCGTGCCAGCATGTAGAGCAGCGTGCCGGTCTCTCGCGAAACGGGAAGCCAGAGGTCCTTTAGCCGCCCATAGAAATCGAGGTATTCGGTCTTGCTTCGAACGAGGCGGCTCCGCTCCTCGGCGGAGAATTCCGCCACTGCAGGGCTCGTTGCCGCAGCGGCTTCCTCGAACAGGCGGTCCAGCAGGGGCGCAAGCGGCGGCGTCGTCAGTGTGGTCATATCGGTCTCCAGTCAGAATGGAATGTGTTCTTGTGCGGCATTCAAAATACGACTAATCATTCGCATTTACTAATCGCATTGGCGCGCCTCTCAATGAGCGATCACCGCAGTCCGCGGATTTCCTCGCGAAAACAGCCCAAGCAGGCCCGCTCGGGGGAGCTCGTTGCTGCGATTTTGCAGGCTGCTGTTCAGGTTTTGGCGAGGGAAGGCGCGCAGCGCTTCACCACGGCGCGGGTGGCCGAGAAGGCCGGTGTCAGTGTCGGATCGCTGTATCAGTATTTTCCGAACAAGGCGGCGATCCTGTTCCGGCTCCAGAGCGACGAATGGCGGCAGACGACCGATTTGCTGCGCGACATCCTCGAGGATGTCAGGAAACCGCCACTTGAACGGCTGCGCGCCTTGGTCCACGCCTTCCTCCGCTCGGAGTGTGACGAGGCCGCGGTGCGCGTGGCGCTCGACGACGCCGCACCGCTTTACCGCGACGCGCCCGAGGCGCAGGCGGCAAGGGCGTCCGGAGACCGCACCATCCAGCTCTTCATGCAGGAGGCGTTGCCCAACGCCGCGCAAGCGACTCGCGAATTGGCCGGCGACCTGGTCATGACGACGCTCAGCACGGTGGGGAAGCAGTTCTCGGAGTTGCCCCGAACCCCCGCGGAGATCGAAGCCTACGCCGACGCCATGGCCGACATGTTCTGCGCCTACCTGAGAGGCCTCGATCACGGCTAAGGCAAATGCCAGGCCCGGTCAGCAAGCAGACCGAAAGTTTCGCACGGGGCAAACCTTGTCGGTGTCAGCCCCGCGGAAAGTCGTCTTTATCCCGCGGCCGCTGAACAATGCGGCCGCGGGATGGTACGCCTCAGACGTACCGGTTGACGATGTTTTCGAGTAGTTCCTGGCGACCGGATCTGGGCTGCGGCTCGATCTTCTCCTTGACGACGCGCTCGGCGATTTCCTCCAGCGTGCGCTTGCCGGCAAGCATCGCCTTGGCCTCGGCCGAATCCCAGCCGGCATAGCGCTCGGCGAGCGGGGCGGACAGCGCCTTGTCCTCGACCATGCGCGCTGCCGCCTTGAGGCCGCGAGCGCAGCAATCCATGCCGCCGATATGGCCGATCAGCAGATCCTGCGGATCGAGCGACTGGCGCCTGAGCTTGGCGTCGAAATTGGTGCCGCCGGTCTTGAAGCCGCCGGCCTGCAGCACCTGATAGTAGGCGAGAGCCATCTCCGGCACATTGTTGGGGAACTGGTCGGTGTCCCAGCCCGACTGGTAGTCGTTGCGGTTCATGTCGATCGAGCCGAAGATTCCCAGCGCATTGGCCAGCGCCAGTTCATGCTCGAACGAATGGCCGGCCAGGATGGCGTGGCCCTGCTCGATGTTGAGCTTGACCTCATTCTCCAGTCCGAAACGCTTGAGGAAGCCATAGACGGTGGCGACGTCGTAATCATACTGGTGCTTGGTTGGCTCCTGAGGCTTCGGCTCGATCAGGATGGTGCCTTCGAAGCCGATCCTGTGCTTGTAATCGACGACCAGATTGAGAAAACGGCCGGCCTGTTCCTGCTCGCGGGCAAGGTCGGTGTTGAGCAGCGTCTCATAGCCCTCGCGGCCGCCCCACAGCACGTAATTCTCGCCGTTCAGACGCTTGGTGACGTCGATGCAGTGTTTCACCGTCGCCGCCGAATAGGCAAAGACGTCCGGATCGGGGTTGGTGGCGGCGCCCGACATGAAGCGGCGGTTGGAGAACAGGTTGGCCGTGCCCCACAACAGCTTGACGCCGGTCTGCTTCATCTTTTCCGAGAAATAATCGGCGATCTCATCGAGCCGCGCCTTACTTTCGGAAAAGTCCCGGCCCTCCGGCCGCACGTCGGCATCGTGGAAGCAGAAATAAGGCGCGCCCAGCAACGAAAACATCTCGAAGGCGACGTCGGCCTTGAGTTTGGCCAACTCCATGGTGTCGGTGCTGCCGGCCTTCGGAAACCACGGCCGGTCAAATGTCTGGCCGCCGAACGGATCGCCGCCCGGCCAGGCAAAGGAATGCCAATAGGCGACGGCAAAGCGCAGATGCTCTTCGAGCCGCTTGCCGGCGACGATCTCGTCGGGATTGTAGAACCGGTAGGCCAGCGGATTGGTCGAATCCGGTCCCTCGTATTTAATCTGTTGGATGTCGCCGAAAAAACCGCTGCTCATGTTCTTTTCCTCTCGCATGGTTCGGCCTGATTACCTCAGGCGTAATTGGTTTCGCGCTGGCGCTGGTCGAAAAGGCTCATGTCAAAGCCACCCAGCGAAGGAGACAGAACCATGACCGACCTCAACACCATTGCCGAAAACTACATCGCCGCCTGGAACGAGAGCGACGCCGCACGCAGGAAAGCCTTGCTCGAGGCGACCTTCACCGAGGACGTCGGCTACCGCGATCCGATCATGCAGGGCGACGGCCATGACGGCATCGCCGCGCTGATCGAAGGCGTGCAGCAGCGCTTTGCCGGCTTCAGGTTCTCGCTGAAAGGCAAGCCGGACGGCTTCGCCGATACCGTCCGTTTCTCCTGGAATCTCGGGCCGGAAGGCGTCGAGTCCGTCATCGAAGGCACCGATATCGGCGTCATCGAGAATGGCCGGCTGAAAAGTGTTACCGGCTTTCTCGACAAGGTGCCGGCACAGTGAGGCCTTCTCGGCAGGCCACGGCGAGGGCGGGAAACCGCTCACGCCGTGGCGCTCCTGATCGCCGGGTAAAGCTGGCGGTAGCGCTGATAGGCATCTGCATAGGCACCGCCGAGGGCGGCGACCGGCTCGACCGTGGCGTCCGTCGCCGGCGCCGTGCACACGGCGCGCGGATCGGCGCCGGTCGCCGCGATCAGGCCAAGCCGGGCGGCGCCAAAGGCGGCGCCGAAATCGCCCTCGGCTGGAATATCGACTGGCAGGCCAAGCGCTGTGGCGATGGCCTTCAGCCAGTAGCGCGAACGCGAGCCGCCGCCGATCGCCGTCACCCGGGTCAGCGTCGTGCCGGCTTTGGCCAGGGCTTCGAGGCTGTCGCGGAAGGCGAAGGCGACGCCTTCGAGCACGGCCCGGGTCAGCGCCGCGCGGCCGGACTCGTGGGCAAGCCCGCTAAAGGCGCCCCGAATGACGGAATCATTGTGAGGCGTCCGCTCGCCTGACAGGTACGGCAGGAAGGAGACACCGGTCGGCGCCTGCAGCGCATCACCGAGTTCGGCGGTCAACTCGACGGCGCTTTTTCCCGCAATTGCCGACAGCCAGTTGAGTGAATCGGTTGCCGACAGGATGACGCCCATCTGGTGCCAGGTGCCGGGCAGTGCGTGGCAGAAGGTGTGCACCGCACTTTCCGGATTGGGCAGATAGGACGCGTTGGCGGCAAAAAGCACGCCCGATGTGCCGAGCGAGACGAAAGCCTGGCCGGCGCCGACCGTGCCCATGCCGCAGGCCGAGGCCGCGTTGTCGCCGGCGCCGCCGGCGATCGGGATGCCCGTCTGGATGCCCCATTTCGCAGCCAGTTCGCCGCGCAAGGCACCGGCCTTGGCCGTGCCTTCGACCAATGACGGCATCTGCCTTTCGTCCAGCGACGTCGCTGCTAGCAGTTCGGAGGACCAGGCGCGTTTGCCGACGTCGAGCCACGACGTGCCAGCCGAATCCGACATTTCCGAAATATGGTCGCCGGCGAGCCAGAGCCGCAAAAAGTCCTTCGGCAGCAGGACCTTTGCCACCTTGGCAAAAACAGCCGGTTCGTTGTTTTTCACCCAGGCGAGCTTTGGCGCGGTGAAGCCGGGAAAGACGATGTTGCCGGTCAGCTTGCGAAAGCGTGGGTCGGCATCGAGTGCAGCCGCCTCGGCGTGGCTGCGTGTGTCGTTCCACAGGATGCAGGGGCGCAGCACCTGGTCGGCGGCATCGAGCAGGGTGGCGCCATGCATATGGCCGGAAAGGCCGATGCCTTTAACCGCCGCGAGCTCCTTCGCATGCATGGACCTCAGCTCGGCGATCGCCGCTTCGCAGGCGCGAATCCAGTCGGCCGGGTTCTGCTCGGACCAGCCGGGATGCGGGCGCGACACATCGAGCGGCGCATGGCCGGAGCCGACGATGCCCTGCCTTGCATCGATCAGCAGCGCCTTGACGCCCGACGTGCCGAGATCGAGGCCGAGATACATGCTTCCTCCCATATCCGTCAGGCCTGGCGGCGACGGTCTTTCTTGCTCCCCGGCCCAGTCCTGCGACACGGACGGCGAAGATATCCCGGCAATCGTGCTGCCGGAAAAACGCTCCAGTCAACACGCGAAGATTTTTTCGACACTCGAAAAAATCTGGCCGGGGCAGTTTTTAAGGCAAGATTTAATCTTGGTCAATTCGCCGTGAGAGCGATTGCGCGCCGTGAAAACAGTGCCGACAACGGGCTGTCCGGCCGTGCCAGCGCGCGTTCCGCCGCCAGCGCCCTTGCCAGCGCGCCATCACCGGAACGCAATGCCGCCTCGATCAGCGTCAGGTCGATGACGTCGCGTTGGGCGTGGCTGCCGCCGAAGCGGTGGGCGATCGCCCGGATCGGCCGGATCAGGCGTATCGTCCCGGCATAATTGCCCTCGCCGAATGCCTTGATGGCGAGCGTCAGGGGATGGCCGACATCCCGGGTGAAAGCGGCGTTGTCGTCTTTGCCGCGCATCGCCTCGCGCTGCGCCTCGAGCAAGCCGCTGGCCGGCGCGTCGAGGCCGGCACCGACAAACGCCATCATTGCGTGGGCGTCGTTGAAGGCATAATGGCCGGCGCTGGCCTTGGGCAACCAGTTGGCGGCGAGCGCCGCCCAGCGGCTGCCGACATCGACGCCGCCGAGATGCAGCCGCCACAGGATCGCCGAGGCATCGACCATGTTGAGCGCCAGCGTCGAGCGCTCGCCATAGATCGGCCCGTCATAGAGCGCCAGCACCTCGTCGATTTCGCCAAGATCGTAGTGGAACAGCGCCAGGTGCCACCAATTGTGCACCTGCAGGAAACTTTCCCGCGTCCACGCTTCGGGATTGGCGCGCATCCACAGAATGCCGTCCTTTTGCCGGCTCTGCATCTCCATGACATGGGCCACCGCATGCTGAGCCCAGCCATCGCGCGGCTCGAGATCGACCGCCGTGCGGCCAAGTTTTTCGGCGCGCGCGTAATCGCCCATTTCCTCCAGGCCAAAGGCCTGCATGCCGAGTATGGCGTGATAGCCCGGCATGCCGCTCTGCCAGGACGGCAGCGCGCGGCCGATGCGGTCGCGCAGCATGCGCGCGTTGCCGGTGAAGAAGTCGATCTGGTGCCCGGTCTGCAGCGCCAGCGCATCGAGCGGAAACTCGATGGCGATATCCTCCAGCACGCGGGCGGCCTCGTGCCAGCGTCCCTCCGCAAGGTGGCCAAGGGCGGCGACATGCGCCTGCTCGCGTGTCGTCGCGGCAAGCGGCAGCGCCGCCTCGTGACATGCCTTGGCCACCGCCGTCGCCTCACGCTCGGTGGCGAGGCCAAAGAGATAACCCTTGAACACCTGCGCCATGACGAAGCCGGGATCGTCGGCGATTGCCCGGTCAATGGAGCCGACCGGATCGCCGATGAAGCACTGCAATTCGCGCACGGCCCGGCTGTAGGACGAAAACCCGGCCTCCGTCGCGCCAGACAGTGTCAGGCCGAATGCATCCCTGACCGCCATGGCGTGTCCTCAGTTGCCCGATCGCATCGCCACCGTGGCGATGCCTGCGCCGACCAGCAGCGTGCCGCCGGTGCGGTTGAAGATGCGGATCGCCTTTGGATTGCGCACGACGTTGCGCGCCCTTGCGGCGATCAGCGCATAACCGAGCGCGTTGGCGAAGGCGAGCGTCAGGAAGGTCGTCTCGAAGATCAGCATCTGTGTCCAGAAATCCGCGTGCCGGTCGAGGAACTGCGGCAGGAAGGCGACGAAGAAGGTGATGCTTTTCGGATTGAGCGCAGTAACCAGCCAGGCATGCGCCGCCATTTTCGCCGATGACACCGCATCGGTGCGCGGTTCGGCCCGGAGCGCGCCGCCGGCGCGAAACAGCTTGATGCCGAGATAGATCAGATAGAGGGCGCCGATCACCTTCAGCACCGTGAATACGGTGGCCGACGCCGCCAGCAGCGCGCCGATGCCCAGCATCGACAGTGTCATCGCGGTGAAGTCGCCGAGCGCCACGCCGACTGCCATCGGCAGCGCAGTGCGCCAGCCTTGGCCGAGTGCATAGGAAACCACCAGCAGGATGGTCGGGCCTGGAATGACCAGAAGGACTGCCGAGGCGGCGGCAAACGCGGCCCAGTTTTCGAAGGACATTTTCTTCTCCTTGAGCTTAAAGAAGAGGATAAATCCTTGGCCTCGCGCAGATGTAAAGAGGCAAGAATCGAAAAAGCGCGTCGTTAACGCCAGGCGGCTGGCCTTCACGCTTTTTCAACCATGATTGGTGAAAATGCCTGCTATCCGGCCGGACCGTGTTTCCCGCCGACAGCGTAGGGTTTGGGTAAATGCGTGAGTTGCCGCACGGTCTGTCGCTGCCGCATAATGGCGACGCAATCGAAACCGAACTACAGCTTTCCCGCCGCACGGTGCTGTCCGGCGCCGGCGCGCTGGCGCTGCTCGGCGTCACAGGCTGCAGCCAGACGCTGGATCTGCCGTCGCTCCAGCTCGACGACGTCACCACCGGCTCGATCCGGCCCGTCCGTCCGAGCATCAGCGTCGACAAGAACATCACCAGCCCCGACGTGATGTACGCTTCGCTTACCGACGGTGGCTTCAACGTGCCGGAGGTGCCCTACCTCAAGATCAAGCCGGAGTTTCGCCGCCAGATCGTCGTCGATCCGACCGGCGAGCAGCCCGGTACCATTGTCGTTCACTCGCAGGAACGGCTGCTCTATCTCGTGCAGCCCGGCGGCGAGGCGATCCGTTACGGCGTCGGTATCGGCAAGGACGGATTCCGCTGGTCCGGCCGCGCCAACATCCAGTACGGCAAGGAATGGCCGGTCTGGACCCCGCCGCCCGAGATGATCGCCCGCAGGCCGGAACTGGTGAAGTGGCAAGGCGGACAGCCGGGCGGCCTCGACAATCCGCTCGGCGCGCGTGCCCTCTACATTTATCAGAACGGCAGCGACACCGGTTATCGCATCCACGGCTCGCCCGAATGGTGGAGCATCGGCCAGGCGATGTCGTCGGGCTGCGTGCGCCTGATCAACCAGGACGTCATCGATCTCTACAGCCGCGTCTCCAAGAAAAACCCGGTCGTCGTCGTCTGAACGGCGGCTTCGCCTTCAGCGATCACTCTGCCGTTGCGCGATGCCGCAAGACAGGCGAATGTGCCTGCGATTTCATTGCCCGGGAGACGTGAACAATGGCCGGAACTTTTGTCATCGCGCAGGGCGGCGGCCCGACCGCCGTCATCAACCAAACCGTGGTGGGTGCTGCGCTCGAAATCCGCAAACGGCATCCCGGCGCCAAGGTGCTGGGATCCATCCACGGCGTGCGCGGCATTCGTGACGGCAATTACGTCGATCTTTCCGCCATCCCCGAGGACCGCCTGCGGCTGATCGCGGCGACGCCGAGCGCCGCGCTTGGTTCGACGCGCGACAAGCCGGATGCCGCCTATTGCGACCTCATCCTCAATGGCTTGAAGAAAGCCGGCGCCGACGCCTTCATCTATATCGGCGGCAACGACACCTCGGGCACGCAGCAGATCCTCACCGACGCCGCCGGCGGCAAGATCGCCTTCGTGCATGCGCCGAAAACCATCGACAACGATCTCGAGGAGAACGATCACACGCCCGGCTTCATGTCGGCGGCCGAGTTCGTCGCTGGAGCATTCCTTTCGGTCGATCTCGATTTCCGCGCTCTGCCGGGCATCTATGTCGGCATCGTCATGGGGCGGCATGCCGGTTTTCTGACGGCCGCATCCGCGGCCTGGCAGCTCGACCAGGACAGCGGCCCGCATCTCGTCTACGTGCCGGAGCGGCCGTTCTCGGCGGCCGGTTTCATTGACGACGTGCGCGCCACGCTCGACCGCCACAAGCGCTGCATCGTTGCCGTCTCCGAAGGCGTCAGCACCGCTGACGGCAAGGCGCTGGTCGAAAGCCTGGTGCCGCCGGAAAGGCTGGAGCGCGACCAGCACGGCAACGTCAAGCTGTCGGGCAGCGACCTGCCGGCAGCCTTGGAGCGCGCGCTCGCCGAAGGATTGCCGGGCAAGCGGGCGCGCGTTGATGCGCTCGGCTATATGCCACGCGGCTATGTCGGCGCCATCAGCGCGGTGGACGCGCGGGAGGCCTTCGATGCCGGCGCTTTCGCCGTCACCGTGGCCGACGAGGGCGGCGGTTCCGTGGCGCTGCAATATGACGGCAAAAAAACCGTGCTGAAGAAGGTGCCGCTGAAGAACGTCGCCGGCAAGACACGCCATATGCCGGATGATTTCATGCTGCCCGACGTCAACCGGCTGTCCAATGCGGGCATGGCCTATCTGAAGCGGCTGGTTCCGCGAAAGTACAAGGTCGGTAAGCCGTTCGTCTGATGCCGGCCTTTATCTGATGGACAGCTGGTTCAGCAAAACCATCGTCGACGCCAAGACGATGATGCTGACCGAGCCCTTCGTGCATGATTTCGTGCGCGCCAACATCTGGCATGTGCGCGGCCGCGATGTCGACCTGCTGGTCGACACCGGCATGGGGATCTGCCCGCTGGCGCCGCAGATCGACACGCCGGCCGGCAAGCCGCTGCTCGTCGTCGCCACGCATATCCATCTCGATCATGTCGGCTCGCTGCACGAGTTTCCGTTGCGGGCAGGTCCGCGCCACAGCGCCACGCAGTTCGACAGCATGGACGAAGCGGTGACCTACGCCTACATGTTCCATGATCTCGAAGGCGCCGTCTCCAGACTGCCGGCAAACGGCTGGAAAGCGGCCGATTACAGGATTCCACCGGCGCCGCTGGACCGGACCCTGGACGAGGGCGATAGGATCGACCTCGGCGACCGGCAATTCCGCGTCCTGCACCTGCCCGGCCACTCTCCGGATTCGATCGCGCTGTTCGATGAGGCAGACGGCCTGTTCTTCGCCGGCGACGCCATCTATGACGCCACGCTGATCGACGACCTGCCGGATTCCGATCGTGCCGCCTACCGCCGCACCATGCAGCGGCTGCGCGATCTGCCGATCCGGATCGGCCATGGCGGTCATGGACCGAGCTTCGACGGCAGGCGGATGCGTGAGATCGCCTCGGCGTATCTCAGGCGAACGGACGGGACAGCGGCATAGAAGCCTTGGCGGGGCAGTGAGGGGCGGCCTGAAGCGATTTGGCTTGGGCAACTATTTTGTTCTTGCTTTGTGCCGGCAGCTATGCTAGTAATCTGGGTATGGTGCTGATTTGCCCCAACGACCCGCCGTCAGGCGGGTTTTTGTTTTCGGGTTTCGGCGCAAGCCCGGCACGGCGGTTGCCAGCCGAAAATTAAATCTTCGTAACATTATCTGGAAACCATGATCGGCGCCCTAGATGCGGGGCTGTCGATCCGGTCGGCTGCCTGACAGGCGAGACAGGCAAGGCCGACGACCGACGCGCCGATGAATTGTTCCGGTAACGGAACGTTAGGGCGCTTCACCAATCTCTCGCCCGGACAACGGCCATGTCACCAATTCAGACCCTTCGCAGACATCGCGTCGCCGCTCTGCTGGGCGCAGCGTTGATCGTCAGCCCTTTCGCCCTGCCTCTCGCTCCCAGGCTGAATGATGTCCTGGCGGCAACGGTCACCCCTCCCGTCACCGGCATGACGGCGCCGAGCGGCTCGTTCGCGCCGGTCGTGGCGGCCGATAAGCCGGCGGTGGTGACCATCACGACGGTCATGAAAGTACAACAGCCCGACACCATGAGCGACGCCTCTCCCTTTGGCGGAACCTCCCCTTTCGACGACTATTTCCGCCATTTCTTCGGTGACCAGGGATTGCCCGCTCCCAAAACACCGCCGGAACAGGCGCCGCGCACCGAGGCGCTCGGTTCAGGCTTCATCGTCGCCAGCGACGGCACCATCGTCACCAACAATCACGTTGTCGATGGCGCCCAATCGATCAAGGTGACGCTCGACGACGGCACCGAGCTTCCCGCCAAATTGATCGGCCATGACGCCAAGAACGATCTTGCCGTGCTCAAGGTCAAAGCCGGCAAGCCCTTGCCGACCGTCAGATGGGGCGATTCCGACAAGCTCATGCCGGGTGACCAGGTGCTCGCCTTCGGCAATCCTTTCGGCCTTGGCACCACGGTCACGGCCGGCATCGTCTCGGCGCGCGGCCGCGACCTGCACAGCGGGCCGTTTGACGACTTCATCCAGATCGACGCACCGATCAACCGGGGCAATTCCGGCGGCCCGCTGACGGATGTGAACGGCAATGTCGTCGGCATCAACACGGCGATCTTTTCGCCGAATGGCGGCAGTGTCGGCGTCGGCTTCGCCATCCCCTCCGACCAGGCGCAAAAGGTCGTCGCCAAGCTGATGAAGGGCGGCTCCATCCAGTACGGCTACCTGGGCGTCCAGATCCAGCCGGTGACGCCTGATATGGCGAGCGCCATCGGCCTCGATCACCCCGCCGGCGTGCTCGTCGCGCAGGTCAGCGACGGATCGCCGGCCGCCAAGGCCGGCATCGAGACCGGCGACGTCATCACCAGCTTCGCCGATCGCGACATAAAGGACCCAAGGGACCTGTCGCGCGCTGTCGCCGACGTTGCGCCCGGCACGAGGGAAACCCTCAATGTCTGGCGCAAGGGCCAAAGCCTGCAGATCTCCGTCGAGATCGGGCGCAACGAAGACGACATGGCAACGGGATCGGTGACCGGCGATCAGGGTCAGCCGTCGACGGAGCAGGGCCTCCGTGCACCGGCGCTCGGTCTCCGCCTGATGGATGTCACCCCGGATGTACGCCAGGCAATGAACCTGGCAGGCAACCAGCACGGCGCACTGGTCGAGCGCGTCGACCCGAACAAGGCGGCATCGGCTTCCGGCATCCAGCCCGGCGACATCATCGTCGCCGTCGACCAGCATCCGGTGAGAAGCGCCAGGCAGGCTAACCAGGCGATTGTGCAGGCTGCCAAATCCGGCAAGAAATCGGTGCTGCTGCTTGTCCAGCGCGGCGACGCCCAGATGTTTGTCGCCGTCCCCTTCGCCAGTGGCTGAGGCAGGCGCCGCGCTGCCAAGATCGATGGAGGGCATTGCCGGCCGAGCCAAGATTTCGGTTGCCCGCGCGCGCGTCTTCGAGAAAACTGACAAAGGTCGATTGGACCTTGCGCAAACGGATATTCTCGATGGCTACCCGAGGTTTCTCTTCCGGACGAAAGCCGCCGACAGATACGGGTGCACGTATCCCGCCGGGGCAATATCTCGAGCAAGGTTTCCCGGTCCTGTCGGCCGGCCCGACGCCGCATGTGCGCACCGAGGATTGGTCGTTCACGCTTAAGCACGGGCCGCGGCCGATCAAGAAGTGGAACTGGGCCGAGTTCAACGCGCTGCCCCTGACCAAGATGACGCGCGACATCCATTGCGTCACCGCATGGACCAAGTTCGACACGGCGTGGCAGGGCGTGCTGGTCGACGACATCCTTGCCGACGCCGGCATCGAGCCGCCCACCGCCTTCACGCTGGCGTTGGGTTTCGACGGCTATTCCACCAACGTGCCAACGAAGGATCTCACCGGCGGCAAGGCGATGGTGGCGCTGCTTTACGAGGGCAAGCCGATCACCCCCGACCATGGCGGCCCGGCGCGGCTGCTCGTTCCGCATCTCTATTTCTGGAAATCGGCCAAATGGCTGAACGGGCTGCAGTTCACCGAGCGTGACGAGCCGGGTTTCTGGGAGTTGCGAGGCTATCATATCTATGGCGACCCGTGGCGCGAGCAGCGCTACACGAACGATCCATGAGCGACGCACCGGCGGCGCAGTCGCCCTGGCAGATAGTCACCATCACCCGCATCCAAAAGCGCACGCCGCGCGTCACCAGCTTTTTCCTGCAGCCGTCGCGGCCCTTCGCCTACCGTGCCGGACAGCATGTCGATGTCAGGCTGACGGCGCCTGACGGTTATCAGGCGCGGCGCTCCTACTCCATCGCCTCGGCACCGGAGACCGGCGAGACCATCGAGCTGGCGATTGAAAAACTCGAGGACGGCGAGGTCTCGCCGTTCTTTCACGAGATCGCGGCGGTGGGCGACGAGTTCGAATTGCGCGGGCCGCTCGGCGGCCATTTCGTCTGGTCCGACGGCGATGGCGGACCGCTCCTGCTCGTCGGCGGTGGGTCGGGCGTGGTGCCGTTGATGTCGATGGTCCGTCACCGGGCGATGCGGGGGTCGCTGGTTGCCGCCGCCCTGGTGGTTTCGGCGCGGGTCTGGGACGAGGTGATCTTTCGCGATGAGCTGATCGACCTCGCCGAGCGCCGGGATGGCTTCGACCTGGTGCTGACGCTGACGCGCGAGCCGGCCCGCCGTCCGGCGGATTATGCGCGGCGGGTCGACGCCGCGATGATGGTGCAAGCCATGACCAGGTTGCCCGCGCCGCCGAAGCTGGCCTTTGTCTGCGGCTCGAACGCATTCGTGACGGCCGCCGCCGAGGCACTGATCGATGCCGGGGTGCCTGCGGCTCTCATCCGCACCGAACGCTACGGGGTCTGACCCGGTTCTGCTTGCCCGGTTGCTGCCTTTGCCGGCCGGCCTAAACGGGCCGAAAACCGGCAGAACGGCGAGGCCGCGCTTGGCTGAAATGGTTAACGATTCGACAAACAACCCCGGCTGCGACTTTTATCGGTTTAAAAAATCGAACCGAACGGTTCGTTTCTGTTGACAATGCGTGCAGGACGCTGTGAACGCTGCCTTCCAAGTCCCCTTGCAGTCAGACCGAGGCGATGGGCTATCTTGTTGGCATTAAACGGTAAAAATGTGGCGGAGGGAGTCCGTGGCACAATTTCAAGGTGTAGATTCTTGGTCCACACCAAACAACTTCGTGATTGGAAACTGGCCATTGGCTTTCCCACATCGGGGCGGTCCGAACGACGCGAACTCCTCCCAAGACACGCCGCTAGACGGACTGAGACTAAGATACTGGAGTACTAAAAATGAAAAAGATCGCTCTTGCCGCCGTCGCCGTTTTGGCCATCACCGGCAGCGCCTTCGCCGGCAGCGACAATTATGGTTCCAATGGTGCGAACCAGCCTGCCGCCTCGGGCGACAGCTCGTACACGGCTTCCATTCAGAAGCCGGCTGATGCTGACAAGCAGCCTGTCCAGGGCGCCGACCGGAACCTCTTCGGCAACAACTAACAGCCGATCCCAGCATCAGGGCGGCGGGCATATCCGCCGCCCGGGATCTGAAAAAATTCAGGAGTATTGAAATGAAAAAGATCTTTCTTGCCGCCGTCGCCGTTTTGGCCATCACCGGCAGCGCCTTCGCCGGCAGCGACAATTATGGTTCCAACGGAGCCAACCAGCCGGCTGTCGCGGTCGACAGCTCGTACACGGCCTCCCTCAAGAAGTCAGATCAGGCTGAAAAGCAGCCGGTCGGCCAGGGCGCCGATCGCAACCTCTTCGGCAACAACTAACAGCCGATCCCACCATCAAGGCGGGCGGGCATGCCCGCCGCTTTGATCCGAAATCCAGGAGTATCCAAATGAAAAAGATTGTTCTTACTGCCGCCGCTCTCTTGATTACCGCCGGCGGCGCCTATGCCCAAAACGACAATGTTGGCGGGAGCGACATCAACAAGCAGTCGACCGTCAATGTCGACAAGACGCAGACGTATTCGGTGCGTGACAGCAACTCGCCGATCTACAAGTTGCTGAATTCGTCCGGCGATGTGCCCAAGTCCGCGCCTCAGGGCGCCGACCGCAACCTCTTCGGCAACAACTAACAGCCGAATTGGAATTCCAGACAAGAGCGGGGGGGCCAGCCCCCCCCGCGGGGGGTTTTGGGGGGGGGCCACACCCCCGGCGGAGTTACCCCACACCCCGCCCCCCCCCCCCC
>NZ_JAMYUY010000026.1:0-69123 GCF_040323385.1 Mesorhizobium sp. M0045
AAAGTTCGGGTTTTTTGTGTGCTTCTTTTTCATAAATTGGGGGGGTTTTGGGGGGTCGGGGGGGGGGCCCGCCGCGCCCCCCCGGTGTTTCGGGGCGGGGCGCACCCACGGCGGTGCTCAGGCGGCCAATGCTCTCAGGCTCTCCTTCTTGTGCTCGCGCAGATGATCCATGTTGAGATAGCGGGTCGCCTCGAGCCAGTTCTCGTGGATCTCGACCGCCAATGCCCGAACCAGCCGCAGGCAGCTCCGCGGGTTGGGGAAGATGCGAACGACCAGGGTGCGCCGCTTGATCTCCTGGTTCAGCCGCTCCAGCATGTTCGTCGACTTCATGTGCTTGTGGTGGGCAAGCGGCAGCCGATAGAAGCTCAGCGTCTCCTCGATGTTGTCTTCCACCCAGTTGACCAGCTTCGGGTATTTGGCCTGCCATTTGGCGATCCACTGCGCCAGGTCGCGTTTGACCTCGGCAAGGTCGCGCCGGTCGTAGAACCATCTGAGCTCCATCAGGCAATCGTCGTCGACCTTGCGCGGCACGTAGTCGAGCGCGTTTCTGAGGAAGTGCACGTAGCAGCGCTGCCAGACCGCTTCGGGCAGCACTTCGCGGATTGCCGCCCTGAGCCCCGGATGGTCGTCGGAGACGACGAACTCGACGCCGGCGAGCCCGCGATTCTTGAGCCCCGTCACGAACTCGCGCCAGCTCGAATGGCTCTCCCGGTTGGCCAGCTCCACGCCCAGGACCTGGCGCCGGCCCTCCCAATCCACGCCGATCGCCACCAGCACCGCCTGGCTGGCGATCACGCCCGCCTCGCGAGCCCGTTCATAGCGCGCGTCCAAGATGAGATACGGATAGCTTTCCTCGAGCCGCTGCGTGAAGAACGCCTTGAGCGCCTCATCCAGCCGCATCGTCGCCTCGCTCACCGTCGAGGCCGAGAAAGAGTGGCCGCACAATTCCTCCGTCACCGCCTTCACCTTGCGGGTCGAAACGCCTTGTACGTACATCTCGACCAGCGCCGACACCAAGGCCTTCTCCGAACGCTGATAGCGCTCAAACAACTCCGTCGAGAACCGGCCCGTCCGATCCTGCGGAACGCGAAGTTCCAGCACCCCAACCCGCGTCACCAGCTTGCGCTCGTAATACCCGGACCGGTAACTCACCCGCTCCGCTGTCCGCTCGCCTTTCTCGGCCCCGATCGCCTCCGTCATCTCGGCTTCCAGAGCCTCCTGCACGACAGTCTGCAATACCTGGCGAAAGCCGTCCTCATCCGACAGCAGCAACGCTTTCAACTCGCCCCTGCTCAGTTTAACTTCTCGATTGGTCATGGCACTTCCCCTTCCACGGGAATCGGTGATTGCAACGTCACCACCGTGCCATGGCCGCTCGCCCTTCAGAGCAAGCGCCGTTCTCTCTCCAAAACTTTTTGCAGAACCTTCAGCACACTATCCCGCATGGCGCCGGACGAGCGCCTGGCGTTGCCGGGATGATGTACGCGCGGTCCCGGCGGGTTCGACCCGATAGGCTTGATCCGGCCCCGCCCCAACTCCACTTGTATGAACGGCCGGGGCCGGCCCTTTTCGAAACCAGCCCACCGCCGCGTGACGTTGTGCAGGATGATCGTCTTGACCCGTCTCGCATCTGAAACGGGTGCAAGCCTGCCGACATCCCGGCTGCTTGGTCATCCAACCTGGCTGCGAGGCATCGCCACCGTGGGGGGTGATCCGGCGGCATTGCGGATGTGGCTGGCGATGGCGGCCTGAGTTCTTGTCCATCTGCCGCATAGCGGGTGGTCAGGTGCTGGTCGCGTTTCCGGCGAGCCGAAGCATTTGTCTCTCAAGGTCACCCTTTGGAAATCCAGCACCAGCGGCTTGTCGGGACAAGATAGATGCTGTTGGGATTGGGCCGCCGCAGCCGAGAGCATCGCTTCTCCCATCCCATTGACGCCTCGGGCATTCAGCATTTCACCAGCGTTCTGAATGTCGCGCACCTCTTTGTTCTGGCTGAGTTTTGATTTACCAACCAGGCCGGTGATCTCGATCTCCAGGGCGACGATCGCCTTAACCATCGTGTCAATGAAGTCCTTCGGCGCGTCGCCCATCTTCCACGGGGCAGGCTGCGAGGCTTCATGCATGTGAGTGAGCTTCGCCACGTTACGGCGCACATAGCGCTCATCATCCCGGACAGTAATGCGTCCGTGGGCGTGGACGACGAGATAGTTCCACGTCGGCACCTGCTTATGGAATTCATGCTTGCTTGGATACCAGTTCGGCGAGATGTAAGCGTCGGCCGCACGGAAGAAAACGAGGACTTCATCGCCATTGGCAACTTCCTCCCAGACTCGATTTTTGCGTGCAACATGGCAATTGAGGAGGCCTTTGTCTCGCTTCGAGCGGTCAAGCTCGAAGGGAATGTGGTTCGCGTCGAGTGTGCCTTTGCTGTGGGTGACCAGGATACCGAGCGGATGTCTCTCGATTAGGTCAAACAGGGTGTTCTGATCGGGGACGGCAAAATGGGGCGGAACGTACAACGGTGGATCTCCTGTCGCGAATGGGCGGTCGTTAGCGAGCGGCGGTGTCTTGCGGAACGGGCCCGGGCATCTTTGTTGCCGGCGAAGAGGGCCCCGGATCTCGCTGTCCACCACGCTCAAGAACTGCCATCGAGAAGTGGGCAGGCAGATCAGATGCCGCCGCGTATGAGTGCGGTTGGTCAGTGACAAGCCGCACGCTCTCGCCTTGGCTCAAAATTACTGCGTGGGTACCCACCACGACACTTAGGGACCCCTGAGTCACCGAGATCAGCTCGCGCGTATCCGGACTATGAGCATCTGCGGAAAACACGTCGCCCGGCATAATGGCCCAGCTCCACAGTTCGAACATCGTTCGTCCCGAGATCGATGAATGAAGTTGTGCAAAGCTTCCTTTAGCGCTTGTCCAAAGCGTTCTCGTCTCTGTCCGCTCAATAGGAAGGCGAACTGTGGAAGGATGGTCATTCAACAAATCGGCCACCGAAAGCGAAAACGCCGCCGCCAGTCGGCAAAGTATGCCGATGCTGGGGTTCGCCTTGCCTTGCTCCAGCGTGACGACCGTTCCCTTGGATAAGCCGCTCAGTTTTGCCAGTCGATCCAGGGTCAGGTTTTGGTCGCGCCTCAATTGTCGGATCCGAACCGCTATCGCTTGGCCAAGCACCCGCTCGGGATCCAACGCTGTCGTAACATCGGTCATTATATTGACTTAGTGCCTCGGCTCACTTATTACGGTCAATATAATGACCGGCCTGAAATTGTGCAACTGCCCCGTTAGCGAGGAAATGACCGATGCGTTTTGAAACGAAGGCGATCCATTGCGGCCGAGCTGTCGACGCTTCCACGGGGGCGGTGTCCCTGCCGCTGCACACCAGCACGACGTTCCAACGTAGCATCGACGGCTCGTTTCCTTCCGGATTCGAATACACCCGGGATGGAAATCCGACACGCAACGCGTTCGAAATGGCCATTGCCGCGCTCGAGGGCGGAGAAGATGGCATTGCCTTCGCGTCGGGCATGGCTGCAATCGCTGCAGTCTTTGAGAGCCATCCGTCGACGGGTCGGATCGTTCTGCCGGATGACATGTATTTCGGCATTCGTTCGCTGATTGACGAGACCGACATTGGGTCTCGCTTCGACTTTGCGGCCGTCGACATGCGCGATCTGGATGCCGTGCGCGCCGCGGTCACGTCGAAGCGGACTGGCCTCGTCTGGGTCGAGACGCCGTCAAACCCGATGATCCGCGTTGTTGACATCTCGGCCATCTGCAAAATCGCGCACGAGGCTGGCGCCTTGGCCGTAGTGGACAACACGTGGGCAACTCCAGTGCTTCAACGGCCCCTCGAAGTTGGGGCGGACGCGGTCATGCACTCGGCGACAAAGTACATCGGCGGCCACTCGGACTTGATGGCGGGCGTCGTCATTGTCCCGCACTCGTCACCCCTCGGTCGCCCACTGCGGATGGTCCAGAGACACAAGGGCAGCGTCGCAGCGCCATTCGACTGTTGGCTGGCATTGCGGGGCCTGCAGACATTGTCGGTACGCATGCGCGCGCATTGCGAAGGCGCCCAGAAGGTTGCTGAGGCTTTGGCGTCTCATCCGCGTGTCGAAAAAGTACTTTTTCCTGGCCTGCAAACTGATCCGGGACACGATCTCGCTAAGCGGCAAATGAGCCATTACGGAGCGATGCTATCCTTTATCGTCAAAGGCGGAGCCGATGCTGCGATGGCCGTGGCCGGCCGCCTCGAGGTTATTGCCAGGGCGACAAGCCTTGGCGGGACGCACTCTCTGATTGAGCATCGCGCATCCGTCGAGGGTGCCAAGTCCAAGGCGCCAGGCGGATTACTGCGAATGTCAGTGGGACTTGAGCATCCTCAGGACATTATCGATGATCTGATGCAGGCCCTAGGCGGAACCTTCAAAGCGGCAGCCGAATGACGCGGGTGCAAGAACTCTGGCAGCGCTTTACGTGGCGGCTGGCGCAGCAATGCGGCCTGCTACGGCTGGGCGCCTAGATCAGGCAAAGCATCTTCGACGATGCTTAGATTTCGATCAAAAATCTCGGTCGGATGCGTTGGCGCGGAGAGACCGCACCTTGTTCAGGATCGCCGCAACCGCCGCTTCAGGCCTGCGATGCGGCTCGACCTTTTCGAGGAAACCGCCGGTATCAGCTCGGCGATCTTCTTGCGCGCGTCGAAACGGCCGAGACCGTCGAGCTCGTCCCAGACCGCCTGGCGCTCCGGCGTCACCTCCAGCCCGGCGAGAAAGTCGTCATTGTCCGTGAGGGTGACCGCCGCATTGACGGTAAGGATGTTGACCGCCGGCAGCCGGTGGCGCTTGTCGCGGCGGTGGATCTGATTTTGCATCAGCTGGCGCTCGACCACCATCTGCGTGGCGATGCCGGCATGGTCCATGCCCGGCTGCCACAAGACGTTCTTGCCGCGCATGCGCTCGAAGCGCACCAGAATGTCCTGCAGCGTGTTGTTGAGCGCATGACCCATATGCAGCAAGCCGGTGACATTCGGCGGCGGTATGACGATGGTGAAGGCTTCAGCCCCTTCCTCGGCGCCTGCGCCGGCACGAAACGTCTTTTCAAGCGAATTATGTTTTTTTGCATAGACCAACGAGTTGAACGGCGGCCCCATAAATCGCCGATGTGATAGGTCGGGCAAAGGCGTCCACCAGCTCGTACTTGTCAAGACGATGCCACCCTTGATCTTGCACCCGCCTCCGATACCAGCGATCCGCTGCGTCGTATGCTCATGCCTGTCAGGATGGGATGGGCGCTGCTAGCACCGTGGCAGTTTGACAACCCGGCCATCGGGGCGGTAGCACCGTACAAGGCCAAGAGTCGCAGGGCAGACCGCACCCCATCGGGCTGCGCGACCCAGACCAGCCGACGCCCAACTGGCACACTCATCGCGCATCAGCACCGTGGATGCGACATCTACTTTGTTGCGAGCGCGATATCGGAACTTGGTTGTGACGCAGCTGTGCGTAAGCGCACCGCTGTCAGCAAGTGAGTGAGCGAAAGAACTACGTGGTGGAGGTGAGAAGTCATGCGGCGTCAAGATTCCCCGCCCTTTGCGGCAAACACACTGATCCCTCTTCAGAATCCGGTCTTTCGTTCGATCTGGACAGCCACGCAGATATCCAGCCTTGGCTGGCTGGTGCAGAGCGTGGCTATAAGCTGGCTTATGGCAACGATTTCAGCCTCCGATCTGATGGTTGCGCTCGTGCAGGCTGCATCGACACTGCCCGCCTTCTTCTTGTCGATCCTTGCTGGAGCGATTGCAGACAGCTTCAGCCGCCGCGGCGTGATGCTTGCCGGACATTGCCTGATCGCACTGGCATCCACGGCGCTGGCTCTCTCTGTTGGGCTGGGCTTTGTCAGTCCATGGCTGATCTTGGGACTGAGTTTCTTGGCGGGATGCGGCTTTGCCTTGAATGATCCAGCCTGGCACGCCTCGGTCGGCGACATCCTGGAAAAGCGCGACATACCCGCTGCAGTGACGCTGATGTCGGTGGGGTACAACGTGGTTCGGAGCATAGGACCGGCGCTGGGCGGTGTAATTTTGGCTTTGCTGGGCCCCCTTACGGCTTTCGCCTTCGCTGCGCTGACCGACCTGGTCCCATTGAGCGCTGTCCTGCGCTCCAAGTGGCAAGTTCGTTCTTCGCCTCTTCCGCGCGAGCGGATGACGACGGCCATTCATGATGGCATGCGCTTCACGGCAATCTCCTCGGAGATCAGAGTGGCGATCGTGCGTGCAACCCTGTTCGGGCTGTCAAGCATCTCGATCCTTGCTCTGCTCCCCCTCCTGGTTCGCGACCAACTGGCGGGGGGGCCAATTGTTTACGGCGTCCTGTTGGCCGGCTTCGGCACAGGCGCCTTCATCGCGGGCATTGGCAATAGCTACTTGAGACGCATCACGTCCCAAAATCGATTGATCACGCTCGCGTCCGTTGCTTGCGCAACGTGTTGCCTTTTACTGGCTCTCACATCGTCGGTGGCTGTAGCAGCGATCGCGCTTGCAATCGCTGGCGCAGGCTGGGTTGTCACCTGGACCGGAACCGACGTGTGTGTGCAGTTGGCAAGCCCAAGGTGGGTCGTTGGTCGCACCCTGTCGATCTATTACGCCCTGACCTACGGCGGCATGGCAGCGGGCAGCTGGATCTGGGGTGCTGTCGCGCAGTACTATTCCCTGACGTGGGCTTTGGAAGGTGCTGCAGCGGCGCTGTTGCTGGTTGCAGCTGTGGGAAAGCTATTGCCGGTACGGCTATGGGAGGAATCGGATCAAGGGGCCTTCGACTTCAGGCCACCAGAACTGGCCCTCGATTTGAAGCCCAGGAGCGGCCCGATCGTGATCAAGGTGGAGTACTCGATCCCCGAGGAGAATATCGAGGAATTTCTGAGCTGCATGCGCGAAAGGCGGCGCGTTCAGAGCCGTGCCGGTGCGCGGGACTGGACCCTCCAGCGCGATCTTCAGAACTCGACTCTTTGGACCGAGACATTCCGCACGCCGACATGGACGGACTATCTTCGTCTAAACCATCGGCTAACGGTGACTGACAGGGAGGTAGGCGAGCGCCTTGCCGCTCTGCAGGTCGGTGATTCTCCTCCTCGTCTCTCACTTTCGATCGAGCGGTCGACAAGCCCCGCCCCCGGCAGCCAAGTCCAGCCTGTGCCCTTTGTATCGCGCCCGTAAGGAAACCAGTAACTTTTCTGGGCTCGGACACGGGAATGGCCGAGA
Organism: Mesorhizobium sp. M0045; assembly: GCF_040323385.1. Taxonomy (NCBI): domain Bacteria; kingdom Pseudomonadati; phylum Pseudomonadota; class Alphaproteobacteria; order Hyphomicrobiales; family Phyllobacteriaceae; genus Mesorhizobium; species Mesorhizobium sp. M0045. The sequence goes on from NZ_JAMYUY010000026.1 coordinate 7,265, forward strand.
CCTACTCCTTCTTTCGTCGGGTCAGCCCGGATTGCCATACCTTGCGGCCGGTTAGGCGAGCATGAGGATTTGTGTGGCACGTATGTCCACCACGGGCCCATGTCCAGCCCCACCGCCTCTGCCATCAGATCGGCTTGGGCACGGGTTCAGGTCGCCTGTCCCCCTGCATCGCGGCGAGCAGCGGGGAGCAAGGGGGGCGGAGGGGTCTCCCCGGTCTGCACGGAGCGAAGCGGGCAGACGGAGGAATCCGCCAGCGGCGGCTTGCAGGGAGAGGGCCGCGCGCCTCTTTCCCCTCCCTGACAAAACGTGCCGCCAAGCACGTTCACGTCGGCGCAGCCGTGCCGCAGAGGCGGCCGCAACAAAGAAGCCCTACAAGGCGGAAGCATCGAAATGTCCGCCAGCGGCACCAATTCAGTTCGGTGCTGGAGAAAGCGGTTCAACAGGGCGGCCGTAGGAGCACCAGCATAGCGCCGCCGTCAGGCGCGATGCGAACCGACAGCCCCGACGAAGGGCGCTGATTGATCGACTGAAATTGAATCGGGTCATTTTACCAGCTGACATAATCCATGAATTTTTCACGATGCTTCAGCGCGCGCCTGGATTTTCTGCATTTAGCTGCAGCGAAGGTCCCGGTGGTGCGGTGGAAGCGAACCCGGGGCATCTTGGATTTATTGATGCAGCCATCCAGGACTGCTGCATTGCCACAGCAATGGCCACAACCTGCTAGGCGGGCTTCGAAAGCTCATGGTGGCGACTCCCGCACGCGCGCAGGACAGCCGGCATTCGCGCATCTTGGCGGTCAATCCTGCCATTCGGCCCGTCGTCTTCTTTATTCCAATCGAGATCGCAATCAGGTCCGGCCGGTCACGCGGTGAAGTGTTCTCCCTTCGAGCAGCCAGGTTGGCGCCGCTCAGCTCTTCGACGAGCGCGCCAGGACAGCATCGATCTCCGCAAATTCTTGCCAGCAGATCGTCCTCACATCATCATGCCCTTGGCTTCAACCGGGCTGGTGCCCTCCCCTTCCCGGCTTTTTGTCCCGACGCTCGGGTCGCACCTTCCGGCCGGTCAAGGCTAAAAAACTCGTTGGGGCTGAGCGCCCACTCCGGCTTCTGCCACATATTCGTCGGCGGGTTCGCAGCACCGCGGGCGCACGGGTGAGCTCGTGGGTAGGAGTGCGGATGGAAGTAGGATGCACATCGTCACCAGCACCTCAGATTGTGTGAGGTCCATGGCTCGCTCGTTTCCGCCGACGGCGGCGCGTATGGCGTCGGTATACGCACGGGGGGCCCGTCGCCTTGGCCTCAGTTTCGGGCCAATGGCAAGCCCCGGTCCGCGCGGCGCCGAGTTGGGCGGAAAGATCGACGGCGCGCAACGCCGGGCTCCTACGCGACGAGCAGGTTTTTCCCCCGGTCTGAACCCGGCCTCGACTCCAGATGCCGCAATGACCGTCGCGGCCCGGCGCGATTGATCGGGTCTCATGCCCAAAGCTGCCTCGGTGCCCAGTAGCGGCACCGCATGGCCCCACCCAGGCGCTGCGCCAGTAAAGCGTCGGCGAGCCAGCATCCGACGGTGCGTTCGAAGCGATCTCATTCGGCGGCCATGATCGCGCACGTCACCATGCCGCAGCGGAAAGCTGCCGAAGCTCGTCTGGCCAGGTCGCTGACCGCCTCGTCGTCGCGGGCGACGACCGAAATCTTCCCCACCGCAGCGAGGTTTCTCCCGTTAGAAGATCCTCAGCGGGATAGGCTGCCAGTTCACGCCCGGTCAACAGCATCCGGCCCGCGGGGGTCGACCTTGTCTCCCGGTCGTGTGAGCAGAAGAACATCACGAAGTGCGGCTTCATCCTCGACGCCGCGAGCCTGCTTCGCCGTACCACGGCCGCCGAAAGCCCTAGGCGCTGTCACCAGGCGCCAGCCCACCTCTCTAGCTGGCGGACTATCTCATCGAGCGCGCCGAGGGCCGCACCGTCAGTGATTGCAATGTCCTCAATGCGCCGCAACTGTTTGGGTCCGGGGCAGCCCTGCGCAACCAGGCCGGCACCGCCGCGTCGGCGCGGCTTCCGTGGCACCGGGAAGAGTGCCGTGGTGGCGCAGGAGGGTTTTGGCTCAGAATCATGGAACACGATGAATCATCGCGGCGCTTTTTGTAGAGCGAACGATAAGTCTTGCACGACCAGCCATTTATCCCTCGCGAGATCAATGCCGCGGGCAATTAGCAGGCGAACTCCGTCCGGACTGAGTACCTGTTTCAACGCGGGCAAAAGAAGTTGTGTAGCCATGTCACGAAATGCTTGGTCCGCTTCTCTGCCGGCCGATGGTCCATGAAATCCCCTCTGCACGCACGACGCCGGAAACCTCCTTGCCGATATGATGCTCAAGCACCGGCCGCCATGGCACCAGCGTGAACTCGCGCGATTTCTCGATGACAGCGTATTTTCCGCCGGCGAGCTCGACGGAGCGGCGGAGCGTGCCTTCTATTCGATCGCCACTCTGGGCTTCAGAATAAGGCAGACCGAGTTCGTTCGACAACTGGCCGGCCACGCGGTTCAACTCGCGTTGGCGCAGCATCGAAAGCATGTTCGCGCGATAGATGACCCGATCCTGCTCTTCCCGAGCAAGACCTTGCGCAATCAGCCACTGCCGTCGGCGGCCTTGCGCCTCTCGGACATCGCGGCCGAAACCAGAGCTGTGCAAGGCCTCCGGTGTGTCGGAAACCAGCTCTCGATCGAGCCAGGTGGCGCCGTCGAAGCTGACTTGGCTCTCCAGCAGCATTGATGAGAGCTTGTCGACGACAACAGGCTCGGCCCTCGCTCGCTGACGCTCGTAGCCCGCGACGCGGTCGAGATGGTCCGGCGCGATAGTCCATGTACCGTCCGGCTCGCGCTCGACACCACCGGTCGCCCGGCGGATCGCCTCCAGTCGCCGCACGTGCGTTTCGGCAAAGCGTTCGGTGGCCGACGGGTCATGCTTGAGATGGATATCGATGCTGTAGCGCCCGTCATGGGCCGTGGCGATCTCGGCAATTGTGCGGTCGACTTGCCTTGGCCCGGTGTCCCTCGGCGTGACCCGCACTATGCAGCCCTCTGGCGCCGGTTGGGTGGCCTCGCCTTTGCCGATATCGACATAGTGGCTTTTGCCGTCCACGCCGTCGACGACGAGGTAATGGCGGTCATTGATTTCGTCGGCCAGGCCGCGCGCAACGATGCGGCCGACGACAGGCTGCCTCTGCTCTGCAGATCGATCATGGATAACATAGTCGGCGGCACTGCGGGCGAGCCCCTTGCCGGTCAGTTCGCGGTGCATGGTCTTGATGATGTCGCCCCGCTCGCCGATGCGGCGCAGCGTCGCTTCAAGCTCGCCATCAAGGCGCCAGCGGCCCGAGCCGACTTCCTCAGCCAGACCCATCCGCTCGAGCTTGCGCAGGCGGCCCTGGTGCAGCGTCTGGCGAAACGTATCTCGCCTGGCGGGTGAGACATGCCCCTCATGGTCGCGGATGCGGAGCAGCTGCCGATCGATGCTGGTGAAGCGTTCCCGCTCCATTTCCTGGCGCAGGCGTTGCTCGATCTCGCGGTCCGTTCTCGGGCCAAGGTCGAGGCTGACCAGCTCGGCCGCCCGTTCACGGATACCAGACGAGATGTAGTCTCGCGCGATGACAAGATTTTCGCCGCGGTCGTCCTTGCCGCGGACGATAATATGGGTATGCGGATGACCAGTGTTGAAATGATCGACAGCGACCCAGTCGAGCCTGGTGCCGAGGTCTTCTTCCATCTGCGCCATGAGGCGCCGCGTGAGCGGCTTCAAGTCATCATACTCGATGCCGTCTTCAGGTGCGACGATGAAGCGGAACTGATGCCGGTCGCCATCGGCACGATCGATGAAGGCCTTGCCATCGACGCGGTCGCTGTCGGCGCTATAGAGCTCGCCAGGGTCGCCTTCGCGGGTGACGCCGTCGCGCTGGAGGTAGCGAAGGTGTGCACGTGCCCCGTCAACACCCTTGCCGGCCAGCTTAACGATACGCGCCTTGACGACGGCGCGCCGCTGCCGAAACGCCGCGTGGGGGTCGCGCGCTCTGAGAACGGCGGCAGCAGCCCCGCCGCGCCCCGCCCGGCTTCCGATGAAGCGGCCACGGCGACCGCTGCCGCCGCCGGCTCGGTTGATCGCGGCGCGGATCTGGCCGGCGAAACGCTTGCCTGCCTTCGAGCCCCGCGATCCGATTTTGCCCAGGCTCGGCTTGAACTCTTCATCCTGCATTGAGTCTCCTAGCAATCTTAAGCAAAATCAAAGGTTTGTCGGCAGCAGCTCTCCTGACTCTGAAGGCAGCCTCCATGAAAAACGATGTGCAGACAAAGACTTCGCCGCCTCCAGGAGGCGATGCCTTTATCTTGCCTTCCGCGGACCTGCCTCCCTGCCTCCCTGCCCCGCCCGACCCACGGTACCCCTGCCCTCACCTGCGATCCGGCCGGCCTGACCTTGCTCGCTCCGATCCGAGCGGCACCACAATTTGGCCATTCGGATCGGTCGCGGAAACACCGTTTCGCAGGAAAAACAGCGACTGCCCGGACGGGATTTCCGGCGCTTTTCCGGAACGGGATTTGCCGGTGAACGCGTCCATGTCGGCGGCCGAAATCCCCGCAGCCTTGAGCTGTTCCAGATACGAAACCGTCTCGCTGGGCAGCGGTCGCCCACGCTGCAAATGCTGTTCGTAGCGGTCCGGCCCAGCGTTATAGGCGGCAAACAGGCCGGGAAAGCCGAAGCGGTCATACATGGCGCGCAGATAGGCAGTGCCTGCCAGAATGTTGTCGCGAGGGTCGTGCGGATCGGCTCCCAGGCCAAGCTCTGCGCGCATCTCCTCGTAGGTGCCGGGCATCACCTGCATGAGGCCAATGGCGCCGGCGTGTGACGCGATCGGCCGTCCGTCCACCATTGTCTGCCCCCGGCTTTCGGCATCCATGACGGCATAAATCCAGGGCTGTGGAATGCTGAATCGCCGGCTTGCTTCGGCCACCAAGGGCTGCCATCGTTGGAGCTGCGGACCACGGGAGATGGCGGCCGGCTGAGCGTCGGTCGCGGCGGAACAGGCGCATGGCGCTATCGCGACCATGCCCAGCATCAGGAGGGTTACTCGGTCCATAGCGGCACGAGCCTCCCGGCAATATTTTCGGCCGGCACCGGCCCGAAATAGCGGCTGTCGAAGGAGCGGTTTCTATCGTTGCCGAGCAGGAAAAACTCGTCGGCGGCGAGCTTGCGGCAGGCATTCCACCAAGGCAGCGGACGGTGCTGCGTGTCGGTTGCCAGCCGGCGCGCGACAATCTCGCCGCCGATGATGATGGCGTCGCCGAAGGCGCAGACATGCTCGCCAGGCAGCGCGGCAAGGCGCTTGACCAGCGGCACATTGCTGGGCAGATAGAAGCGTTCGGCGGCGAGATCGGCGACCGGTTTTGGCGGGCGGACGAGCACGAGGTCGCCCCGAGCCGGTGATCCGGACGCGACGCGATAGAGGCCGACCGGCGCACTGGCCGAGGCGTTCCAGACCAGCCAGGGCGATGGGTTGTCGAAAGCGGCGAAGCCGATCAGGCTGAGGCCTATTGTGGCCACGGCGATCGTCTTGCGCGCCCGAATGCGCCGCAGATGGCTGCCGATCAGACGGATAGTGGGACGCCGGCTCATGAGCGGCCTCCCTCACCGGCCGAGCCGGAATTGTGCCCGCCATCCTCGGGCCTGGTCTCCTGCGCGCGTCCCTTCGACCAGTCGTCGAGCTCGTCGATGTGATAGCGGACATAGCGGCCGTGCTTGCGAAATTGCGGGCCACCGCCTTTGAGCCGCATCTTTTCCAGCGTGCGCTGGGACAGCCCGATATAGAAGGCTGCCTGCGCGGTGTTGAGAAACGGACTGCCCTTCTTCGCGCGGGCCGCGCGTTCGTTTTCGTCGTCCATGATGATCCTCGTTTCGTTACGGACAAGCGAAGGCGAGGATCGGCGAGCGAGATCGTTTCGGGGACGGGCGAAGAGTGGGGGGCGAGTTTTCGCCGCCCCTTCTTGAGAAGAGCCCCGCGCCGGTTGCGGCGCGAGGCTCGAAGCTGGCCGTTCAGTCGACCGGGTTCCAGATGATGGCGTATGTGTCGTCATCGTCCTGGCCGGCGGCGCGGCCGAGATTGGCGTAGAGCTTGCGCGGGCCGAACTCCGGGGCGGCAATCGACAGGCTCACATAGTCCTTGCCGGAGGTCTCGCCGGTGCGGATCCAACCGGCCCCTACTTCGACCCCTTGCGTCAGCACCCGGAAGTCGGGATGGGTGTCGGCGCTCTTTGCCTGATTGGGCACGATGTCGATGTCGGCGCGGACGCTGAGCGTCTTGAGCTGGCCCTTGTAGCCGCCGTTTTCCTGTTTGGTGACGTATCCGATCGCGGTCATTTTCAGTCTCCTTTTGGTGCTCGCCGGGGACCATTCCCCTGCGATGGCGGACCGTGATGGGCGTGTCCGGACCGCCGGAATCGGGACGGCCGCAGCGATAGCGGAGGACCCGAGCGGGCAGCTTTTTTGAAGCGAAGCGGCGCGAGGAAGCCGCCGCAGGCGGCGGGGAAAAAAGCTGCTGGCGAGGGTTTCGGGCGGGCCGGATCCGCCCATAGGTCGTCAAGCCAGCCGCAGGGGAATGGTCCCTGAGACACATGGAGACAGGTGGCGCGATCGGTGACACAAGGAGCCGGCGGCAATGCAGGGCGCCGGCTGCGCGGGCTCTGTCGGCAACCGGATCGGACAATTGGCCCCATGCGCCTGGCGCCTCGGCAAGCAACCCGGCGTGGTGCAGGGCTGCCGAAACGGGGGCGAATTGGCGTCGGGATTTCTCGCGCGCGGCACTGGCTCGACAAGACGACCAATCGGCAGCCGGCGCGCCGCGGCGCGGCGCGCGCGACCTGAGCGGCGGCACTCGAGAGAACCGCCGCTCGGGCCCTGATCGACTATTCGCGCACGAACAGCGGCTGCACTTGTGCCCACTGATCGGCGGTACGGAAGCCGCCGCGGCTGGTGTAGCTTTCGGCCGGGAATTTCATCCAGCGCGGCAGCCAGCTCTCGACCTTCTGGCGGCCATTCTCGCCCGCCAGGAAGTCGCGGATTATCTTCTTTTGCGTCTTGACCTTCTCGGCGACATTGCCGTCCGCGACCAGCTTGCCGCCGACCTCGGCGAGCATCGAATTGGCGATTTCCTTGTCGCGCAAGAGGTCGAAGAAGGCATCGTCCGGTTGCCACCATGTGCCCATGTCGACGTTCAGATGGTTGCCGAGCGCCTCGATGACGGCGCTGCCGGCTGCAAGCGTCTCGGCCATGACAAGGGTGAGAACGCGCATGACATCGTCGTCGCAGAGCGCCAAGAGGCGCGCGAACACGCCAGCGGTAGCAAAGGCGTCGCCATTGCCGCCGGCGACCACGCCGTCCTCATCCGGTGATCCGAGCAGGGCCAACACTTCGCGCCGTTTTTTGCCGAATGCAGCTTCAGCCTTGCAGCCGGCAAGGCTGGCAGTCACCGTCTCGTTGACTGCGCGCTGTGGCTCACGGCGCACCTGCCACAGGCCGGAACCGGTGAGGGCGTGCGCCACCACGAGGCGCAGCGCCACGGCGGGATGGTCGAGCATGGCGGCGCGCACGGCAGCATGGCGATGCAGATCGACATAGTTCTGCATCGGGCCGGTGAGTTCGGGGCGCGGCGGCTTGGCGGCTGTTTCTTCTTGCTCACCGCCCTCGCGGGCGCGGCGGGCTTCCTTGCGTGACAGCCAGCCCTCGTGACACTCGACCTCGCCGCGATGCGAGACAGTGATGACGACCTTGCCGCCCTTCTTCTTCGGGGTCTTCTCGTGGTCCCATGGGTGGAAATACTGGCCCGGCTCCAGCAGCACCACCTCGCTCCAGCCGTCGTTGAGATAGGTGTCGCGTCTGGCGGCAATCGCTTCGTTCTGCTTTTGCCAGAAGAGGTCGGCATCGGCGAAATAGCTGTCCTCGCCGAACAGGTCCGAGGTGATCAGGCCGGGATATTCGTCGATGGCAAACAGCGCCACCTTGGTGGGAATCGACTGGCCGCCGAACAGCCATTGCTTCAATTGAAAGCCACGCGGCGCGTATTGATCGGGATCGGCACAGAGTGCCAGCCAGTCCTTCTGCTGCGCCTTGGACGCCATGGTGAGATGGCGCACCGTCTCGGCGTCGATCTCCTCGCGGCGATAGGCTTCGCGGATTTTGGGCAAGAGGTCGCCAAGCGCCAGAATGCGTTTGACCTTCAGGTCAGTGATGCCGAAGGTCGCAGCGATGTCTGGAACGGTGCGGCCTTGCCTGACGAGCCGCGAAAACGTCTCCCATTGCGATACTTCGTCAGGATCAAGGCGGGCGAGGTTTTCGATCAGCGAGGCTTCCAGCGCATCGGCGTCGTCACCGTCCTCCATGATGGCGCAGGGCAAGGGATCGCCTTCGCCGCGCTCGTCGGCAATCGATTTCGCGGCGAAATAGCGCCGCCTGCCGGCGACGATCTCGAAGGCTTCCGGCTGGCCGTTGGGCCGCACAAGGAGAGGCACCAGCACGCCGCGCGCACCCACGGATGGCAGGATATCGGAAATGTCGGGCGCGCGTTTTCCATGGCGCATGTTGAGCGCGGAAATGTTGAGCCGGATCCAAGGGGATGTGGGCAAGCTGCATGGTTACTCTCCTTCGCTTTGGTTGAGGTTGTCCCGCCGCAGAGGCCGAAGGCCGGCGCGGCGGGACGGTTTTTGCGCCTATCGGCGCTGCTGTTCCGCCGTGTCGGACGGAAGCTCGGAACGGGGCTTTGAAAGGGCGTCTGCTGCCTGCCGCAGAAGTCGCTCGGCCTCGGTGATGTGGCGGCAAATACGGGCGGCTTCGGCATAGACGGAGAGCGGAAAGCGCGCCTGGAAATGCAGGTCGCGCTCTATGCCGAGGCCAAGCGGACCTTTTACGGATGCAAGCTCGGCCAGACTGACGCTGCCGAGTTCGGGGAAGCCGAAGCCGAGATCGCAAAGGCCGAACAGCGTGTCGCCATCGGCGTCGAGTTCGGTCAGAAGCCACGTGGCGGCACCTGTCGGATTAAACAGTTTCACAACGGGAAAATGGTCCGTTTCGGCGTCGGCGGCGCCATTGGCGAGCAGTCGTGCGCGCAGTGGATCGGTGATCAGGATCATGGAAAGACTCCTTGTCAGAACAGGTCGAGTTGATTTCTGCTGGCTTCATCGAAGAGGCCGATATCGATCGGCTTTTGCGCCGCGCGCGGACACATCGGCGCGTTCATCAGGAGGGTGAGCCGATCGCGCGTGGTGATCGGCCGGACACCGGGAATGAGCATCTGCTCGCCTTGCGGCGTCGGCTCGCTCGCGGTCAGTTGAGGATCGCGCATCGTCATGCCGCAATCCCTTCCTGCGCCTCGCCTTCGGCATCGGCCTGAAGGCCAAACAGGAAATCGGCGGCCTTGGAGGCAAGACTGGCGGCACGGAAGATCGCGCGGTTGTCCTCGCGCAGCACCTTCAGCCATGAGCCGATGTAATCGGCATGACGCACGGTCGGCTCGATACCGAGATTGCTGCACACGAAGGCGGCAGTGATTTCGGCGACCAATTCTTCACGCGCGTAAGCCTTGGAGCCGAACGAGCCGGAGAGGTCGCGAGCAAGCCGCGTTGGGTGGCCGGTCCAGTGGCCAAGCTCGTGAAAGCAGGTCCGGTAATAGTCGATCTGCTGATGGAACGCCGGCTGCGGCGGCACCTGAATGTGGTCGCTGCCCAGCATGTAGAAAGCGCGATCGCCGCCGACCCTGAAATCCGCACCGCTAGCGCGAATGAGCGTCTCGGCCTGCGGCACGATCTCGCACTGAGGCAGCGGCTCGGTGGCGGCATAGAGGTCTTCCGGAAGATTATCGCACTGCGCGACATTGAAGACGGTGAAGCGCTTCAAAAAAGGCACGGCCTGTGGTTCATCGCCCTCGTGGCGTGCGCGCTCCTTCTCGTCCTTGGGGACAAAGCGGTCGGCATGCACGATGGGCGTGCCGCGCTCGCCCTTCCTGACATTGCCGCCAAGGACGAGCGCCTGCCGGAAGGTGAGCCAGTTCTGGCTGGGATAGCTGCGCTCGATGACCGCGCCCCACAGGATGAGGATATTGATGCCGGAATAGATGCGCCCAGAGGATGCATTGCTCGGCAGGCCAAGGCCTGCCTTTGCGCTGCCCCATGGCTTGACCCATGGCACGGTGCCGCGCTCCAGCTCCGCAATGATGCGGTCCGTGATCTCCTGATAAAGGCTGGCGCCGGGGCGCCCGCCCTTGCCTGCGCCAGCCTCTGTGCTGGCGGAACGCTTGCTGTTTGCATGCATCGTCTCATCCTCCGCTCGCCAATCGCCGCGCCTTTCCCCGGAAGCGGGGTGGGCGGCGAGTCGCGACCGGAAAGGCCCGCCGTAGGAGGCGGACCGCATCCGAAGGACCGGAACGAAGAGGAGGACCCTGAGCGGCAGCGAAGGGTTGCGGGCTGCCGCGGCGGGCCTAGAAGGGAGTGCCGCCCACCCCGCGCCACCGGGAAAGGCCAACAGCAAACCCCGCCGCCCGCAAGGGCGGCGGCCGTCTCAGCCCGAAGGGCTGCCCACGCCAAGGGGCGAAGCCGAATGGCCGAGACCGCCTGAGCTTGCCGAAGAAAAGCGGGCTCGGTTCACGAGCACCTGGTGCGCGTCGTCAGGCGCGCGGGCGCCCGCCAGGACGGCAGGCCGGACAGATTTTTCGCACGGATCATCGTCAAGCGCCGCAGTTACGTCGAGAAACTCGACGACATCACCGCCGTGGCGCGGCTTCCTCCGAACAAAACCAGCGCTCGCCTTTCAACAGGTTGAGGCGCGTATCCCAGTAATATTCCTGTCTGGGATCATGATAGACGCGCTCGCCCGTTTTGTGGCTTATATTGGCTTTGATGTTGCGCTGACAGCGGCAGGGTCGATTCGAAGGCAAGAAAGCCAGCCAGGAGTTGTCTTGATAGCGATGATTGCCTACGCCCCCTCCCTCCGAAGAGAGAATGCGACGTTTGCGTGATATCCTTCACCGTCTTTAACAGCGCTTCATGGGTGCGTTGGAGAGGCCGGTAATGGTTGCTGGTGGGTGATAGAAGCGGCTGGACGATGCTCTTGTGCAGCCGTTCCGCCTCCGCCAGAAAGCGCTCGATTTCAGCCTGTGAAAGCTGCTTGGAAAGTTTGGTCCGAGCCATTGCGATCTCCGTTGAGGAATCGCCCCACCTAGGATTATCATCCCAATTGTATACTTGACGTACCAATGATCGATTCGATAAAGCAGCCGGGCAGGCCGGTACTGAAAACGAGATTACGCCGCTGATGGTCGAAGCGAGCATTTCCGTTCGTCTGGGTGCCCTCACACCGCCACGGGAGACGTTGTCGACCAAAGGATGGGCGCCAAGATTTACTCATCTATGGCAGTGGTGGGAGCAGCTTCCGTAGAGCCTTAGTATTGGCTATCAGGGTTTCGACATGGTGGTTGATGTCATGCGCTTTGACGGGCTTGTTCCTGCCCTTGTTTTCGGCGGCGCGGAAATTGAACACAACAACTTGGCCTGTTGTCTTTTCCTTGCTCCAGATTCCGTGAACCCAGTTGTTGCGCGTGCCCGACATGCCGCTGATTTTCTCAATTGCCTTTGAGATGGCGTCTCGATCGGAAGACGTATCCCACTCGGGGATCATCGCTAGGAGGAACTTAACTCGGGCTTCAAAAGTTGGAATACGATAGTAGCCGAAATGCGCCATGTTGGTCGACATGTTACAGATTGAACACATGGCATGCATGAGTGTGGTTTCAGCGTTCGCCCAAGCGACGACCATATCGCCCAATGCGGTTGCGATGTCCGAATCACTACTTAGGTTGTTGAGATCGTTGTAGGTAGCCATGTCAGAATCCCCCAAAGACAAAGACCAGGACAAGGGCGACGAGATTTTGCGACGCCTGTTGAAAACCCCTCCCGATCATAAGACCGGGAAGGGCAAGCAGCCTGTAGCGCCAGATGGCTCTAAGGACAGTGAGGGAGTGCCAGCAGGTTATTCGGCTCCACGCCGTCAGGCTCCGTCTTAAGATACTTCCGTCCGTTCGAACGCTGGCGTACGACAATCCACACGGACTCTCCTGTCGGCGCTACCGTCCAGTATTGCTCATTTTCGTTTTCGACGTTGTTTATCATCGTATCGATGTCTCGATACCAGCCGCCATCGGCAGGGCCGCCGAGGCCCTGAAGACGACGGTCTTTGTCGGCGTTATCAGGCTTGTGACAATTTACTCGGAAAGTTCCGGCCATGTAGGCCTCCTGTGATTTGCGCCACAGGAGGGCTTGACGTGAATCGCGTAACGCGCAACTTAATGGACGTGATCACTAACAAGCCCTCCAACGGCTTGGTTTCAACTTAAAGGCGACCGTGGTTCAGACGGTCGCCTTTTACGTTCTGGCGAAACTTTGATTCGCACAAGATCGTCAATCTCGTTTTGTTCTCTTTTTTCTACGTATCCACAGGAGTCGTCGCGCCTTCTGCTTAGGCGTGACCGGCTTCACCAATCCGCCGATAGATAAGGCGCTAGTCGCGGGCCATGCGAAGCAAATCCTCGGCGCGTTCTGCATCTGAGACTTTCAGAGCCATGCGGCGATGGCAGCGGAAATCAAACTCGGCAAGGTAGCGATGCAAATGCGCCTCGCCGCAATGCTGGTAGACGCCGATCATGCCGCGCTTGAAGACTGAGAACACGTTCTCAATGGTGTTCGAATGGATGGCGATCCCGTCCTCGTAGCGGACATATTCGCCGTCCGAATGCTTCGTGGTCTTGTGGGTAGCGACTCGCCGCCAGTCTCTGTGTAGAGGTTCGACGCATCGGTGTAGAGGATGGTATCTCGCGACACGTTGCGCACCAGCACGTCACGGACGGTTGCCTTGGTGGCGTCGTTCAAATGGAACATGCGAGCCTTGCCGCCGCGCTCGACCAAGCCGACGACGATGCGCTTTTCGCGACCGCCGCCCTCGCCTTTCTTGGTGAAAGGACGACCCTTACGTTGGGCTGATACGCGAGGCGTCTCGCGCTTTCCGATGTAGGTTTCGTCGGCCTCAACAGTCTTGCCGTTGCCGCCGATAGGACCAGCAGAAGCAACACCCTCTTGCATGGCTTCGCGGATGCGGTGCGCCATAAACCAAGCGGTCTTGTAGGTGACGCCAAGCATACGATGCAACTGATGGCACTCATGCCTTTCTTGGACGAAGCGTAGAGATGCGAAGCCAGCACCCATCTATGCAGGCCGATCTTGGAACGCTCAAAGACGGTGCCGACCGTGACCGTGAAAGGCAAACGGCATTCGTTGCATTTGTAGACGCCGGGGCGCGTGGACTTGCCCGCCAGCTTCGTGATGCGCTCGGGGTTGGCGTTGCCACAATGCGGGCAGAACGGGTCATGAGGCCAATGGATAGTCTCCAGATGCTCGCGGGCCTTGTCAGCGTCGTGGTAAATTTCGTTGGTCAGGTCGAAAATTGGCGGTAGCTCCTTGCATTCATTGAAAATTCGGCTTGGTACGTCAAGTATATAATTAGGATTATCATCCTATATCGGCATGGCTTGGTAAAGACCCACCCGCAGCGGAATGGCAGCTTGCCGAAGAAAAGCACGCTCGGTTCACGGTACCGGCGCGAGCCGTTAAACGCGCAGGCGCCCGTTAGCCCGCAGGCTGGACAGAATCTCGCACGGATCAGCGTCAAGCGCCGCAGTTAAGTCGAGAAACTCGATGACGTCGAGACGCCGCTCTCCACCCTCGTACTTGGCCACGAAGGATTGGGGACGATCAAGCTTCTCGGCCACCTGCGCCTGAGTCAGGCCTTTGGCCTTGCGCAGGGCAACCAACTCGGCCAGAAACCGCTGGTGGCGGGGCGATCGAAGAGACTTGGGCATGTAGGCGAACCGGTCGGGTAAAGACCGGATCAGCGACTAATCCCGGTTTCGGATTATCCCATTTTGGGATATGCTGCGTGCGCTCAACATGCGAGGTTCGCAGGCATGAATCGACCAATGGGAACAGATGAAAGTCGAAGCTCAACGTTGAGCGATGAAGTCCCCTGGTCGGAGAACCTCACGAGCTACGACAGGGAGCATTTCACGATCTACCTGCGGATCCTGGATGCCTGCGCCGACAATGCCAGCGAAGAGGAGATGGCTGATCTCATTCTCGGCATCGACCCGGCCCTTGAACCGGTCCGCGCCCGCAAGGCTCTTCGCAGCCATATCGACCGGGCGAACTGGATGGTGACGACTGGCTACAAAGAACTGTTCGCCGGCTGACGCACAGCACGGACTGTCATGCTCTTCAAACAAGGACGTTCAGATACCCGCCATTCATGAGCGCACGGCCGCGAGAGACAGCGCGGCGGGAGCGGTCACAACTGGTTGGCGTGCTGTTTGACTGCCATTTCTAGTGCTTGGCTCAGAGGCACCGCCTTCGAGAACAGGAAGCCCTGAGCGGTCCTGCAGCCAAGCTTGTGCAGGGTTTGCCGATCCGCCTCTGTTTCGACGCCCTCGGCCATGACCTCGATCCCGAGCATGTTACCGAGATCGATGACCGATTTGACAAGCAGTCGGTCCTCTCGGGACTTGGCCAAGCCGCGAATGAAGCCCTGGTCTATTTTCACCTTGCGTATCCGACTGTCCTTGAGCGATGCCAACGTGGAAAAGCCGGTGCCGAAGTCATCGAGCGCAATGGAAATGCCGGCATGTGAAAGCCGTCCGAGCTTTTCATCCACTCTGTCCGGGTCCACCGGGGATTCTTCGGTAATCTCGATCTCGAACATCGTTGCAGGCAGACCTCTTGCCGCCAGACCATCCAGAACCATGTCGTCGATATCGCCGGCTTCCAGTTCGCGCGGTGAAACATTCATCGCCACACGGAGATCACGACAGTCAGCTTTCACCAAGCCGTCGATAAAAGCACAACAATCGGCGAATACGGTTTGCGTCAGCAGCTGAAGCATACCGGTTTCGCGTGCAGCTGTGATGATTTCGGGTGGAGAGATGGCACCATGAGTCGGATGGGACCACCTCAGCAAGGCTTCAAAACCGACCACGGCCTCGGTGTCGAGTTTCACGATCGGCTGGAACCAAGGTTGCAAGCTTCTCGTCTTTATCGCCGAATGAAGGTCCCGTTCGACGGACTGGCGGCGTTGCAGTTCCCTGTCGAGTTCGGCATCGAACAGGCAAAATTCGTTCCTGCCACGACGCTTGGCCGTATAAAGGGCGATATCCGCCCGCAACAACATTTCGGTCAGGCCCGGGCTTTCCGCCAGGTATATTCCTATTGATGCCCCGACGCGGACGGACGCGACCTCGATATAGGGGCGGGCAATTTTGGCTATGATATTGGAGGCGAGATCACTGGCAGAAAGCGAAACCCTCGTTGAGGGAAAAAACAGCACGAATTCATCGCCGCCGATACGAGCGAGCGTTGAGCCTTCCGGTGCTTCCTCCTCTATGCGGCGGGCGATCCTGACAAGCAGTTCATCACCGGTCCTGTGACCGTAGGTATCGTTGACGGATTTGAACCCGTCCAGGTCAACCAGCATTGCCACGAAGGGGCCATCCGCGGTCTCGAACCGTCCGATAGCGTCTTCGAGGCCACGCCTGTTGAGAAGGGCCGTCAGGTGGTCCTGCCTGGAACTGGCCTTCATCTCCGCCGCAAGCCGCTCGGCCTCATGCCTCAGGCGGCTCGCTTCGCGGAACCGTGCTTGGCCAACAAACGAAGCTCGAACCAAGCCGCCCATGAAGAGCAGAACGGTAAAAGCCAGAATGTAGTCTTCAAAATTGCCTTTCGCCAAAAGGCAACCCACCGTGATGAGGAGCGGAGGTGTGATGAAGTTGGTCGCCGCCGCGGCATACGAACTGCCGTATGTAACCGCACCAGCGGAAATGCCCGCCAGAATGACCAGATGCAGCGGTGCTTGAGGTGTCGTGTATCCAACAGTCAGGACGGCCAGGAAGGACCAGGCAAACCCTGCCAGAAGAGCAAGGATGCCAAACCAGCGAAGCCGCGGCAAAACCCCCACTAAACCGTCATGGCGCCCCGTTTCCTTTAGCTGATAACGCGCGAGTGCAACGCGGGCGGCATTTATCGCATTGACGACCAGGAACCAGATTGCAGCGGCAAAGCCGCTGCCAGAAAGGGCGTGCACCGCCCAAATCAGGCCTGACAGGATAGCGCTTATCGGCATCGACACGAAGAGGCCGGCCCTCAGGTCAGCAAGCTGATCCTGACGGATTTTGGCCTCCAGCGTGTCTTCATTCTTCGGGGCCATGGACGGACCGGCTTGCTCCCATCGTTGTTCGCGACGACAAGCTTACGCAAGCCCACTGAAGGACGGGTTAACTATCCAGCGGGGGTAACCAGTGCGCTCACCATGGCTCCGGGTCGCACGTCTGCTGTTAGGATTGCCGGCTGACCATCGAGATCTTGACCGTGCTATGCCTTGATCCGAACCATCCCAGGATCGGCATCGTCACCATGGAAGCAGCCTTACGAACGGCATCAAACGCGCCCGGCGAGACAAAAGGAAGCCGGGCCGAGATAGCGTTCCAGAGCGGCAGCGCTGCCTGCGATTCACCGCCTGAGCATGGCCGAAATGCCATGGCGGATAAAAGGAAGATATTGGGCAAAGCGAAGCCCCGCATGTCTTGCAAGCCGTGCCGCCGGGTGCTCGCCTGAGTAGAGAGCGACAAGTACATTCGTAGCATGATAGAGCGGTGCCGCCGACAGACGCAGCCGGCTTTCGTATCTGCCGAGCATGTCGGGATCAGCAATGTCGCGGCGCTCGCGACATGCCGCCAGGATTCTATCGGCGAGTTGCTTCTGGCCACTGAGGCCGATGTTGAAGCCATGCGCGGTCACCGGGTGCATGCCGAGGGCAGCATCGCCGATCAGTGCCGCACTCGGAGCCCAGAACTTGTGCGCCCAGGTCGTGACCAGCGGATAGGCATGGCGGGTGCTTGCCAAGGTCATCTCTCCGAGGCGTCCTCGACACCGGCTCGTCAATTCCATCAGGAACAAATCGTCGTCGAGAGCAAGCAGTCTGTCGGCCTCGTTTGAGCGCAACGTGAGAAGCAGCGACGACACGCCTTCCATGAGCGGCAACATCGCTATCGTCTGATAGTGATCGAACCATTCGACCGCGATCTGGTGATGGGCGCGCTCGTGCCTCACCCGGCAAATCAGCATGGAGTTGCCAAGCCGATTGATGTCGGCCCCAATGCCGAGCAGGTCGCGCGTCGCGGACAGACGCGAATCCGCTGCAACGAGCAGCCGAGCGGCCAATTGCCTGCCATCACAGAGCCTTATGACTGCTTCTTTGTGGCTGGTTGTTGCATTGACGACCGAGCGGCCGCACAGCAGCTGGGCATGATCCTGGAAGTGGACAAGCTTGAACAGGGCGTCGCGGATCCGAAAATTTGGGACCAGAATTCCGAGTGGTTCCCCAGATCCGCTGGGAGAGTCGAAGCTCAGGGCGAAAGGGCTCGATCCGTTGAGCACGCGCGCGCCTTGTAGCGGTGATTTGTCCGAAGCGGGGATGGCATCCCAGGCGCCGAGCTCGCGAAGGATTCCAACCGATGCGTGGGTCAGCGCGATCTCGCGACCGTCGAAAGCCGGATTCGCCAGGCTTTCGAGCGACTGCCGTTCAACCACTGCCACCTTGAGTCGGCTCTGGGCAAGCGACGCGGCGAAGGAAAGTCCGACCGGCCCGGCTCCGACCACAATAACGTCGAATCTATCGACAGAGCCGGCCATCAGCGTGCCGCCATTGCGTCGGCTATCTGCGACGAAGGGCACTGGAACGCATCGCAATCGATCCACGGTTTGCGGCTCATCTCCCCAAGCGTCTCCACGCGACCTAACCGTCCGTTAGACATCCGTTCTCCGTTCAAAAATGCTCAATGAAACCATGCCGATGAAGAGATAACCCTGATGTGGATCAACCAGGCTCGATAAACGCGGCAACGGCGGGTTCACGGTCGACTGGTCGATCGCCACGCCATGGTCTGGTCAGGTCATCATGAAATGGCCGGCTTCCCGTTCGGTGCGGCCCTTTCCTGGCCGAAAGTTCGGCAACGTATTCTGGCTGATCCGTTCGCACCCGTCGCGCGCCGAAATCGGCATGACGCGAAGCAACCGCGGAAAATATCCGAGCGAGACGTCGCAGGGCTGGCTGGGTCAACTGCGCGGCTCGTCGCGGTCGATCAGGATCCGCTCGGCGGCGCCATCGAGATCTTCATATTGGCCGCTCCTCAAGGCCCACAGGAACCCGGCCAGCCCAAGCCCTCCGAGGAACAGGGCCACAGGTATGAGGTAGGCGAGCGTCGTCATGACGATTGTGCCAGTGCGCCAATGTCGGAGCGCCTGTCATGTCGGGCATCTTGCACCGATGCATGTGACACGAAACCTTGCAGGCGTAGCGCATTGCCGATGACCAGGAGGGAGGAGGCGGACATCGCGACCGCCGCGATCAGTGGCGTAACGTGCCCCAGAATGGCGACCGGCACGGCGATGCCATTGTAAACGATCGCGATGGCGATGTTCTGCCGGATCAGCCGTCCGGCCTTCCGCGAAATGTCTAAAGCAAGTGGGACCGCCAGAAGACTTCTACGTAGGAACACGAAATCCGCGGCGTTGCGACCGATATCCGCCGCCGTGGCCGGAGCGATCGAAACGTGTGCGGCGCCCAATGCAGGCGTGTCGTTGAGCCCATCGCCGACCATCAGCACCTTGTGGCCAGTTCGCGTCAATGCTTCGATGTGTTCGACCTTCCCGGAGGGAAGCAACGCGGGAACGAAGCGCTCGACGCCCAGCGCTTCCGCGACTTCGCCGCAGGCAGCTTCTGTGTCGCCCGACAGCATCTCCACCGACACGCCGGCGCCGTTCAGTTGCTCGATGGCCGCCTTGGCATCGGCACGCAGCTCATCCTCGAAATCGAAAGTCGCGACAATGACCCCGTCCTTCGTCAGAACGGTTCCGCCATAGCCTTGTTTGCCTTCGCCGCCGGTCCGGGCTTTCCACTCAGCCCATCCGCGGCGACCCAGCCGCCAGGTACTGCCCTCGGCGATGGCTTCGATGCCGAAGCCCGGATGCTCCCTGACGGACGCGAGTTTCGGCTGGCCGGCAAAGGCTGCATTGCCAGCGATTGCCTTCGAAAAGGGATGGCGGGAATGCGCTGCCATCTCGGCCGCCATGGCGAGCATCGTCGGATCGATGGACGGCGCATTGATCAGCCTGGGCAGTCCGAGCGTAAGCGTGCCGGTTTTGTCGAACAATGCCGTGTCGATCCCGGCCAGGCGCTCCATGGCGGAGCCGTCCCTGACCATGACGCCGCTTTCAAACAGCCGCCGCGCAGCGACCACCTGCACGATCGGCACGGCGAGACCGAGCGCACACGGGCATGTAATGATCAAAACGGCGATCGCGATTGTTATTGCCCGGTGCCAGTCGCCGGTCGCCGCCATCCAGCCGAGGAACGTCACAAAGGCGGTGAGGTGGACCACGGGGGCGTAGAGCGCGGAGACGCGATCGGCGATCCTGCGATGGCGGGCGCGGCCGCCCTCTGCCGCTTCCATCAGCCGAACCATTTCGGCCAGGAAGGAATCCTTCGCGGCGGCCGTCGCCTCGATGGTCAGTGGACCGGTGAGATTGAGTGTACCGGCCTGGACCTGCGCCCCCGGGCCCACCGTTCTGGGCGTGCTTTCCCCGGAAACCAGGGAACAGTCGAGATCCGACGCCCCGCCAATGATCCTGCCGTCGATGGGCACCCTCTCGCCGGCCGCGATCAAGAGCTCCATTCCCGGTTCGATCTCGCCAACCGGCAAGTAGTCGCGCGAACCGTCCTCGCGCAGCACCATGGCGCCGCGCGCCGCCAGCCGAGCCAGTCCGTTCACGGCCGTCCGTGCTCGTTCCCGCATCACGTGATCCAGCGTGCGGCCGATCAGCAGAAAGAACAGCAGCGACACCGACGCGTCGAAATAAGCATGGTCGCCATGGCTGATCGTCTCGTAGAGGCTCATGGCGTAAGCGAGCGATACCCCGACCGCGATCGGCACGTCCATGTTCATGCGGCTGTGGCGCAGCGCATTCCAGGCCGAGCGAAAATAGATGCCGCCGGCGAAAGCGAGCGCAGGAATGGCAATCAAGGCAGAGACCCAATGGAACAGGTCGCGGGTCGCGCCTTGCGCGCCGGACCAGACGGAGACTGATAGCAGCATGATGTTGCCCGCCGCAAAGCCGGCGACCGCGACGGCGCGGATCAGTTCCGAGAGCATCTTGTCCTTCCCGTCAGCCTCGGGATCGAACAGGTGCGCGCCATAGCCCAGCCGTCCAAGTGTGGCGACGAATGGCGGAACCTCCTCGCCGCGCCACCGGACCGAAACACGTTTCGTCGAAAGATTGACACGAGCGCCTTCGACGCGATCCAGCTTGCCGATCGCCGTCTCGATCGTCTGGATGCAGGCGGCACAATGCACAGCCGGCACCGAGAGGTCGGTCTGGCGAAGATTTTCGCCAATCGAGCGGCTCGCCAGTCTGATTTCCTGGCCAGAAGGCAGGACCAGTGTGACCTTTTCCAGGTCCAATGCGATTTCGGCGCCTGGCGCGCAGCAGCTCATTGCAGCGCCCCGTGGGAAATCATGATCCGGCGAGCGTCGCGATAGGGTTCCGCAAGGCTCGCATCGGCGTCGATTTCGACGATCCAGACGCCATCGTTGGGCATGTGGTGCGCGGCGAATATCTGACCGGAGGCAGCCTCAAGAGTGACGGATTTGTCCTCGGCCTCGTAGGCGGGATGACGGAACAGCACCTTGACGCCATGCAAGGCAACCGGCTTGCCGACAGCATCGGTGAGGCTGTAGCGGACCTCACCGCCTGCGATGGTCAGTTTGCCAGTCCAGCCGAGGGCCGCCTGAGCTCGCCCTTGCTCGGCCTTTTCGTTGAATTGCTGGCTCGCCACATAGGTGTTTTCGACGACAAGGCCGGTCCAGCTCGTGTTGGCGAGCGTCGCCATCGTCAGATTGACCGCTATGACCACGCCGAAGAAGCCAAGGATGGTGAACAGCATATGCCTGCCGGTGAATTCGCGGGATTGTCGCGAGGTGTCGGTCATCTGGCGATCTCCGGTGCGTTGAAAGTGGCCGTGTATTCGTCCGACTCGAACGTTGCCTTATTTTCGACCCGGAATTTGAAGCTTTGCGCTGCACCCCGAACCTGATCTGCCGGCTGACGCACGAAAACCTTGAGCATCTTCAGCCGGTCGGGTTCGACCGGGATGGCAAAGGAGCGATCCGCCGGCAGGTCGATGCCGACAACGCTCATTTCGGCTCCATGCAGGCCCTGCATCGTGACAATGATCGTTCTTGGTTCGGGGATCATGTTGAGCAGCTTGACGGTGTAGCCATTGCGGATCGAACGGTCGGACAGCGTCACGAACTGCGGGTTGCGATCGTGCAGGACATTCAATTCGAGCCGTGCGCGGGTCAGCAGCGAATAGAGCAGCGCGAGACCGACCGCCGACCAGGCGCCCATGTAGATGAAGGTGCGCGGGCGAAAGATCTTGCGGATATGGAAACGGGCCACATTGTCGGAGAACAGGCCGTCAGCGTTCCTGACCAGTGACGGGTTGACTGAACCGGAGCCGCCTGGGGTCGCCAGCATCATATTGGCGTTGTAGTCGGCCAGCGTCGCATAGGAAATCAGTCCGCGCTCCCTGCCGAGCTTGTCCATGATACCGTCACAGGTATCGATGCAGAGCGCGCAGGTGATGCATTCAAGCTGCTGGCCATCACGAATGTCGATCCCCATCGGGCACACCGCGACACAGGCATTGCAGTCGACGCAGTCGCCGACGGGCTGCCCGGCGGCAAGGACCCTCTTGGCGTGACGCGAGCGCGGTTCGCCGCGCCAGTCATTATAGGTGACGGTGAGGGAATTCTCGTCGAGCATGGCCGCCTGGATGCGCGGCCATGGGCACATGTAGGTGCAGACCTGCTCGCGCATCAGCCCGCCGAACGTATAGGTCGTCGCCGTCAGCACGGACACGGTGATGTAGGCGACGGGGGCGGCGGTGCCGGTGAAGAGTTCCCCAAGCAGCGTGGGGGCATCGGCGAAATAGAAGATCCAGGCGCCGCCGGTCAGCACCCCTATGACCAGCCAAATGGCGTGTTTCGATGTTCGCACCACGAGTTTGCGCGCAGTCCAGGGACCGGCATCGAGCTTGATGCGCGCGTTGCGGTCGCGCTCGATGGCTCGCTCGACGACCAGAAACAGATCGACCCACACGGTCTGCGGGCACGTATAGCCGCACCAGGCCCGGCCGACGGTGGATGTGATCAGGAAAAGGCCGATACCGGCCATGACCAGCAGGCCGGCGACGTAGTAGAATTCCTGCGGCCATATCTCGATGAAGAAGAAGTAGAAGCGGCGGTTGGCAAGATCGACCAGCACGGCCTGGTCCGTGGCAAATGGCCCGCGATCCCACCGCAGCCAGGGCGTCAGGTTGTAGATCCCCAGCGTGATTGCCATCACCGACCACTTGAAGCGGCGGAAACTGCCAGAGGCCCGGTTCGGGAAGATCTTCTTGCGTGCGGCATAGAGCGGCTGACGGGTCTTGGCCGAGTTGACCGCATCGGCTTCGAGCCGTTCTATTTGCGTGTTATCGAGCACGAAAGCTCCAGTCATCAGCGACGATTTCGCCGGAAGCCCGACCCATCGGTTTCTGGATGATGCCGAGGCCCGGCTCGCGCCGGGCCTCGTCGCTTGGCGGTGGGGGGAGGACGAGAATAGGCTTGCGCACCTATTCTCCGCCACCAAGCGAATGGACATAGACCGCGAGTTCCTTGGCCTTGATCTCGCCGAGACGGCCGATCCAGGCCGGCATGACGCCGTGCTTCGGCGCGCGGACCTGCGCGGCGATGGCTGTTTCGCCAGACCCGTATAGCCAGATCGCGTCGGTCAGGTCGGGTGCGCCGAGCTCCCTGTTGCCCTTTGCATTCTCACCATGACAGGCCGCACAATTCTCG
Organism: Mesorhizobium sp. M0045; assembly: GCF_040323385.1. Classification (NCBI taxonomy): domain Bacteria; kingdom Pseudomonadati; phylum Pseudomonadota; class Alphaproteobacteria; order Hyphomicrobiales; family Phyllobacteriaceae; genus Mesorhizobium; species Mesorhizobium sp. M0045. The sequence continues at coordinate 30,350 of NZ_JAMYUY010000026.1, forward strand.
GCGAAGATATTGGCGCCGGGTTCGATCAGGCTTGTGTCCTGAACAGGATCGGAGAGGCTTGCGACATAGGCGCCGACCTGCTTGATCTGATCCGTCGTGATGATGTCCCCAAAAGCAGGCATTTCCGACAGGCGCGTATCCGGGTCTGATGCGAAGCGGATGCCGTGCGCAATCGTCTGCTGGATCTGTTCGGCGTTGCCACCCCACAGCCAATCGTCGTCGTTTAGGTTGGGAAAACCCTTGGACCCTTGAGCGCCCGAGCCATGGCACTGCACGCAATTGACCTTGAACGCGGCGCCACCCGCGGCGACGGCGAATTCGCGTAGCGTATCGTCGGCAGTAATCTCGGAGACGGTCTTCGCCTGAATGGCAGCGACATATTTACCCTTGGCCACTTCGGCCGCCGCCAGTTCATTCTTGACGTCTTTGCGGCTCGAATACGCCAGCACACCCCTGGTCGCGGAAGTCAGCATCGGCCATGCCGGATAGACGACGGTGTAGCCGATCGCCCAGGCAATGGTGATGTAGAAGGTGATGACCCACCAGCGCGGAAGCGGGTTGTTGAGTTCCTTGATGCCGTCCCACTCATGGCCGGTCGTCGAGATGCCCGAAACCTCATCGATATGCTCGCTGCCCATGATCAGTCGCCCTTGAGAGGAATGTGAGCGGCTCTCTCGGCTTGCCTGCGGCTGCCGGGACGAAGTGCAAAGGCAACGCATCCGAGGAAGAAAAGCGCCATGGCAAGCAGGCCCCAGCTGTCGGCAAACTCCCGCATGAAATTGTAGGTCATCGCCATTCTCCTCAGCGGTAGCCGGCGGCTTCGTCATAGGTCCTGAAATCGATCAGCGTGCCGAGCATCTGGAGATAGGCGACCAGCGCATCCATTTCGGTGACCTGCTGCGGATCGCCGTCGAAGTCCCCAACCTTGGCTTTCGGATAGCGTCTCTCCAGGCCCGATGTGTCGGCATTCGCATCGGCCTGCGCCATGAGATCGGCATTGGCATGAGCGATCATGTCGTCTGAATAGGGCACACCGACACGGCGGTTGGCGATCAGATGCGTCGAGAAATCCTTCACCTCGATGGGCATGTCCTTCAGGAACGCGTAGCTCGGCATGATCGATTCCGGCACCACCGAACGCGGCTCGGTGAGATGCTGGACGTGCCATCCGTTCGAGTAGCGGTCGCCGACCCGGGCGAGATCCGGCCCGGTGCGCTTCGAGCCCCACTGGAACGGGTGGTCGTACATCGACTCGGCGGCCAGGCTATAGTGGCCGTAGCGCTCGACCTCGTCGCGGAACGGCCTTATCATCTGGCTGTGGCAGAGGTAACAGCCCTCACGTACATAGATGTTGCGCCCGGCGAGCTCGAGCGGCGAATAGGGCCGCATGCCTTCCACCTTCTCGATGGTGTTGTCGAGATAGAAGAGCGGCGCGATCTCGACGATACCGCCGATTGTTACGACCAGCAGGGACCCGAGGAGAAGAAGTGTGGCGTTCTTCTCGATGACCGCGTGTCTGTCCATCAGGCCCATTTTCTGGCTCCTGATCGCACAGGCTGGAGGGCGGGGATGGAGCGCGGCATCGGATCCTCCTCGCGCTGGTAGCCGAGGATGGTCATGGCGATGTTCCAGGCCATGATGAGGGCGCCCGACAGATACATCGCGCCGCCGATGGCACGCATGATGTAGTAGGGATGCATGGCGGCGACGGTTTCGGCGAAGGAGTAGACCAGGAAGCCCTGCTCGTTGTATTCGCGCCACATCAGGCCCTGCATGACGCCGGAGACCCACATCACCGCGGCGTAAACGACGATCCCAAGCGTCGCCAGCCAGAAGTGCCAGTTGACGAGCCGCAGCGAATAAAGCCGGTCGCGATTCCATAACTTCGGGACCATGAAATAAATCGCGCCGAACGAGATCATGCCAACCCAGCCGAGCGCGCCCGAATGGACGTGACCGATGGTCCAGTCGGTGTAGTGCGAGAGCGAGTTGACGGCCTTGATTGACATCATCGGGCCTTCGAAGGTCGACATCCCGTAGAAGGCGATGGCCATCACCATCATACGGATGATCGGGTCGGTGCGCAGCTTGTCCCAGGCGCCCGAGAGCGTCATCAGGCCGTTTATCATGCCGCCCCACGAGGGCATCCAGAGCATGATTGAGAACACCATGCCGAGCGTCTGGGCCCAGTCCGGCAGGGCGGTGTAGTGGAGGTGGTGCGGACCGGCCCAGATGTAGAGAAAGATCAAAGCCCAGAAGTGGATGATCGACAGCCGGTAGGAATAGACCGGTCGGTTGGCTTGCTTGGGCACGAAATAATACATCATCCCGAGGAAGCCGGCGGTGAGGAAGAAGCCGACGGCATTGTGGCCGTACCACCATTGCATCAGGGCGTCCTGTACGCCGGAGAAGGCTGAATAGCTCTTGGAGCCCAGGAAGGAGACCGGCATCGACAGGTTGTTGATCACATGCAGCATTGCGATGGTCACGATGAAGGCAAGGTAGAACCAGTTGGCGACATAGATGTGCGGTTCCTTGCGCTTTAGGATCGTGCCGAGGAACAGGATGAGATAGGCGACCCAGACAATGGTCAGCCACAGGTCCACATACCATTCGGGCTCGGCGTATTCGCGGCTCTCGGTGATACCGAGCAGGTAGCCGGTTGCCGCCATGACGATGAACAGCTGATAGCCCCAGAACACGAACCAGGCGAGATCGCCGCCGAACAGCCTGGCACGACAGGTCCGCTGCACGACATAAAGTGACGTGCAGATGAGTGCATTGCCGCCGAAGGCAAAAACCACGCCGGAAGTATGCAAAGGCCGCAGTCGGCCGAAATTGAACCAGGGCTGGATGTTGAGATCGGGGTAGGCGAGCTGCAGGGCGATGACCACGCCGACCAGCATGCCGACGACGCCCCAGAATACGGTGGCGATGGCACCGTAGCGGATCGGCCCATCCATGTAAGCGGCGGGGTCGATCGGAACTGCCGGCTTGAACTCCGTGTTGCGCAACAGAATCGCAGTGAAGCCAGCCAGGGCGAAGAACAAAACCCACATATGCCGGCGAAAAGGTTCATCTACGCCGAAGCCGGCAGCCACCAGGGCCGCAAACGCAAACAGGCTTAGAAGGACGATCTCTGTGCCGAATTTCATCGCAAGCCCCGATTTCCAATTCCGGCGGGCGCCAACCGCAGTGCCTTATTGCGCAGCCGTGGCCTGCTCGCCCTGATCCATGTCAGAGCCGCACGATTTTGCTTCGAGCAGCATCGAGTTCGGTGCGATCAGACTGTGGCGATCGAATGTGGAAGCGCAGCACCGGCCGCAACGCTTACGGACAGGCCCCGCGTCCCCGGTCGGGCCGGGTATGGAGGCGATCGCGGGCGTGTGGGGAAGCGCGCCTTCTGTGACGCTGGAAAGTAGGCCGATGCCTTGCCGAACGTCGATCGTTTCAATGCCTTGGGACAGCCAGCGCCAGCGTTGCGCTGCCTTCGTGACATTCATGGTTCGGGGAGACGGCGATTTTCCCCTGCGTATGAGGCGTATTGACTTCGGCCGAGTGCAATCCTGCCTGGAACAGCCGGTTGCACGTCGAGCACCTCGAGGATGGATGCTTCGCCGACGAGTTGGTCGAAACACACCTGGCTCAGGCGATCGGATGGAGAGCGGACTGTCGCTATGCGGCTTCTTCTAAGCCCAACGCGAGCATGCCCTGCCCCGAACGAAATAAGTGACGTAGGCCATGCAGCTTCGGTGTCATTCAAACGGCGGTTGCGCCTCGGCCGCCGCAGCGCCGTTCCAGCCGGCTCATGCTGTCCACGGTGACACGGCGGTTGTTCTCGATCCGAATCACGCCGTCCATTCTCAGGCTGGTCAGCTGACGGCTCACGGTCTCGTTTGTAATTCCAAGGAAATCAGAGATGTCGGCACGCGTCATCGGCAGCTCGAAGCACGCCGACCTAGCCGCCGGGTCAACACTGGAATCGATGTTCCGGGCGATCATGAGGAGAAAGCTCGCCACCTTCTCCGGTGCGGTCTTGCGCCCCAGAGTCACCATCCATTCGCGTGCCTCGTCGAGTTCGTTCAGCGCCTGCTTGAACAGGCGATGCACAAATTCCGGTGATTCCTTCATCAACCGTTCGATGGCCGCTCTCGGAAACGAGCATAGCGAGACAGCTGTTGCCGCTTCCGCATTGATCGCGCTTTTCATCTTGAAGGGCCGTCCCAGAAAATCCGGCGCGAACTGGAGACCGACGATCTGCTGGCGGCCGTCCGAAAGGCTCTTCGTGAGCTTCACCACGCCTGAAAGCACGTTTGAATAACAGTCGACCGCCTCGGCGTCGCCGATCAGTTCGACCCCCGGCTCGATATTGTGCCGCGACGACGTCTTGGCGAGCTGAGCCAAATGGTCTGGTTCGAGCGCACCACAGACACCGCGGTGCCGTGCCTCGCAAGACAGGCAAAGAACGGGAATGCCGGAACTGTGACTGTCCTGCCGTAATGTCATTCGATCGCTCTACCGGTCCAGTGCGGGCAGGATAGCAATCGACGGTAGAAAAATCCTTGCGGCAGTTTGTCCGTGCTGAAGGTTGATCGAAATCAGGGCTTAGGCTCATCCAAGCATCCACAGTTCCGGCGACGCAAACACGGTGGACCACGACATGCGACTGGAGCTAGCTGCCAGACTTGGCGAGAACGTCCCGCGCTATACCAGTTATCCGACCGCGCCGCATTTCCATGCGGGGGTCGATGCCGTCGTTTACCGAGGCTGGTTGGAGGCGCTCGAAGGTGGTGACGAGATCTCGCTCTATCTGCACATCCCGTACTGCGACAAGCTTTGCTGGTTCTGTGCCTGCCATACCAAGCAGACACGCCACAAAGAACCGGTGACCACATATCTGCGCTCACTGCATGCCGAGATCGCCACCGTCGCCGGTCTTGTCGCAGGCAAGGGCCGCGTGCGTGCCGTCCATTTCGGCGGCGGTTCGCCAACGATGCTCAAACCGGAAGATATCGTGGCGCTGGGAACCGTCCTGCGCAACAGCTTCACCTTTCTCCCCGGTGCAAAGATCAGCGTTGAGATCGAACCCAATGATATGGACGATGCCCGCCTCGATGCACTTGCCGAAATCGGCATGACAAGGGCGAGCCTCGGCGTCCAGGATTTCGACCCGAAGGTGCAGAAAGCGATCAACCGCGAGCAGAGCTTTCTGCAGACCAAGACGGTTGTTGATGGCGTTCGTTCGCGCGGCGTCGAATCCGTCAATCTCGATCTGCTCTACGGCCTGCCGCATCAGACCAGGGAGAGCGTCGCCTCCACGGTTGCACAGGCACTGACCCTGGAACCGGATCGGATAGCGCTTTTTGGCTACGCCCATGTGCCGTGGTTCAAGAAACATCAGACGATGATCGACGAGGCATGGCTGCCGGGTCCGGCAGAGCGGTTTGCTCAATCGCAATTGGCGGCGCGGGCGATCGTGGACCAGGGATACGAAGCAATCGGGCTCGACCATTTCGCCAAACCGGGCGATGCCCTCGCGCTTGCCGCCCGCGCCGGAACACTGCACCGGAACTTCCAGGGCTATACCGAGGATCGCTGCGAGACATTGATCGGCCTCGGCCCGTCATCCATCAGCCAGTTTCGCCAGGGCTATGCACAGAACATGCCTTCGACCGCCGAGTATGGGCGCATGGTCGAGAACGGTGGGCTGGCTGCGGTCCGTGGCATTGCGCTTTCCGAAGACGACCGTGTTCGCGGCTGGATCATCGAGCGGCTGATGTGTGACTTCGGCTTCTCGGCGATCGTACTGGTGGAGCGCTTTGGCAAAGCCGGCCAAAGACTTCTCGTCCGAGCGAGTTCCACGGCCCTCCAAGATCCTGCGCGGTTGCTTGAACTTGATGGTGACCGCTTCGTCGTGCCTGCGGAAAGCCGGCCCTTTGTCAGGAGCATCGCGGCAAAGTTCGACAAATATTTCGAAAGTGGAACGGCCAGGCACTCAGCGGCAGTCTGAGCACCGCAGAGGAACGGTCATGGTTCTCAGTCGATCGTGAACCGATTGCGCTATGTTTTTCACTGTTGATCGGCGACCGTCGTGTCGAAACAGGATTCGGAGCGGACCAGACGCGTCTTGGCATAGTGACGATATCGTCCGGTCGTGCCTTCCGGCGCCGTATTCCATTTCGCAGTCCCTGAAGCGCCACGTCGAGTCCGGCCTCTTTTCTGTATCGGAAGCAGTCGACAATCGTCCTGGCCAGATCATGGTTGTCGGCCGACAGCTCCCTTCGGCCTTGCAACAAGAATACGCAAGGACCGTGCCAGCTGCAGCAGGCGCCGCCGCATCGCACCACCATACTATCCACCCGTGGCTCGCGCTAACCCTTTGATTGGTTCGCGCCAGGGACGCCCGTCGAAACCGAGCCTCGGCAACAATCCGAGTCGTAAGCGGCTGGCCACGCTCTTGGTGCCGGTGGCAGAAGTCCGCAAGCACCCCGGCAGCGCCGTCAAGCGTGGGACAACCCGTCCACCCGAATATCCGCCGGCGCAGTTTCAGTGAAAAGCGGGCCTAGGCTAGACGGCTCTCTTGTTAGCCCAGAGCATAACGTGCAGCTGCGGCAGCACACGGGCTTCGAACCACCTGTCGCGGGTCACGCTATCAACCAGCCACTCCATCCGCTTCAATATTCCGTCAAGGTCGACAGGCGCGTCTTCATTTGCGAGGCGTGGCGGCGTGTGATTGCCGGGTTGCAGATAGATCGGAAGTCGCGGAAATCTCGCAGCGGCGTCTTTCGCGTAGGCGTAGTCCCTTTCGTCGAAAACAATGAGCTTGAGCACGACTTGCGGCCTGCCTTGTGCCGCCTGAAGGCAGGCCTCGAAAGCGGCCCAATCGGTCGTCATTTGGCTTGACGGCGGCTTTGGGCTGAGGACTAGCACGTCAAGGTCGGCAAACCAGTCCCTGGCCACCGAACCTTGGGTCTCCAGCGCAAAACGGTAACCTTCACCATGGCCTCGCTCGATGAGCGCGCCGAGCGGCTGGATGGCCGGATTGCCGCCTGACAGCGATACCATCAGCGGGCGGCCACCGGAAAGCGCAAGCACGTTTTGCCACACCGCGGCAATGGACATCATCTCCCATTCATGGCGGAATTGATTGTCCACCGCATGCAGGCTGTCGCACCAGGAACAGCGATAGTCACACCCGCCGGTTCTGACGAAGACCGTCGGCAAACCGATGAGCACGCCCTCGCCCTGGATCGTCGGCCCGAAAATCTCACTCACGCGGATTGCGGGATGCGTATCGGTCATGGCCGGTATTCCGCCCAGGTTTTCGGCGTTTCGCTCACCCGCACGGCCGAGGTTTCGGGCAGGCGTGCCTTGCACCATTCATAAAAATGTCTGGCCAGATATTCCGCCGTGACTTGCTCATGTCCCAGCACGTCGTTGAGATGTCGGTGGTCGAAGCTCTCGTCGATGTAGCGTTTGAATGGCGCCAAATCGTGATAGTCGCGCACGAAGCCGTTCTCGTTCAGTCCATTCGCTGAAAGCTCCACTTCAACGATGTAGTTATGCCCGTGCAGGCGCGCGCATTGGTGATCGGGTGGCAACGAGGTGAGCTGATGCGAGGCTGAGAAGTGGAATTCCTTGGTGATGCGGAACATTACGCGGTCCTCCTTCGCAGCGCATCGAGCCAGAAGTCGGAGTCCTCGTAGTCGGTGGGGTCCGGCTGCCCAGAGAGATGAAACGCCTCGCGCCGCTCGACACAGGTCCCGCACCTCCCGCAGTGACGCTCGGCGCCCTTGTAGCAGGACCAGGTCTGCGCAAATGGCGTGCCGTATGCTGCTCCATTCCTAACAATGTCCGCCTTCGTGAGATTCACATAGGGTGCATAAATGCGAATCTTCGCGTAGCCGTCGAGCGCGTGGTCCTGCATCATCTGGAAAGCGTCGATGAAGGCCGGACGGCAGTCGGGATAAATGAAATGATCCCCACCATGCACGGCCGTCGCCACCGCGTCAGCGTCGTGCGCTGCGGCGAAGCCGAAGGCAATGGCCAACATGATGGCGTTCCGGTTCGGCACCACCGTGACCTTCATCGTGTCTTCGGCGTAGTGCCCGTCGGGCACGTCCACATTATCGGTCAGCGCGGAGCCGGAAAGGCCGCCGCCGATCTCGTGGATGTCGATGATGCGGTGCGGGACGCTCAGTCGCTCCGCACAAAGGGCGGCGAAGCCCAATTCCTTCCTATGCCGTTGGCCGTAATCGAAAGATAAGAGGCCGGCGAGTTCGTGCTCCGCTGCCACCTTGTGAGCAAGGGTGACGGAGTCCAATCCGCCGGAGCAGACGACGAGAGTCTTCATTGTTGGGTCCTTGTTTTAACCGGGTAGGCTGCGACCGGAGATTTCTCTGCGCTCCCAGTACTTCAGGAAATCCATTTTGTGAAGTGAACGGGGGACGAGTTTCATGCGCTGACGTGCCGCTGTGTGCAAGGCGCCCTCGCGGTGAGCCTGCAAGGAACACGGACTAGCGAAACGTCACGCTTCAGCGGAATGCTCAAAGGCGAGCGCACCGGAATATGCTCTGCAGGAGGTCCGGACCTTCGTAAACAAAGTTCTCGACGATCAAGCGCCCGGCGGTCCCGAGTTTCGAGGGACGCCACCGCGAGGGTTTCAGGTACAAGACGGCCCGAGGATGGGCTTGCCGCAAGAGAACGGACTTACCAGTGGGATGTTCAGCGACGCCGATGCAGATGTCTGGAATGATCACGACATCAATTGTCGCGGCAACTTTGGCTGGCCTGCTCCTCGGGTTCCGTAGATCCAGCGCATTCCGCTTCAGGATCGGTTCGAACCGGAGCACGCCCTCGGTCAATGGACTGACCGGCAAACCCTGAATGATCGGTCGTGAGCCGACATCTGTGAACAAGCGGTGTGGTCGATTGCTATCACCCATGTGTTGCGCGCAGGTACCTTATGGCAGTGGATGAACTGGATTTGATGGTTTTACGGCTGGCGGTCGAAAGCGTCCGCTCGCTCTCCTTAAGCTTCGCTGAAAAGGCCGCCGAGGTAGCCACCAGGAGCCGCGGCATCCTGCTTTTCGACGTGCGGGTCGACGGTGACGCGGAGGTCCAGCGGGTCGCAGCCATCCGATATCAGGGCGACCAGATCGGCGTGCTGGCGTTGGACAGACAGGGTCTTGTTACCCACCAGTGCATCGTCAACGGTACGTTCTCACATTTCACTACGCCCTTGGAGAACTGGCACAGCATGCCCCTGTCGATGCAGGCCAAGATCGATGCCAACGGCCATGCCAGTCTCTTCCTAGGGGCCTTGCGAAATGCCGGACATTTGCTGGGCAGCTAGCATTTGGCTAGAATGCATCTGTGAATTTTTGCATGCGCATCGCTGCCGCGGCGGTCGCGGCAAAGCGATCGCCGCGATGATGGCGATCAACGCGCGGGCGTTGCATCGATGCGCGATCGTTTAGACAGAGGTCTCCGCCTGGCATCGAGCAACATGCACGGAGGACGCAAAGCGCAAATGCATCAAGTATTTGAAGGGACGAGCCCCTCGCGCAAATGGAGCTTGCGCTGCCGTTGTCATTCCATCGTGCCGCCGAACTCGGGGGCGTGACGATCGACCACGACGGCCTATTTTTTTGCAAAGCCGAATGTCCCGATTCCGAAGCCACGAAAAAACTCCGATCACAGCGAAGAATAGTAACAACACGGGCGACGCAAGCCGCCTTGCCGTAGCAGGGGAGGTGCTTGCGGTGCTCTCACCGACACGAGATCGCAAATGGCACATGGGTGAGCACCAGAACTGGCGACACCCATGGTGATCGGCTTGACTCGCTGGAGGAAGCACAAGGCTCAGCGGGCAGAGGCGCAAGCGACGGTCGGACACTAGCTGGCTGCTCGGGATCTGATCGAGGCGTAGTCGGACAAGGAAGCGTAGTGCCCTACCTCGATGTTCCTAGAAGCGCGCCGGCAGCCTGGCGGGGGGGCTTGGGGTTAGACTGCCGGCGCACGCCACTCATGAAGAGCGGCCCCTTTTTGCTGTTCCGACACCCATAGTCAACCCGGCAGCGTCTGGATGCCCGCTGTGCTCTTTTCAGAGCGGCGCGCGATGCCGGCCATGTCGGCCGATCCTGCCTAGTCTAGTTTCCATCCATAAACGGCAACTGTTTGATTTTGTTTAGTGAATCGTAGCTTTGCGCGAGCGAGGCCCGGCGGTTTCAGGTATCTTGGATCATGCCACTGAGTCCAAATCCCTGCCACCGCCGGAGCCGACAATGCGCCAAGAACGCACCGTCCAAGCCAATATATTCGATGTTTTCGCCACGCACGAGATCGGCCACGAGTTGAAGGCGATGTCGCGATGGCTGGACGAGCATCGCAATCTGCTTGGCTTGGTGGCCCGCGATTTGGTCCGGGTCGGCGTCAAGGCTACGGGACGGCAGGGCCTGCCGGCCGAAGCGGTGTTGCGCTGCGCGATCCTCAAGCAGTACCGGCAACTAAGCTACCAGGAGCTGGCGTTCCATCTTGAGGACTCCGCCTCGTTTCGCGCCTTTGCCCGCCTGCCATGGTCGTGGAGCCCACAGAAGTCGGTGCTGCAAAAGACGATCAGCGCGATCCGGCCCGAGACCTGGGAGGCGATCAATCGGACGCTGCTGTCGAGCGCGCGGCAAGCGAGGCTGGAAGATGGCGCGGTGGTGCGGCTGGACAGCACCGTGACCTCGGCACTCATACACGAGCCGAGCGACAGCAGCCTGCTTTGGGATGCTGTGCGGGTCATGGTGCGCCTGCTGAAGCGGGCCGATACCTTGGTCGGCGGCTCCGGCTCATCATGGTGCGATCATTGCCGCGCAGCCAAGAAGCGCAACCGCAAAATCCAGTTCACGCGCGGTCGGCCCAATCGGGTCCAACTCTACCGCGAGCTGATCGCAATCACCCGCGCGACCTTGGCCTATCTGAAGCAGACGAGCGAGCGACTGGTAGTGGCGAGCACTCCGTCCATCGCACTGTGGCAGGCTCAGGTTCGTCACTTTCGGCCGCTGATCGAACGCATCATCAGACAGAGCGAGCGGCGGGTGTTGGCCGGCGAGCCGGTGCCAGCCGGCGAGAAGTTGGTCAGCCTGTTCGAATCGCATGCCGATATCATCGTCAAAGGCAGTCGCGACACCGAGTACGGCCACAAACTCAACCTGACCACCGGCAGGAGCGGCATGATCCTCGATCTGGTGATCGAGAAAGGCAACCCGGCCGACAGCGACCGCTTGCTGCCGATGCTGGAGCGTCACATCGACCTCTATGGTCAAGCGCCGCGGCAAGCGGCGGCCGATGGCGGCTTCGCCACCCGCGACAACCTGGCCACAGCGAAGGCGTGGGGCGTCTCCGACATGGCCTTCCATAAGAAGGCCGGCCTCAGGATCGAGGACATGGTCAGAAGCAAGTGGGTCTATCGCAAGCTCCGCAACTTCCGCGCCGGCATCGAAGCCGGCATCTCTTGCCTCAAACGCGCTTACGGCCTGGCACGCTGCACCTGGCGCGGGCTTGACCACTTCAAGGCCTACGTCTGGTCCTCGGTCGTGGCCTACAACCTCGTCCTCTTCACTCGTCTCAAGTCAACCTGATTCCGCGCAAGGTATCGCGCTTGCGTCGCGCCGGCCATTTGCCGGCCCTCATGGCGTGCGCCTGATGTGCCGATGACATCATTTTCTCGACAATCAGCGCTCCCAACCCTGACTATGTCCGTCAAAAGGCCTATCCAGTACGGCACAAGCCATTGTAAACGCTGCAAAATGCGCTCGTTTGTGGACGGAAACTAGTCTAGGATGGGGGGCCACTCTCGTCGGCCGAGTTGATGCTCCAGCCAGTATCGCCTTGCCGACCAGCATGAGTTCGCTGTTAGCAATCCATCGTCGCGAGCCGATGCTATCGTGCACGTGTCGCAGCACTCCGGGCGGCTATATCGCCTAAGACAGCATGACGAAGCGTTCCAACTTCGTGTTCGGCGAGCCCGTGTGCAGTTCCATCGGACAGTGGACGAGAATTCTCTTGGCGGTACTGCGCCAGAAGGCATTCGCGTCCAACGGAATCAAGCGACGACTATCAGCCGCAAACTTCACATCACAAGAGCGGTCTTCCACCCATTGCAGATTATCCGACTGATCAGGCGGCGTCCGATATGTCCGCCTCTGCCTCAAGAATTCCCACAGGTATGGACAGCGATCTTGCTATCCGATCCCGATAGCCCTTGTTGTACCTCACACCCCGCTCGATGTTTTGGATTTCCTCAGCGGCAAGCCCGCACGCCACCGCGAGGTCCTCGATTGAATACCCAAGGTGCTCACGATAAGCGCGGATGATGTGGGTCCCCTGCGACATAGCCGTCAAGACTGGCTCGGGAATGCGCGAATCCTTCATAAACATCTCCAAGAAGATGGGAGCGCCTGACAAATCGGGAGATTTCCTCCCCGACCCTGGCGCACACCCAGCAAATCAAAAAAATGGACGTCCATTCGGCCGGACCGGCCTCATCCATGGAATGGGCCACTTGAAATTGGCAGCCGGGTCGGAATATGGCGGCTCACCTGCTTCTGATCAAGTTCTAAGAACCTGCCCACCCTGAGATGGCCTGATCGGCTGTAGCGCATTCGACCTGCGATCCTACACGACTCACTCTCGCCGATGGCTTCTTGAACAGCAACTCGAACTCCCCCTGACGCCTCCAGTGGCTATTCGCGGCACCGTCCACCCAGCCTCGCGGACGCTGATACCTTCGACCAATTTCCACCGCCGATGCAGCGAAAGACGCGCTTGTGCTTGAATCACACATCGATCACCGCTGTTAACGAAATTTTTTAAGCCGCCGATGCTTGTTCGGAGACCGAAAGGATGGGGCGCCCGAGGAAACAGCCGAAAGGGCCGCGCGCTTTTGTGCTGACGTCGGCTTGAGCAAGCTCGATCCGGCTGCCCTGTGCAATCGCCCGACCGGCCGAAAAAAGGATGGCGATTGTCATGATGCGGCGACGGCGAGTTTCCCGAAATTGCAGCAATGGTCATCTGGTTCATCCGGGCTTCGGATCCAGACAGGGGGTAGCGCTTTCGATGGACGAGCATCGCCACCTATAAAGGTTCGCAATCATTCGACCGTGACCGATTTTGCGAGATTGCGCGGCTGGTCTACATCTGTGCCCATGAAGAGCGCCGTGTGGTAGGCAAGAAGCTGTATCGGCAGCGAGAAGATCATCGGCGCGATAATCTCGTCGACAGCCGGCAGCACGAGCGTGTGCATAGTGTCGAGTTTCGATGCGGCTGCCCCTTTTTCATCGGTGATGAGGATAATCCGCCCTCCACGGGCAGCCACTTCCTGCATGTTGGAGACGGTCTTGTCGAAAAAGCGATCATGGGGCGCGATGACGATCACTGGCATGTTGTCGTCTATCAATGCGATCGGACCGTGCTTCAATTCACCCGCCGCATAGCCCTCGGCATGGATGTAGGAAATCTCCTTGAGCTTCAGCGCACCTTCCATCGCTAGCGGGAAACTGGTGCCACGGCCGAGATACAGGACGTCACGACACTTTGACAGTTCGCGCGACAGGAACTCGATCTCCGGCTGGATGCTGTTGAGTACCTGGCCCATTACGCGCGGCACTTCGGCGAGGCTCCTGACGAGCGCCTGCAGCTCGTCTTCGGTTACGGTCCCGCGGGCTCTGGCGGCGCCGATGGCGAGTGCGGCTAGAACGGCAAGCTGGCAGGTAAACGCCTTGGTGGAGGCGACGCCGATCTCCGGTCCGGCAAGGATCGGGAAGACCGCATCGGCCTCCCGAGCGATGGTCGATTCGCAGGCATTGACGATAGCGCCAATTTTCAGCCCACGCTCCTTGCAGTACCTCAACGATGCGAGCGTATCGGCGGTTTCGCCGGACTGCGAAATGAAAAGAGCCGCCGACTGCGGCGACAACGGGATCTCGCGGTAACGGAATTCGGACGCAACGTCGATTTCAACCGTCAGGCGCGCGTAGCGCTCGAACCAGTATTTTCCGATCAGTCCGGCGAGATAGGCGGTCCCGCAGGCCGAGATCGCCAAGCTCGGGATCCTGGCGAAATCGATGCCAGAAACCATGTCGGCGCGATTCTCTATGATGTTGCTATAGTGACGGAGAGCATGAGCGATGACTTCGGGCTGCTCGCAGATTTCCTTCTCCATGAAGTGGCGATGATTGCCCTTGCTGGCCAGATCGGCCGCGGCCGTGGAGGTATGGCGCGGACGCTCGACGGGGTGGCCGTCGAAATCGAAGATATGGGCGCCCGAATTGCCGACAACGGCCCAGTCGCCCTCGATGAGATAGGTAATTTCATTGGTGAAGGGAGCGAGCGCGATCGCGTCGGAGCCCAGGAACATCTCGCCGTCGCCGTGACCGATCGCCAGCGGTGGTCCGTTGCGCGCCGCCATGATGGTCGACGGATCATCTTCGAAGAGGACGGCAAGCGCATAGGCGCCCCTGACGCGTTTCAGCATGGCACGCATCGCCTCTTGCCGCCTCATGCCCTCCCGGCGGTGTCTTGCCAAGAGATGCGCGACGACCTCGGTGTCGGTGTCGGTCTGGAACTCGGCGCCAGCCGCCGCCAATTCCTCCTTCAGCTCGGTGAAATTCTCGATGATCCCGTTATGGACGACGGCGACACCGTCGGTAAAGTGCGGGTGCGCATTGCGTTCCGTCGAGGCCCCATGGGTTGCCCAACGCGTATGGCCGATGCCGATGTTGCCGCTCAGCGGCTCTTCCTTCAGTCTCCTCTCGAGATTGACGAGCTTGCCCTCGGCGCGCCGGCGGTGCAAGGCACCTTCGGTGATCGTCGCAACGCCGGCGGAATCATAGCCGCGATATTCCAAACGCTTCAATGCGTCGACCAACCGATCCGACACCGGCTGTTGCCCAACGATGCCAACAATCCCGCACATGTTCGTCTTCCCATTGTTGCCGGCAGCTTCAGCCCACGCGAGACGGATACCCATCCGGCCGCTTTCATTGGGGATCTTGTAGTAGTATTCGGTAATATTGGTACAATTGATTGTAGGGATAACTATCATCCAGCCCATGGATGAGCCCCTGATCTAAACTTCTCGTTGCGCCTGACGCCCTCATGATCGAAAGCAAGCCCACACCCCGCGGCACGAAGGAACAATCGGCCATGCGCGACCATCCCGGCTACGCACCTGACACGAAGCGCCGCCGCTCGTGATCACGCGGTGATCGGCATGATCACAAGCACTGTAGTTAGGCAGCATCAGCGACGCATGATCGGCATCATCATCATCGGCAGCGTCGGCGCCGTCGGCATGATTCACGTGTTCGTCACGTTGATCATAATCATCGTCGCCGCCGATCCAGTTTCTGATTGCCTGCCGCTGTTGACGCGGCTTTCGCCGGTAGAGCTTAGCCCGCGATGGCCTATCAATACGCTGTTAGTCGGCATGGCCGAAACCGAGAGTCAGGCGGCGCACGCCACAGAGCACGTTCAGCGACCGTTTCACTCAACGCCGGCTTTCTTGGGGTTCGTAACGGTCAACAGGATTCTCGGGGCATGAATGCACTATCACGAAAGCGTTGGTTCTCAGTGCTTCGTCCGTCTTACTCAAACCCGATTCCCGCAGCGGAAGAACTAGCCGCCTTGATGCACGGCGATAAGCTTTTGACGGCCTGAAGCGACGTTGTGGTCGTCGTTGCGGTGCTTTTCCACGCGCCTCGTCAGGCGCCGGGATTGCTCCGTTGTGATGGCAGGCGGGGGTTTGCAGGTTGCGGTCGACGGGTTCGTTTCGGGGCGTCAGCGCCCCATCGTTATGTCGCGAGTTGGGGGATGCGATCGAGGACGATGCGCAGGATGCGCTGGTCGGGGCAGAATGTCGGCAGGTGCAAGCGGATTTGCGTCTTCATCTCGACCACCCGCGCGGCGATCTTGATGAGGCGCAAACGCAGCGTGTCGAATTGGGCGACGGCAAAGCTGGAACGCTTCGGCATCGCGGCGCGCAGGCTCCACATCATCCAGTAGGCGCCGGCATGCAGAAGCCGGAACTGGTTGGCTGTGGCTCTGGTGCAGGATGTGCGGTCGGCGGCGAGATGCGTCTTCCACGATTTGATGTGGTTCTCGGCCGCTCCGCGCCGGCAGTAAAGGTCCGCGTAGAGCGCCTTGGCCTTGCCACCGGCCAGATTGGTGACGATGAAGCGGGTGTCAGTACCTTGGGCACTGACCTCGACGCGGGCGATGATGCGCTCGACGCGGCTCCAGCTGGCGGCGCCGTCAAAGAACTCCTTGAACCTGCGGACCTTGCCTGTCTTGGCCGACGCTTCGAAGCGCGCCGTCGTGCTGGCCTCCAGATCCGCGACATGCTTGCGCAGGGTCGTGGTGGGCGCGAGGCCAAAGATGAAGTCGACGTCGTTGGCGCGGCACCAGTCGATGACCTGCGGGTTGCAATAATGGCTATCGCCGCGGAGCAGGATTCGAATGTTCGGCCAGTTGATCCGGATCGCCCGCACCAGACGGCGCAGGTGGGGGCGGATCTCAGCCCCACTCGGCCGCTTGGCCGGTCGCAGGATCGCGCTGACGAACCGTCCCGCACCATCGAACACGACGATCGGCTGGAAGCCGTACTCGTCATGGTGGGCATTGAACAGGCGAAGCTGTTGGCCTCCGTGCACAGCGTCGAAGGTATCGTCAATGTCGAGTACGATCCGCTTCGGCACCTGCCGGAACGAGGCGCAATAGAGATCGACCATCGCCCGTCCCATCGCGACCAGCTCCCGCACGCCGGGTAGGTTCTCCAGCCGGCACAGCGTCGATTGCGACGCCAGATCCCGACCCGACGGCAGCGCATCCTGGGCCATCTTGAAGACCGGATCGCGGCGCAGCCGGTTGGCGTCGAAAGCCGATCATGTCCGCCAGGCTGTAGACGACCTGGTCCGGGCAGCGCGGATCGTCGATGCAACGCGCCAGACGCTCGGCCACCCGCAACCGCTTTTCCACCTCGGCCAAGGCCAGAACGCCGCTGTTGGACGACAGCATGCCGCCGTCGAAACGGGCGACGACGGACTTGCCGCCGACTGATGACAAACCGCTCAGCGGCAGCGCAAGATCGTTCATGGTAGGTGTGGTCTCCGGGAAATGGTTCGGATCGGCTTAAGCAACCAAATCCTACGTCATTTCAGCGGCTTGCGCCACATCCACCAACCCCCATGAATTTGGTTAGGTTGATGCGGCGTGCCGCCGCCGTGAGGCCGCGCTCGCTCAGCAGCGCGTCGAGAACGACGAGAAGATTCAGATCGAGCCCTTGAAACGCATGTCTTAGCTATCCATAGCGTGGATGCATTTGATTGGAACAAACGATTTTACCAATTTTCCGGAATGTCGCATGGACTTGGCAGGACCTAACGTGCGCCGATCACTGCCTCTATCGCGTGGCGAGTCCCTTGAGAAGAGCCCGAAAGAGGAAATCTGTCGCGTGCGGTGGAGATTGTACTGGGAATGAGAGGCAGCGCTCCGATCATGTCGAACTCTCCGACGAATGGTGGACCGGTACAATGGTTGATCGCAATGGTCCGGAGCTATGAAACATCTCGATTACATATGAGGTGCCGAGTGAATACGCTGACAGCACCCACCGTCGCAGCGTTTAGCTGACGTTTGACGACGGTTCCTATCCATTTACACGCAGATTCTTGATGTGCTGCAAAAGCGGGAGGCCGGCGACTTTTCTTCCTCATCGGGCTGACGCCGCAGAAGCCGGAACTCGTCCGGTTCCTATGGGCATTGGGCTTGGTCGGTCGCACAGGCTCTATGAGGGGCAATTTTGGCAACGCGACGCGACTCGGGTTTTGAACGACGCCGAAAACGCAAGCTGGAAAGGAACAAGATGGCAGATCAACTCGCCAACGAAATAATCGCCATGATCAAGAAGCGCGCCGCGTCGGAGGGCGGCATAGCGCCTGCCACGGGCGGCGAGATAACGGCTGCCACGGGACTGACTTCGCTCGGTATCGATTCACTGGGATTGGCGGACGTTCTCTGGGACCTGGAGCAGGCCTACGGCATCGAGATCGAGATGAATACGGCCGAGGCATGGTCGGATCTCCAGAATGTTGGGGACATGGTGGAAGCCGTGCGCAGCTTGCTCGCTAAGGGGGTGTGAATGGACAGGCGCGTCGTGATTACTGGGATTGGCGGAATTTGCGGGCTTGGGACCAACGCCGCCGCCATTTGGAGAGAGATGCGAGAAGGCTGCTCCGCCATCGGCCCAATCGTCAACTCCGAGCTCCATGAATTGAGGGTCAGGATCGGTGCCGAGATCAAGGCGCTGCCGGAGCATGACATCGACGGCAAGCAACTCATCTCCATGGACCGCTTCAGCCTGCTCGCTGTGCTTGCGGCGCGCGAAGCCATGCGTCAGGCCGGACTTTCCTCCAAAGAGGGAAATAGCTATCGCTTC
Source organism: Mesorhizobium sp. M0045 (assembly GCF_040323385.1). Classification (NCBI taxonomy): domain Bacteria; kingdom Pseudomonadati; phylum Pseudomonadota; class Alphaproteobacteria; order Hyphomicrobiales; family Phyllobacteriaceae; genus Mesorhizobium; species Mesorhizobium sp. M0045. The sequence goes on from NZ_JAMYUY010000026.1 coordinate 48,831, forward strand.
GGTGCGACGGTGGGCGTTGGCGGCTGCGGGTGGGATGCGATCGAGCAAACCTACCGCGCCATCCTTCTGGGCGGTAAGCGTGCCGCTCTCTTGACTGTACCCAAGGCGATGCCGGGTGCCGCTGCCGGCCAGGTCAGCATGAGTCTCGGCCTGCGCGGGCCGGTCTTCGGCGTCACGTCCGCCTGTTCCTCGGCAAACCATGCGATTGCCTGCGCGGTGGACCAGATCAGGCTCGGCCGGGCCGACGTGATGCTTGCCGGCGGCAGCGAAGCGCCGCTCATATGGGGTGTGCTGAAGGCATGGGAAGCGATCCGCGTGCTTTCGCCCGATACTTGCCGGCCATTCTCGGCCGATCGCCAGGGCCTGTCGCTTGGTGAAGGCGCCGGCATGGCGGTGCTGGAAAGCTACGAGCATGCCCTGGCTCGGGGCGCCACCATCCTTGCCGAAATTGCCGGTGCCGGCCTTTCCGCCGATGCGTCCGACATCGTCGCGCCGACTGTCGAGGGGCCGGAGGCAGCAATGCGGGCCTGCCTTGCCGATGCCAGGCTGGACGCCGAGGATGTCGACTATCTCAACGCGCACGGCACCGGCACCAAGGCCAACGACCAGATCGAGACGGCGGCGATCAAGCGCGTCTTCGGTCAGCACGCCTTCTCAATGTCCATCTCTTCTACCAAGTCCATGCACGCGCATTGCCTCGGCGCGTCCGGCGCGCTCGAGTTGATCGCCTGCGTGATGGCTATCCGCGAGAGCGTCGTGCCGCCGACTGCCAATTATCGTGAGCTGGACCCCGATTGCGATCTCGACGTCACGCCCAATGTGGCACGCGAGCGCAAGGTGCGCGTGGCACTGAGCAACTCCTTCGCCTTTGGCGGCACGAACGCGGTTCTGGCGTTCAGGCAGGTGTAGAAGCCATGAGAGATGCCTCCGGCAACATTATCTCTCGCATCCAGATGCTTGCCGGATAACTATTGTGAAGGGCGGGTCATTGACCGCCTCGGCGAATGCGGGAAGTGGCAGCGGAAGCTCGACGATCCGGGGGTATCGTCTTTGCGAAATTCTTAACTGTTGAAGCGGCTTGGACGTACCGCCGCCCCGTAAAAGGTAAGCGAGGCCCTGCGGGCTCGGCTTGAGGGTCTGAAGCTGTACACGAATGTCTGGAAGCCGCAGGGTCGGCTCTGCGCCCGTTATAGTCGCCTGAGTGCTGCCGGCAAGAAGCCACCGGTGGTCATGGCCGAGATCGTGCATGAGATGGCCCCTTCTTGTGGACCATCGGGCGAGAGGTTTCACCATCATAGCGGTCTCGAACCAACGTGCGGCACAGCGCCGGGGGCGGAGCCACGGTGGGGAACTCCCGTCGGTGGTTATGTGGCCGAGCCAGTCCGCGCGGCGCCCTCTCCGATAGGGTTAGAAGGGTTCAGCTAGGGTCAGGACCCATTAATTTGTTGAATTGATCTCTGTTGGGTGATTCAAGGTGGCAGGAGGTGCCGCCTTGAGTGATTTGCTGATGTTGACGCCGGAGCAGATGCGCCGGATCGAGCCCTATTTTCCTTTGTCGCATGGTGTGCCGCGTGTAGATGACCGCCGGGTGCTGAGCGGCATCCTGTTCGTGATCCGCAATGGTCTTCGCTGGCGAGATGTCCCTTCCGACTACGGTCCGCACAAGACCATCTACAACCGCTTCATCCGCTGGAGTCGGCTGGGTGTGTTCAACCGCATCCTGGCGGAACTGGCCGCGCAGGGCGGCGAAACGGACAATCTGATGATTGATGCCACCCATCTCAAAGCGCATCGCACTGCCGCCAGCCTCCTTAAAAAGGGGCTCTATCCCGATGTATCGGACGCAGCCGAGGCGGACTGACCACCAAGCTGCAAGTGGTCTGTGACGGCAAGGGACGTCCGCGGCTGCTGCATCTGAGCGAAGGGCAGGCCAATGATCACAAGACTGCTGCGGCAGTGATCGAGGATTTGCCCGCCGCCAAATCCCTGCTCGCCGATCGGGCCTACAGTTCAACGGCCTTCCGCCAGGCGCTCGTCGAGCGCGGTATCACGCCATGCATCCCACCCCATGCCAAGCATCGTGTTCAGCACAGCTACGATCCTGTCCTATACCGACAACGCCACAGGATCGAGAACATGTTCGCACGCCTCAAAGACTGGCGACGCATCCACACCAGATACGACCGATGTGCTCACACCTTCCTGTCGGCGATCGCCTTCGCTGCAGCCTTCATCTTCTGGATCAATGAGTCCTGACCCTAGCTAGGCGCGTGTCACGTTTTGTATAAGGCACAATAGCAGTGAGAAATGGAGATTGATGCCTGCGCGTTTTCGAATAAGACAATCACTAAGCTGTCAGCGGAATTACATCAGGAATTGTCTATAGCCGCCGCCCATCAGGTAGCGGCCACGTTGGATGGCGCGACGCACCTGATCGCGAAGATGGCTACCTGGATGAGACCAATCTTCTTCGACACGGCGTCTCCCGAACAGGGCAATGGCGATCTCCTGATGAGATGCTCCCGCAAGCGAGCCATCCAAAGCCTGGAGCACGAGACGCAGACGCGCTCCGCGGGGCTCCGGCGGAAAGCAAGCAGCTGCCAGGCGGCCGCAACCATTGATGTCGTTCAGGAACTGAAGGGCAGCGACATGGAACTTCAGGTGCTGCGGCTGCACGATCGCGTCGACATATAGCCGCAACGGGCGGAGAACGGATGCACCGGAAAGGGCGATCTGCAGACTCCGGCAGTCCTCCCTCAGCAGCACGTGCTGCACGCCGGCAGGTGTCAGCAGGATGTCCTTGCAGCATGAGAGCGAAGAAAGATCAAGCGGTTCAAAATCGCGGTCGAGCCCAACCGGCTCCGCGGCCGCTCGTAGGATACGGGCGCAGTCGCGCGGATCCCAAAAAACCCTTGCCGACGTAGCGTCCGACTGTGGCGCGTCCGCGAAAAAGGAGGCTCCATTGTCTTAGGAAAGATGATCCTGTCGTCAACTCGATTATCTTCATGTCGGCCTGGGCTCCGACAATGCAGGCGGACGGTGCCATTTTGGCGTGGTCGCGCTGGAATTGTGGATTGCGCCGAAGAAACTCCCAGGCCCAGGCAGTGCGCGGCAATCGTCTGGCGTAGTGGTAAGCTTCGTGACGACGCCAGTCCGGCCAGCATTCAAGACCGACCGTCGCTTCCTTGGGCAGACCAGCATCCTTCACGGCTCAGGTGTCCACAATGCCGACGGGCCTAGAACCGGTTGCCACAGTACCGGTCCGCTCAGACGTCCCCTGCTGCGGATGCGCAAAAGGCTCGCGCGGGAAATCTCGAGAAACCCGGCCACCGCCTCCGTTTTGCCGACGGACTTGGGTTGTCCGATGCGCGACAATGGCCACGTCGCGAGGCGAAGGATCCGTTCCATGCGCGTATCCGTCACCGTTACTATCCGGGTCAGATCCTTGGCCAAGCCGAACTCGATCATGCCCGCGAAGAGCTCGTAGGTTGCCTGGGCCAGCCCGCCCGCTGCCTTGGGCGCCGACGGAGGGAGATCGAGCGCGAAACGACTGCTCTCCCATATGTCGGCAGTCGAGGGCATGACGTCAGCACCCAGCAGCACCGGGAACGTGTCGCGCAACATTGTGGGTCCGGTGCTGGGCAAAAGACGCACGCAACCGCGAATTCGCCAGTCGGATCCCCTGAGGAGCAGATAGACAGGCTTCAGACCATCAAACGGGTCTGTTTCCATCTGGTCTTCGGTATCAACTTCCCAATCGAGCCTTTCCTTGAACACCCGAAACCTGAGCCCGTGCATCTCTTTGAGCTCGCTTGCGAACTCGTTGTAAAGGTCTGGTGTTATCAGCTGCATCATGGTCGCCTCCGTGCGGGATGTGTTCCCGCCATCGAAGGGCAAAGCTGGCAACGATGCAGCCTGTAGAAGTTTACAGCTATCGTGGCAGAAGAATCAGGATCTCGCCTGGCCGGAGGCAACCAGTCGTGCAACGGCCTGGTTGATCGTTCGAACGCCAAGCTTTGCCTTGGCGTTTTCCAGATGAAAGGTCACGGTGCGCTTTGAGACGCCGAGAAGCTGGCTGATAACCCAAGCCGACTTGCCGCGCGCCGCCCATTTCAGGCACTCGAACTCCCGCGGGGTGAGCGTTACACCATCCACCACGCGATCGTCGGCGAGCCTGCGCCGGACATGGATATGAAAGTTGATGGCCACCAGCTGCAATGCTTTTTCGTAACGTGTCAGTGACCGCAACAGAGGCGGGCGGGACTCGTCGGAAGCAAAGGTCAGGGCAGCAAACCGGCCGCAATGATCATGCATGGATATCGTCAGGCCGCCGCGGATGCCAAACTCAGCCGCACTCTCCAGAATTTGTTGCTGCGAATTCGGCAGACAGTGCCGAGCGCGATCCACACCCCAATCGAAGGTATCCCAGCCTTGCAGCCCGCGCAGGATGACCGGATCAAGACTGTGGTACCGCTGTTGCAGATAACGTGATGTCCAGGATGATGGATAGTTTGAGATCAATTGCGGGGCGTCGCCGGAGGCCGACGGGTAAGTGAAATAGGCGAATAGCGGAAAATCGAAGCCGGCTGCAGCGGATGCCATTGCCTCACGGAGATCGGCAGCATCAACACTTGCAGACAGTTGCTCGACGAAGTTCTCAAACACGCGATGCATTTGAGCTTTGCGTAACCTCCGTGATCGCTCGATGCCAGGCAGAGACCTTGTTTTAAACAATCCCGGACGGATACAGGGCGTGCCGAGGACCCCGTTAATCTGGTGAAACCCGTGATATTCTGACGTTGTCTATGAGACGTGTGCCGCCGAGCCAGGCCGCGACAAGCAAGCGTGCCGGTTGGTCAAGGCTTGTCATCGGTCGCAGATCTGCCTCGTCGCGAAGTTCTAGGTATTCGACCTCGCGATAGCCTGCAGCCAGAATTGCTGCGCGCGCTTCGGCAAGCGTTGGCAGGACGGGCGAGCCGCGGGCAAGCCGCTCAGCCGTCTCGAGCAAGACCGATGGTAGCTCGGGGGCAACAGCACGCTCTGCTGGCGAGAGCCGGACATTGCGCGATGATAGTGCAAGACCGTCGGCTTCGCGGATTGTCGGACAAGGAACAATGGTGATTGGAATATCCAGGTCCCGGGCCATACGCCTGACTAGCTGAAGCTGCTGAAAGTCCTTTTCGCCAAAGAAGCCGAAGTCAGCGCTGGTCTGCAGGAAGAGCTTGGAGACGACGGTCGCCACGCCATCGAAATGTCCCGGCCGGAAGGCACCGCACAGACCCTCGCTGACACCGGAGACCGAAACGGTCGTGGCGAAGGCCGCCGGATACATCTCCTCTGCATCCGGCGCATAAAGCAGGTGCGCGCCAAGCGGTGCCAGCTTGGCGGCATCCTCGTCCTCAGTGCTCGGATACGCGGCGAGATCGGCCTGGCTGTTGAATTGCTTCGGGTTGACGAAGAGCGTCACGATCACCCGGTCGGCCTTCACGAGTGCCGCGCGCACCAGGCTGAGATGGCCCTCATGCAGGACGCCCATCGTTGGCACGACGGCAATCCTCACGCCCTCGCGGCGCCATGCGGCGACGATTTGGCGAAGCTGGGCAACGCTCCTGACAATCGGCACGCTCACGCTGCTTCTCCGCTCTTGGTGGCGTCCGCGTCGGCGGGCTTGGGCGCATCGGCAAACACGTGCTCGGCGGCCGGAAACTGGCGCTCCTTCACTTCCCGCGCATAGGCCGCGATCGCAGCCGCAGCGGCCTCCCCCAGTTCAGCGTAGCGCTTGACGAATTTGGGCCGGAAGTCGCCGAAGAGGCCCAGCATGTCGTCGACGACGAGAATCTGGCCGTCACAGGCTGCCGAGGCACCGATGCCAATGGTCGGGGTCGCCACCTCCCCGGTAATCCGGCGGGCGAGCGCCTCGGGAACCTTCTCCAGCACGACCGCAAAGGCGCCCGCTTCGCTCACCGCAAGCGCGTCGCGCCTGATGCGCTCGGCATCCCCGCCTCTGCCCTGCACGCGGTAGCCACCGATGGTGTTGATCGCCTGCGGCGTCAAGCCGACATGGGCCATGACCGGCACGCCGCGCGCGGCGAGGAAGCCGATCGTCTCTGCCATCGTTTCGCCGCCTTCGAGCTTGACGGCCCCGCAGCCGGTCTCGGCCATGACGCGCGCGGCATTGCGGAAAGCCTGCTCGGGGCTTTCCTCGAAGGAACCGAACGGCAAGTCGACGACCATCAGCGCCTGCTCGAGGCCACGGCGCACGGCCTGGCCGTGCGTGATCATCATCTCCAGCGTCACACCGAGCGTGGAGGGCAGGCCGTGGAGAACCATGCCGACGCTGTCGCCGACCAGCACCACATCGCAATGGGGATCGACGAGCCGGGCGACTGGCGTCGTGTAGGCGGTAAGGCAGACGAGCGGCGTCCCACCTTTACGCGAACGAATATCCGGCGGTGTGATCGCCTTGGTGTCACCAAACGCACTCAATGGAACCTCCTTCCCCAACGTTACCAACCGCGGGTGTCGCGTTTGCCACATTTTTGTGCAAGTGCGAAGAGCTAAAAATGGCCGTGCAGCTTTGCGGTGTTGACGTGCTGACAGGCGCGCTTACAGTTAAATCGATTCAGGCGCCCCCGAGCTGGCCAACCACTTTCGCGAACATGGACGATCAGGCAAAAGGACCCAGGAAAGACAGAGCCGCCGTCAAGGCCGACGAAGTCAAAGTGGACCTGATCGCCTTTGTCGTCGCCGTAAACGACGGTGAACCCTGTGTCCTCACCATCGGCCAGGCGGACACCCTGCCCTCCGGACCATTTGCGCTTGAGCACCGATCGCTGCAATCCGGTTTGAGGGGGTGGGTCGAGCAGCAGACCGGCCATCCGCTGGGGTATATTGAGCAACTCTACACCTTCGCCGATCGGGATCGCATCGGCGCCGAGCGCCAGCAGCGCGTCATCTCCATCAGCTATCTCGCATTGACCCGCAAGGAACAGGCAGCTGGCTCGCCCAAGTGCGGCTGGCAGAGTTGGTATGAATATTTTCCATGGGAGGACCACCGCTCGGGCACGCCTCCGGTCGTGCTGGACGTTCTGCGACCGCGCCTGATTGAATGGGCAGACGGCGTCAGCGACGCGGCCGCGCGACGTGAACGCTGGCAGCGGGCGACGATAGCCTTCGGCTTCGACGACCGCTTTTGGAACGAGGAACTCACGCTTCAACGCTATGAGTTGGTCTACGAAGCAGGCCTGGTCCAAGAGGCCGGAAGCGGACGGGACGCGACGCCGCCTCCGCTGGTGCCCAGCAAGTCTATGGTCGCCGATCATCGCCGCATCGTGGCGACCGGCATTGCGCGGCTGCGCTCCAAGATCAAATACCGGCCGGTCGTCTTTGAGCTGATGCCGCCGGTCTTCACGCTTTTGCAGCTGCAGCGAACCGTGGAGGCGCTCGCCGGCAGGCTCATCCACAAGCCGAACTTTCGCCGCCTGATCGAGCAGCAGGAGCTGGTCGAAGAGACCGGAGAGGCCACCACGGAGACCGGCGGCCGGCCAGCGAAGCTTTACCGGTTCCGCCACGCCGCTCTCGACGAGAGGGTCATCGCCGGGACAAAATTGCCGCTGGCGCGGGGTTGACATCCCTTATACTCACAGCAAGTATATGCTGGTTATTTTCAACTAGAGTATAAGCTGGAGGGGTCGATGAGCGCCATGCTGCCGACGGCCGCGTTTCTCTACGAGCGCGTCCGACGAGTGATCCCGCCGATCGAATGGCCGGCTTTCGTCGAGGATATCGAGGCGATCCTTGCATTGAAGCGCGAGCGCAACGCCATCATCCTGGCGCACAACTATCAGACGCCCGAGATCTTCCATTGCGTGGCCGACATCGTCGGCGACAGTTTGGCACTGGCCCGCAAGGCTGCGACGATTGAGGCGCAAGTCATCGTGCTGGCCGGCGTACATTTCATGGCCGAAACGGCCAAGCTGCTCAATCCGCAAAAGACGGTGCTCATTCCCGACCTGCGGGCAGGCTGTTCGTTGGCGGAATCGATCACGGCAGAAGACGTGCGCTTGATGCGCCAGCGTTATCCCGGCGTGCCGATCATCACTTATGTCAACACGTCGGCCGAAGTGAAAGCCGAGTCGGATATCTGCTGTACATCCGGCAACGCCAAGGCGGTCGTCCAATCCCTTGGCGTTCCCCAGGTGATCATGTTGCCGGACGAATATCTGGCCCAGAATATCGCCGCCCAGACCGATGTGCAGATCATCGCCTGGAAAGGGCATTGCGAGGTGCATGAGCGCTTTACACCGGCCGACATCCGCGAGTTGCGCGAAAGCCATCCCGGCGTGATCGTGCTCGCGCATCCCGAATGCCCGCCCGACGTCGTGGCTGAAGCAGATTTTTCCGGCTCGACCGCTGCCATGTCCGACTATGTCGAAAGGCAAAGGCCGGCACGTGTCGTGCTGATGACGGAATGTTCGATGAGCGACAACGTCGCGTTAGCGCACCCAGAGGTCGAGTTCATCCGGCCCTGCAATTTGTGCCCGCACATGAAGCGGATCACGCTTGCCAACATCCGCATGGCGCTCGAGCAGAACCACCATGTCATAACCATCGAACCCGGGATCGCCGGGCGCGCGCGGCTTGCGGTCGAACGGATGCTGGCAATTTGAGCGCCGATATCCGCAGCTTCTTCGGGCGGCCCATCATCGTCGGCGGCGGCATCGCCGGACTGATGACCGCGCTTCAACTGGCGCCGGAGCCGGTGCTTCTTCTGTCCAGGACGCTGCTGGGAGCTGACAATTCGAGCACCTGGGCACAGGGTGGTCTGGCTGCAAGTTTCGGCGAAGACGACGATCCAGCACTGCACCTGGCCGATACACTTGCCGCCGGGGATGGTCTCTGCGACACAGACGTGGCGAGCCGCATCCTCCAAGCCGCGCCCAAGGCGATAGAGGGGCTTGCGGGCTTTGGGGTTCCTTTCGACCGTACGCCGAAAGGTTCACTGTGCCTCGGATTGGAGGCCGCACACAGCCGACGTCGCATCGTTCATGCGCATGGTGACGGCACCGGGCGTGAGATCATGCGTGCCCTGATCGCGGCTGTGCGTTCCACTCCGTCGATTGTTGTCGTGGAGGGCGTGGAAGCGCGCCGGCTGGCGGTGCGAGAGAATGCGATCCGAGGCGTCTGGGCGAGCGGCTCGACAGGACCTGTCTTCTTCGGCTCACGGCGGGTCGTCCTCGCCACCGGTGGGATCGGGGGACTGTTTCTCGACACCACCAATCCTTGGGGCAGTTGCGGACAGGGCCTGGCGCTTGCGGCCCGCGCTGGAGCTGTCCTTGCCGACCTCGAGTTCATCCAGTTCCACCCGACCGCGCTTGACGGCCCGGAACGCCCTATGGTGCTGATCAGCGAGGCCGTCCGCGGCGAAGGTGCTGCCCTGATCGACGAAACCGGCCAGGCTTTTCTCCAGAACGTGCCAGGGGCGGAACTTGCGCCTCGTGATGTCTTGGCGCGCGCCGTCTGGAACCATCTTGCCAACGGCCACCGTGTTTTTCTCGACGCGCGGCAACGGCCTGGCCCGGAATTTGCTCGACACTTCCCGACAATCGCATCAGCCTGTCGTGGAGCCGGCATCAATCCCGCGCGCGATCTCATCCCCATTCGTCCGGCCCAACACTACCACATGGGTGGCGTTGCCGTGGACTGCTCCGGTAGGACGTCCGTCAAGGGGCTGTGGGCCTGCGGCGAAGTCGCTTCGACAGGACTGCATGGCGCCAACAGGCTCGCCAGCAATTCCTTGACCGAGGCCGTCGTGTGCGCGCGCTGGGTCGCTGAAAGTGTTGCCGGAACGCCTGCTCGCAGAACAAAGCCTGCGTTTGCGGACGTTTACCCATCGCCCGCTCCGATTCCGGTGCGTGTTTTCCTGTCGCGCGCACTCGGCATCGTCCGGGATGGTGAAGGTTTAAAAGCAGCCGCACGTGCCTTATTGCCGCTCGCCGATAGCAAGGACGCGGCCTCGGATCCGGCGGCTGCCGGGCTGATGATCGCGGTTGCCGCCCTGTTGCGCGAAGAAAGCCGCGGCGCTCATTACCGGACAGACTTTCCTCATCATGCGACTGTCGCCCGACGGTCCGAAATCACCCTCGAAGCCGCCTTGGCCGCTGCGCGGGAACTCGGACACTCGCCAAGCCTCGAAGGGGCAAAGTGATGACGCTCTCACCGCTTCCCACGGTCATGCTTGAGCCGCTTGTAAGGGCAGCTCTTCTTGAAGACCTTGGCAGAGCCGGCGACTTGACCACGGAGGCCATCGTCCCGAAGGAACGCCAAGCGGGAACCGTGCTGGCGGCGCGCCAGTCCGGAGTTGTCGCCGGCCTCGATCTGGCGATGCTCGCTTTCCGCTTGATTGATCCTGATATCGAAATCTCGGTGGAGCGGGCAGACGGCTCCAATGTCATGGATGGAGAGGTCATTGCATCAGTGGTTGGCCCTGCCCGGGCCATTCTCACAGCCGAACGGACGGCACTCAATTTTTTGTGCCATCTGAGCGGCATCGCTACAGCAACGGCATCGATCGTCGCTGCGGTTCGTGGATATGGCGCGAAGATCGTCTGCACGCGCAAGACGACGCCCGGATTGCGGGCAGTCGAAAAGTATGCGGTGCGCGCAGGTGGCGGATCCAATCACCGCTTCGGCCTCGACGACGCAATTCTGATCAAGGACAACCACATCGCCATCGCAGGCGGCGTTCGCCCGGCGCTCGAGCGAGCACGAAGACGGGCCGGTCATCTCGTCAAGATCGAGGTCGAGGTCGATACGCTGGCCCAGTTGGAGGAGGTACTTGGCTTCGCTCCCGATGCGGTTCTGCTCGACAACATGTCCCTCGCCGATCTTCGCCGCGCCGTCGCAATCGTTGGCGGCCGTGCTATCACCGAGGCTTCTGGCGGGATCGCATCCGATACAGCGCGAGCGATTGCCGCGACCGGCGTTGATCTGATTTCAGTCGGCCGACTGACCCACAGCGCGCCGATCCTGGATATCGGCCTCGACTATTGGGGCTCATGATCGCCTGAGGAACGAACAGGATCGAATCAACTGTCCTTTCCGATCGTCATCAATCAGACAGCAAAGCAAGGCAGAACCGGAGGAACAGCATGGACATGCAAACAGCGAGTCCAACGCAGACATCGCCACAGGCTCAATCCCCTGACCCTGGAGCGTGGACCCTGGAGAAGGCTCGGGCACTTCACGATGCCCCCTTCAACAATCTCCTCTTCCTCGCGCAAACCGTGCACCGCCAGAATTTCGATCCCAACAAGGTCCAGCTCAGCCGGCTGCTCAGCATCAAGACGGGCAGATGCCCGGAGGATTGCGGCTATTGTAGCCAGTCGGCGCATCACGAGACCGGCCTGAAGGCGTCGAAGCTGATGGAGGTCAGGCGCGTCATCGTCGAGGCGAAGAAAGCGCGTGACGCCGGCGCAACCCGCTATTGCATGGGCGCGGCCTGGCGAAACCCCAAGGCGCGCGACATGGATGCGGTCGTGGCGATGGTCGAAGGCGTCAAGGCGCTGGGCATGGAGACCTGTATGACGCTCGGCATGCTCGATCTTGAGCAGGCCGCTCGAATGAAGCAGGCTGGTCTCGACTACTACAACCACAACATCGATACGTCGGAACGCTACTATAGCGAGATCATCAGCACGCGCAGCTTTGCCGACCGGCTCGAGACGCTCGAGCACGTTCGCCAATCCGGCATCAAGGTCTGCTGCGGCGGCATTGTCGGCATGGGCGAGGAGCCGGTGGACCGGATCGACATGCTGGTGACGCTGGCCAATCTGCCGGAACATCCGCAAAGCGTTCCGATCAACATGCTGATTCCGATCGCCGGCACCCCGCTTGCCGACGCCAAGCCGATCGAGCCGATCGAATTCGTGCGCGTGATCGCGCTGGCGCGCATCATGATGCCGAAATCGCATATCCGACTTTCGGCCGGCCGCACCGCCATGACCGACGAGATGCAGGCGCTGTGCTTTTTTGCCGGTGCCAATTCGATTTTCGTCGGGGACACGCTGCTGACGGCGGACAATCCCGGCGAGGACAAGGATACCCTGCTGTTCCGGCGCCTCGGCATCGAGCCGATGGAACTCGAGGCGCAATGAACGGGGCACCGCTTGCCCGCTATGAGGCGACCTTGCAGGGACTGGCGCGCAAGGACCGGCTGCGGACGCTGAAGCCGCGCGCCGGCCTCGACTTCTCGTCGAACGACTATCTCGGGCTTGCCGCCTCCAAAAGACTTGGCGAATCGGTTGCGGCGGCGATCGCGCGGGGCACGTCGGTTGGCGCCACCGGGTCGCGGCTGTTGCGTGGCAACGCGCCGGAGCATGAGGAATTGGAGGCAGACGCGGCGGCATTCTTCGGGACCGAGCGCGCGCTGTTCTTCGGCAGCGGCTACATAGCCAATTTCGCTCTGCTGACCGCCCTGCCGCAGAAGGGTGACCTGCTGATCCTCGACGAACTTGCCCATGCCAGCATGCGTGAGGGTGCACAGGCCGGGCGCGCCGAGGCCAGGCTGGCCGGGCACAACGACGTCGACGCTGTCGAGGATGTCATCACCCGCTGGCGCGCCGAAGGCGGCATGGGGCGCGTCTGGATCGCGGTCGAAAGCCTTTACAGCATGGATGGCGACCGCGCGCCGATGGAGAGCCTCGTCGCGCTTGCCGATCGGCACGAGACGTTCCTCGTCGTCGACGAGGCGCATGCCACCGGTGTCTGGGGACCGGATGGCCGCGGCCTTGCCGCCGCTTTCGAGGGCCGGGACAACATCATAGCGCTCCATACATGCGGCAAGGCGCTCGGCGCTTCCGGCGCGCTGGTCACAGCGCCGCGAACGCTGTGCGACTATCTCGTCAACCGATGCCGGCCATTCATCTACGCTACTGCGCCATCGCCGCTGATGGCGGTCGCGGCGCGCGAAGCGCTCGCAATGCTCGCCGACGAGCCCATGCGCCGTATTCAGCTGCATGAGCGGGTCGCTTTCGCGAGCCGCCAGTTGGTCGAGCGCTGCGGCGTAAAGCCCAGCGGCTCGCAGATCCAGCCAGTTGTCATCGGCGACGTCAGCCGCGCAATGGCGGTGGCGGCGGCACTGCAGGCCCGCGGCTTCGACATACGCGGCATTCGTCCGCCGACCGTGCCCGAGGGCACGTCGCGGCTGCGCATCTCACTGACGCTCAATATCGGCGAAGCCGACATTTCCGCCATGGTCGAGGCGCTGGTCGAGGTGTTGGCCCAAACATCACCGGAGGCGATATGACCCAACGCATCGTCATCACCGGAACGGATACCGGAGTTGGCAAGACCGTGTTTGCGGCTGGGCTCGCCGGTTTGCTGGACGGCTTTTACTGGAAACCGGTGCAATCGGGCCTCGACGGCGAGACCGACAGCGAGGTTGTCGCGCGGCTTGCCGGCTTGCCCTCAGAGCGCGTGCTGCCGGAAGCCTACCGCTTGCGGAGCCCGCTGTCGCCGCATCGTTCGGCCGAGATCGACGGCGTGGCGATCAAGGCTGCCGATCTTGCTTTTCCCGTCCTACCGACGCCGCTCGTCATCGAAGGCTCCGGCGGCCTAATGGTGCCGCTCAACCGGCGCACAAGGTTAATCGACATCTTCGCTGAATGGCGGCTGCCCGTTATTCTGTGCGCCCGCACCACACTCGGCACCATCAACCACACCTTGCTATCGGTCGAGGCGCTCCGCGCCCGCTCCATCCCGTTGGCGGGCATCGCTTTCATCGGCGAGGAGATGGCCGATACGCAACGGACCATCGTGGAATTCAGCGGTGCGCCGCAGCTCGGCAGGCTGCCGCACCTCGATGTGCTGACGGGCAAAACACTGAGGGACGCAATGGTTGCCGGCTTCGCCTTCGCCTCGATTACTGGAGGTGACTGATGTCGCAGTCTCATGTGTGGCATCCCTTCACCCAGCACGCGCTCGAGCCTGCGATCCCAGAAATCGTCCTGACTGAGGGCGCCTATCTCCACAGGGCCGACGGCGCCCGCATCCTGGACGCCATCTCCTCCTGGTGGGTCGTCACACATGGCCACCGCCATCCCCGCATCATGAAGGCAATCGAGACAACCGCGTCGAGCCTCGACCAGATTATCTTTGCGGGCTTCACGCACGAGCCGGCAGAGCGCTTGGCCAAGGCGCTTGTCGGCCTCGCTCCCGCTGGACTCGACTGGGTGTTCTATTCCGACAGTGGCTCGACCTCAGTCGAAGTCGCGCTGAAGATGGCGCTCGGTTATTTCCGCAACATCGGCGCGCCGCGCTCGCGCATCGTCGTCATGGAGCACAGCTATCATGGTGACACGATTGGAACGATGAGCGTCGGTGCGCGTGGCGTGTTCAACGCCGCCTACGAACCCTTGCTGTTCGAGGTCGACATCATCCCCTTTCCGGCCGCGGGGCACGAGCAGGAGACGCTGGATCGTTTCGAGGCTGTGACCCGCGATCGACGAGCCGCAGCCTTGATCGTCGAGCCGCTGGTGCTGGGCGCCGGCGGCATGCTGATGTATCCAGCATCGGTTCTGGCCGAATTGAAGAAGATCACTGAGGCCTCCGGCTCGCTGCTGATCGCCGACGAGGTGATGACCGGCTGGGGACGCACCGGAACCATGTTCGCCTGCGAGCAGGCATCGATTTCTCCAGATATCCTGTGCACCTCCAAAGGCTTGACCGGCGGCACCATCCCGCTGGCCGTAACGCTTGTCACCGATGCCATCTTCCGGGCGCACTATTCCGAGGACCGGAAGAAGACGTTTTTCCATTCGAGCTCCTACACCGCCAATCCGATTGCCTGTGCGGCAGCACTCGCCAATGTCGAGATCTGGCGCGACGAGCCAGTGGCCGGGCGGATCACGGCCTTGAGCGTGATGCAGGCCGTCGGGCTTAGACGCTTTCGGGACAATCCATATTTTGCCGACTGTCGAGCCACGGGAACGATCGCGGCGCTCGACCTGCGAACCGGTTCCGCAGGTTATCTCGCCGAGATTGGTCCGAAGCTGCGCGCTTTCTTCCTCGAGCGCGGACTGCTTGTGCGCCCGCTCGGCAATGTCCTCTACCTTCTGCCACCCTATTGCATCGCAGGCGACGAGCTCGAACGACTCTATGACGCCATCGAGGAGGCCGGGGAACGCTTCGGGTCCAGGCCATGAGCAAGTCGTCGCGCATTCTCGGACTTGGCCATCACGTGCCTGGGCGCAAGGTGGCCAATGCCGAGATCGAGAGCAATCTCGGCCTCGAGCCGGGCTGGATCGAAAGGCGTACCGGAATCCGTTCGCGCTTCTGGGCAACGGACCAAGACACGCTGTCTGGCTTGGCCACGCAAGCCGGCGACATGGCTTTGGCGAACGCCGGTATTGCGCGCCACGACATCGGTCTGCTGTTGCTTGCCACCTCGACGCCCGACCATCTTCTGCCGCCAAGCGCGCCGCTGGTCGCACACAAGCTTGGCCTTGGCCGCGCAGGCGCGGTCGATCTGACCGGCGCCTGCGCCGGCTTCATCTATGCGCTCATGTTTGCGGACGGGTTCACCCGCCTGCATGGCAAACCAGCGCTGGTCATCGCCGCCAACATCCTCAGCCGCCGCATCAATCCAGCCGAGCGCGCGAGCTCAGTCTTGTTCGCCGATGCCGCCGGCGCCCTGGTGATCGGTCAGTGCGATGATGCTGATCGGGGCATTCTCGGTGCCTCGGTGGCTTCGGACGGCTCGCGCTACGGGCTGATCCAGATTCCCGCAGGAGGAAGCAACACGCCGTTCCATGGCGACCTCGACCTCGGGCAGACCCGGATGACGATGACCGACGGGCCCGAAGTGTTCGCAAAGGCCGTCGAGATGATGACCGATTGCTCGACAACCGCGCTAGCCACTGCGGGAGTGCGGCCACACAATGTCGGCCGGTTTGTGCCGCATCAGGCCAATACTCGGATTTTCGGCGCGGTCGGAAGAAACCTTGGCATTGCGGACCAAGCAATTGTCAAGACGATTGCCGAATACGGCAACTCTTCGGCCGCGACGGTCCCGCTGTCGCTCTCGCTCGCCAACCAGATGAAGCCATTCCAGCCAGGAGAGAAAATCCTTCTGGCGGCGGCGGGTGCGGGTCTCAGCGGCGGCGCTCTCGTGGTTGGAATCTAGCCGGCCGGCTCACGCGCGCAGGATTGGTCATGAATGGCAATAGGAGCAACAGAACCAATGCCAAAATGGCCTTCTGAAGCTCGACATGACCAAGCTGACGCAGCACGACCCGTGCGAGCCTCTGGATGAGTTCAAATGCAACACCCGTCGTACCATCTGAATAAAGCTCAATTACAAAGGGTGAGCCGCCCCATATATGTCGGATACCCGACATTGTTCACTAAAAGGCTCGATGCTTACACGCTCTTTGCTGGCTGCTCTTTGCTGTCTTCTCTTTTCTCTTTGCTCTTTGCTCTTCCGTCTTGACTAGCAGGAGCCTGCGGCCTATCTCACTGCCGCGTTAGCACTCGCTTCGGCTGAGTGCTAGGCATGCTCCGGCAACGGAGCACCGTTCAACATCCGCACCAGGGAAATCCAAAAATGGCAAAGTCGAAGTTCCGCCCGCTTCATGACCGCGTGGTCGTTCGTCGGGTCGAATCCGAATCCAAGACCGCGGGCGGGATCATCATCCCCGATACGGCTAAGGAAAAGCCGCAGGAAGGCGAGATCATCGCCGTCGGTTCCGGCGCCCGCGACGAGGCCGGCAAGCTCGTCCCGCTGGACGTCAAGGCCGGCGACCGCATCCTGTTCGGCAAGTGGTCGGGCACCGAAGTCAAGCTCAATGGCGAAGACCTTCTGATCATGAAGGAATCCGACATTATGGGCATCATCGGCTGATTATCGGCCTCACCGTCAACTGAATTTCGGGCTTGATCGCAAGCCCCTGCCAGGAGCTAAAAAATGGCTGCCAAAGACGTAAAATTCTCCCGCGACGCCCGCGAGCGCATGCTTCACGGCATCAACATCCTCGCCGACGCGGTGAAGGTGACCCTCGGTCCCAAGGGCCGCAACGTCGTCATCGACAAGTCGTTCGGCGCACCGCGCATCACCAAGGACGGCGTCACCGTCGCCAAGGAAATCGAACTTTCCGACAAGTTCGAAAACATGGGCGCGCAGATGATCCGCGAAGTTGCTTCGAAGACCAACGACATCGCCGGTGATGGCACCACGACCGCGACCGTTCTGGCGCAGTCGATCGTCCAGGAAGGTAACAAGGCGGTTGCCGCCGGCATGAACCCGATGGACCTGAAGCGCGGCATCGACCTGGCCGTGACCGAAGTCGTCGCGGCTCTCGGCAACGCTGCCAAGAAGATCAAGACCTCCGAGGAAGTTGCCCAGGTCGGCACGATCGCCGGCAATGGCGATGCTTCGGTCGGCTCGATGATCGCTGAAGCGATGCAGAAGGTCGGCAATGAGGGCGTCATTACCGTCGAGGAGGCCAAGACCGCCGAGACCGAGCTGGAAGTCGTCGAAGGCATGCAGTTCGACCGCGGCTATCTCTCGCCCTACTTCGTCACCAACGCCGACAAGATGGTTGCCGAGCTCGAGGACGTCTACATCCTCCTGCACGAGAAGAAGCTGTCCAACCTCCAGGCGATGCTGCCGGTTCTCGAAGCCGTCGTGCAGACCTCCAAGCCGCTGCTCATCATCTCGGAAGACGTCGAAGGCGAGGCTCTGGCCACGCTGGTCGTCAACAAGCTGCGCGGTGGCCTGAAGATCGCCGCCGTCAAGGCGCCGGGCTTCGGTGATCGCCGCAAGGCCATGCTGGAAGACATCGCCATCCTCACCGGTGGCCAGGTCATTTCGGAAGACCTCGGCATCAAGCTCGAGAATGTCGGCCTCAACATGCTTGGCCGCGCCAAGAAGGTGTCGATCTCCAAGGAGAACACCACCATTGTCGACGGCGCCGGCAAGAAGGACGAGATCCAGGGCCGCGTTGCCCAGATCAAGCAGCAGATCGAAGAGACCACGTCGGACTACGACAAGGAGAAGCTGCAGGAACGTCTGGCGAAGCTCGCGGGCGGCGTCGCGGTGATCCGCGTCGGCGGCGCGACGGAAGTCGAAGTCAAGGAAAAGAAGGACCGCGTCGACGACGCCCTCAACGCGACCCGCGCGGCCGTGGAAGAAGGCATCGTTGCAGGCGGCGGCGTCGCACTGCTGCGCGCTTCGGCCAACATCAAGGTCACCGGCGTCAATGCCGACCAGGCTGCCGGCATCAACATCGTTCGTCGTGCACTGCAGGCTCCGGCCCGTCAGATCGCTTCGAACGCAGGTGCGGAAGCTTCGATCGTTGCCGGCAAGATCCTCGACAACAAGGGCGCGACCTACGGCTACAACGCCCAGACCGGCGAATATGGCGACATGATCGCCATGGGTATCCTCGATCCGGTCAAGGTCGTGCGCACTGCCCTCCAGGACGCGGCCTCGGTCGCCGGCCTGCTCGTCACCACCGAAGCCATGATCGCGGAGGCTCCGAAGAAGGAGTCAGCTGGCGGCGGCATGCCTGGCGGCATGGGCGGCGGCGGTATGGGCGGCATGGGCGGTATGGATTTTTAATCCAGCCCCTATCAACTTACAGCGGACAGGGCGGCAGCAATGCCGCCCTTTCCTTGTGTGCCGAACATGATCGAAACCTTGGAGTGCGTCCCGAGGATCTCGTTCGAGCCTCACCGCATGGTCGAGAATTAGGATCTTGTCCGATCGAGCAATTCGCGGGCTCAACCTGGTCAAACCGGCGCCCCCTACGAACTGCCCGATCCTTGAGGATTCCGCTGCGCGACAATCACGATGCTTCATTCAGTTGGTAGCTATAGGCGGTGAATCATGAGGGGCATTGAGGAGCGTGGCAAGGCGCCCATCTCGGCATTTAACTCCATCGAGCGTGATATCAGGGACAATTCTCTCATCGGAACCGGCGGCTGGCGTTGAAGGACCCGGTGAATCATCCTGTTCTATAGTGGAGCAGACGCGCTCTGAGCCTCAAGATCAAGCGTTTCCTCCTCTGAGTATCCTTGATCTGCCGCTGGACATTCTCGTTGATATTGCTGAGCGGCTCAGCCCGATGGATCTGCTGAGGATTTCGCACACAAATCAAGAGCTGCGTGTCGCCGCGATGATAATCGCAACGCCTCAAGAAAGGCGGATTCAGGTTCAGGCCATCTGTGGCAGCCCTTGCAACCGGGCTCCAGCAGCGTCTCGTCGTCGTGGCCGAGGGGCCTCGTGACCCCGACGACTGCGCTTCGGCCTTGTGGGGCCTCGGAGCGGGCGTGGCAGCGCTTGCACCCGAGCTCCAGCGGCGTCTCATCCTCCTCGCCGAAGGGCTTGAGCCCAGGTCTCAGACCATTGCCCTGGAGGGCCTCGGAGCAGGCGTGGGTGGCGGACATAGCAGCCTGTCCCATACCTATGAATACGTTTGGCTGAAGCAGACCGATGGCTGCGCGTCGAAGCCGAAGCCGTCGAGTTCGCGGACAAACGGGAACTGCGCGATCTTGCTCGACATGAGCGTGTCGAGCTGGTCGCGGATCGCCGTCAACTTCAGCCGATCCAGGATTGCGATCAGCAGGTCATGATCTAGGGTCGTCATCACCAGCTCCCTCCGGCCACCGCTTCGTACTCGGCGAGTGGCCGCAGCAAGGTGGCCGGGGGTGATCTTGATCCGCTCGGCGCGCACCGGCCCTTCGAAGCCGGCAACGCCGACAAAAGGCTCTGTCGCAAACCTGGAAATGGGGTTGTGAACGGCCATTTCGGCCTGTCCGTCAGGCAGCGAGGAGATCGAAACAGCGATCGACAGACTTGTAGGCATACCTCGCCTGTCGCTTGCCCATCATGTGGATCATCTCGATGCCGGAGAGGATAACCACGTCGTTCGCATGCGACTTGAAGCCGAGCATGGATCGAATGCGGCTTGATACGCCGGTGATCCGTAAGCGGGTAGCTGATGCCGTTCAGCGCTGGTAGTTCCAAGGCATAAGCGCCTCGATATCGCTGTTTGGCCAGCCATTGGCGATACGCTCGAGGGTCTGGGTGAGCCAGGCGTGCGGATCGACCTGGTTCATCTTGGCGGTGGTCAGCAGCGTGGCGATGGTGGCCCATGTCCGTCCGCCGCCGTCGCTGCCAGCGAAGAGGCTGTTCTTTCGGGTAATTGTGAAGACTGATTCATTATGCACCCCCTCTTCAAATGGCGGAAAACAGCGATTCCTGATTGTCGTCGTTGATGCGACGCGGAGTATT
>NZ_JAMYUY010000027.1:0-67224 GCF_040323385.1 Mesorhizobium sp. M0045
GTCGCTCCTTCGCTCAACTGCCTCTCCAAAGAATCCTTTCTCAGCCTAAACTCAACCCCAAAATCGCCATATGCGATTCCCCTGCACGACAAGGGGAGGTCGCTTACGCCAGGGTGCGCTCGACGATGTCTCGCAAATCGGCCGACAGCTTCTCGGTATTGGCGATTGAAAGCAACGCCTCCCTTGCCTTGGCCTGCCGCACGGGTTCGAGCGAGCGCCACGACCTGAGCGCCGTCGCCAGCCTGGCGGCCACCTGCGGGTTGCGTTTTTCGACCTGCAGCACCGTTTCGACGAAAAGCCGGTAGCCCTCGCCGTCGGCGCGATGAAAGCCGGTCTGGTTGGCGCTGGAAAACGTACCGATGAGCGAGCGTACCCGGTTCGGGTTGGCAATCGAGAACGCTGGGTGGCTGGTCAAGGCCCGCACCGCGTCGACGGTTTGCGGACCGGGCACGCTGGCCTGGATCTGGAACCATTTGTCCATGACCAGCGGATCGGTTGCATATTTCGCCTCGAAATCGGCCAGTGCCTTGATTGCCTTAGGCGAGCCGTGGTGACGGTGCGCAAGCACGGTCAACGCCGCGGCACGATCCGTCATGTTGGTCGCCGATTGGAAGTGCCGGGCAGCGAGTTCCGCACCTCCCGGCAGCAAGGAGAGATAGTCCAGCAGGACATTGCGCAGCGCCCGCCGCCCGGCACTGGCCGCGTCCGGGCTGAACGGACCATTGTCGGCGAGCCGATCGTAGAAGTTGGAGAATATCTCGCGGTTGGCCTCGGCGATCGCAACTGCCAGCGCCCCGCGCGCCGCGAGAATGGCGTCGGGGTCGATGTTCTTGCCGATGTCGCGGGCGATATCGGCCTCGCCGGGCAGCGCCAGCGCCAGTGCCCGATAGGCGGGTTCGAGCGCTTCGTCGCCGGCTATTTTGCCGGCAAGCCCGGTCAGCCGGGAGCTGAACTCGGGTTGCCTGTGGTCCAGGATCTGGCGGAAAGCTGCAATCAGCGCATCGGTCAAAAGCGTGTTGAATGCCTGCCAGCGCGAGAAGGCGTCGCTGTCATGGCCAGCCAGAAAAAACTGGTCGTCGGGCCGCTGCTCGACCGAAAGCGTCACTGGCGCCGAAAAGCCGCGGTTGAGCGACATGGCCGGCCGCTCGGCAATCCCGGAAAACCTGACGACATGGCGGCGTTTGCGGATATGGATGACGCCGTCCTCGACATTCGCCCCTTCCACGCCGCTATAGGCTGTCGCCTCTCCGCCGGCGCCGACCAGGCCGAAGGCAAGCGGAATGTGCATCAGCCGTTTGCGGCTTTCCGACGGCGTTGGCGGCACCGACTGCTCGATTTCGAGCGTGAATTCCTGCGCCGCAGGATTATACGCCGAACTGACGGTCAGGTTCGGCGTACCGGCCTGATGATACCAGAGCGAAAACTGCGACAGGTCGCGACCGGAAACGTCTTCGAACACCTTGATGAAGTCTTCGATCGTCGCCGCCTGGCCGTCGTGACGTTCGAAGTAGAGGTCCATGCCGGCGCGGAACGTCTCTGCGCCGAGGATGGTGTGGATCATGCGCACAACTTCCGAGCCCTTTTCATAGACCGTCGCCGTATAGAAATTGTTGATCTCGCGGTAGCGGCGCGGCCGCACCGGATGCGCCAGCGGCCCTTGGTCCTCGGGAAACTGATGGGCGCGCAGCGTACGTACCTCGGCGATGCGCTTGACGGCGCGCGAGCGCTGATCGGCGGAGAATTCGTGGTCGCGGAAAACGGTCAGGCCTTCCTTCAGGCAAAGCTGGAACCAGTCACGGCAAGTGATTCTGTTACCTGTCCAATTGTGGAAATACTCATGCGCAATGATGGCTTCGATATTGGCGAAATCGGCGTCGGTCGCGGTTTCCTGGTCGGCGAGCACATATTTGTCGTTGAAGATGTTGAGGCCCTTGTTCTCCATCGCGCCCATATTGAAGTCGGACACGGCGACGATGTTGAAGACATCAAGGTCGTATTCGCGGCCGAATGCGTCCTCGTCCCATTTCATCGACCGTTTCAAAGCGTCCATGGCGTAGCCGGCGAGCCTCTCTTTGCCCGGTTCGACATAGATTGCGAGCTCGACCTTGCGGCCAGACAGGGTAACGAAATTGTCCGAGATATTGCCGAGGTCGCCCGCCACCAGCGCAAACAAATAGGACGGCTTGGGGAAGGGGTCGTGCCAGACCGCATAGTGCCAGCCGCCGGCAAGCTCGCCGCTGCCGGCCGGGTTGCCGTTGGACAAAAGCAGCGGCGCCTCATTGCGCTCAGCTTCGATACGCACCGTATAGACCGACAGGATGTCGGGACGGTCGAGGAAATAAGTGATGCGGCGAAAGCCTTCGGCCTCGCATTGCGTGCAATAGACGTTGCTGGAGCGATAGAGGCCCATCAGCGCTTCGTTCTGCGCCGGCGCCAACACGGTTTCAATTCTCAGCTGGAAGCGCCTTGTGGCAGGGGGGCTGATGATTGTCAGTTGATCGGGCGTGACGAGAAAATCCTCAAGGCTCGGTTCCTGGCCGTCGATGGCGATACTGCGGAGCGTCAGCCCGTCGCCATCCAGCACCAGTGACACCGACGCGGCAATCTCGTCGCGACGTTCGACCGTCAGCACGGCGGTGACATGCGTTGCTTCAGGCGAAAGGCGGAAAGTCAGGCTGGTTTCCGGAATCAGATAATCACTAGGGCGATAGTCTTCGAGTTTGAAGACCTGGCCGGTATCTGTGCGCATTCCTTGATTTTTCCTGTCGATCCGGGAGCGGCGGGCGGGTCCGCTGGTCCAAATAATTTGAAGTCTGCGCTCTTTACACGAAACACTCCCTCGACAAAACTGCAGCGACGTCTATTTCCGGCGATCATTTCCCGAGCATCATCGCGAGGCTTCCATGACCATCGTCACGCCGAAATTCGGGATGAGCGCCTCTGTGTTGCGTCGCGACGATCGGGCCTTCATCAAAGGCGCCGGGGCGGTTACGATCGGATCGACGCCTGCCGCGCTCAATGGGGTGACCGACGCGTTCTACCGCGCGTACGGCATCAGGCACATCGACATGCCGGCAACGCCGGCGCGCATCTGGGCGATCGAGGAAGCAAAAGGGGCGTGACAGCCAGACCGGATTTGCCAGTGCTTGCAGCCGGCGACCTTGCCGGCGAGCACAGCACGCTGACCGGGATCTTGCTCAAGATCGTATCGGTGGCGGTCTTCGTTGGCATGTCGTCCTGCATCAAGGCGGCAGGCACCGTGCCGGCGGGCCAGATCGTCTTCTTCCGCTCCTTCTTTGCCATTTTTCCGATCATCGCCTTCCTCGCCTTCCAGGGAAAACTCGGAACCGCCTTTTCGACAAAGCGCCCGCTCAACCACATTGCGCGCGGCGTCGTCGGTGTCTGTGCCATGGGGCTCGGCTTCTTCGCGCTGACGCGGCTGCCGCTGCCGGAGGCGATCACGCTGAACTACGCGCAGCCGCTGCTGGTCGTGGTGTTCAGTTCGATCTTCCTCGGCGAAGCCATCCGCATCTATCGTTGGAGTGCGGTTGCCGTCGGCCTGGTCGGGGTGCTGATCATCTCGTGGCCGGAACTGACGCTGCTCAGTTCGGGCGCTGCCCTCGGCGATCAGGAGGTGCTCGGCGTCATTGCCGCCCTCATAGCCGCGGCGATCTCGGCCATCGCCATGCTCCTGGTTCGCAACCTCGTCCAGAGCGAGCGGACGGCGACCATCGTGCTGTGGTTTTCGGTTACCGCGAGCCTCATGGCGCTGCTTTCGCTGCCATTCGGCTGGCAGGCGCTGACGACGGCACAGGCCGGGCTTCTGATTGCCGCGGGTTTTTGCGGCGGGCTTGGCCAGATCCTGATGACCTCGGCCTATCGCCATGCCGAGGCTTCCGTCGTGGCACCCTTCGAATACACTTCGATGATCCTCGGCGTCGTCGTCGGGTATCTGGTCTTTGGCGACGTCGCCACGATCAACATGCTGGTCGGCGGCATGATCGTGGTTGCGGCGGGGATTTTCATCATCTGGCGCGAGCGCCAGCTGGGTCTCGAACGCACCCGCACCCGCAAGGCCGTCGCGCCGGAAGGGTGATCACGGCTTCGCTGCGTCAGTCCGCTCTGTCGCCAGCCGCACCAGCACCGCCCGCGTCTGTTCGTCGGCGGGGAAAAAAGATTCGATCGCCAGCTCCGACAGCGTCACGTCGAGTGGCGTGCCGAACACGGTGATGGTGCTGATGAACGACAGCACCGCGTCGCCATGGGCAAGCTTGAGCGGATGGACAATCGCGTTCGGTTCGACCGGCGCCGGCCGGCTGCCCCTAAGGCCGGACGGATAGGCCCGAAGCTCACGCTCGAGCTCGACCAGAACCGGATCGGCGGTAGCGTCGTTCTGCCGCCTCAGCCGCTCCAGAAGATGCGTCCGCCATTCCGCTAGGTTGACGATACGCGGCGCGATGCCGCCGGGATGCAGGCTGAGGCGCAAAACGTTGACCGGCGGCTTCAGCAGGGAGGCATCGGCGACATTGGCGAGGAACGGGCCGATGGCGGCGTTCGCCGACACCAGGTTCCAATGCCGGTCGACGGCAAGCGCCGGGAACGGCTCGTGCGCCTTGAGCACGGTCTCGACCGCCGCCATCGCCGGTGCCATCGAGGCATCGTCAAGTGGTCGTTCGCCGAAGCTCGGGGCAAAGCCGGCGGCCAGCAGCAGCTGGTTGCGCTGCCTGAGCGGGATCGAAAGCTGCTCCGCCAGATGCAGCACCATGTCACGCGAGGGTGCGGCGCGGCCGCTTTCCACGAAGCTCAGATGCCGCTGCGAGATCTCGGCCTCCATAGCGAGGTCGAGCTGGCTCATGCGCCGGCGTGTACGCCATTCGCGAATGAGACTGCCGGCGGAAATCTGGGCTGCTGTCATAACGAGATGACTAGGCCGGCAGTGGGCGCATTTCAATTACCTGCGAAGTCATGATGCCGCCCTTCCTTTCTCGCAAGGGGAGAACTGAAGACGCGCTCTGCACCATTACCCAAGCGCCCGCAACTTCGCCTTCACTTCGAGGAAATCCCGCCACGCCAGCTTCTTGTGCGCCGGCGTTCTCAGCAAATAGGCCGGATGCAGGGTCGGCATGGCAGGAATGGCGACGCCGGACGGGGTCGTGTGGACGCGCCAGTTGCCGCGCAGCCGCAATATGCCTTCGGAGGTGTTGAGCAGGGTCTTTGCCGACGGGCCGCCGAGATTGACCAGCACCTTCGGATTGACCAACTCGATCTGCCGCTCGATGAACGGCCGACAGATCTCGGTCTCGTGCGGGGTCGGCGTGCGGTTGCCCGGCGGCCGCCAGGGAATGACATTGGCGATGTAGACGGACGTCCGGTCAAGACCGATCGCGGCCAGCATGCGGTCGAGCAGCCGGCCGGAGCGGCCAACGAACGGCAAGCCCTCTATGTCCTCATCGCGACCCGGCGCTTCGCCGACCAGCATCACCTCGGCAGTCGGATTGCCGTCGGCGAACACAAGGTTCTTGGCGGTGAATTTGAGATTGCAGCCGTCGAATGCCGCCATGTGCTGGCGAAGCTCGTCGAGGCTTGCCGCCGATCTCGCCAGTTGCCGCGCCAATGCCGCTTGCGCCTCGTCGGGCACCGTTGACATGGCCGGGGACGTTCGCACTGCCGGTGCCGTATTGGGTCTCTCGCCCATTTCGGCGCGCGACACGCTCGTCGAGCGTTGTGGCGCCGCATTTTCACCGGCCGGCATAGCGGCCGCCGCAGGCACCCGCTCCGGTGGCCTGGCTTCTGCAAACCTGTTTACCGGGTGTTCTTCAAGTGCCTCGTCGACGCCGGCGGTGGCGTAGAAGGCCAGCAGCTCGGCGAGATCGGCTCGGCTATTGTGGGGGGCGGCAGTCATGGTTTCACATTCGGCCGCGAAGCTTGAATTTGCAAGTTCAGCTCGACGGTATGCGCGGATCCTGCACCAGATAGAACGTCCAGCGCGGCGTGTAGTCGGTGATCAGGAAATGGAAGCTGGCGGTCTTCAGCGGGTCGATCTTGCCGTTCTTGAACAGCAGGCGGTCATACGGTTCGAAATTGCGGTCGAAATCGGCGTAGCTGCTCGACCAGATATTTTCAGGCGTTTTGTTGCGCTGGTCGAACGACAGGCCGTCGCCGAACACGCTGGGCTGGTCGAGGATCTCCTGGAGTTCGAACTGGAACTCGACCCAGGCCTGGCCGCTATTGTTGAGCACGTCGATGCGCATATACATCAGACCATTGGCGAAGTCTCCCGCCTTGCCGAACGGCTGGATCGGCTTTGTCGTGCGAATGGCCAGCGTTACCGGCGTCGCTGAATTCAGCTCTTCGGTGATGACCAGCGGATCCTCTTTCGTGCCGATGCCGGAAGCCCCGGTGATGCGGAAGCCGCCGCGCTCGTCGGAAAAGGAATAGGCGCCGGTCGCCCAGACCAGTTGCTGCTCGGCATGGGCATCGAGGGTCGTCAGTGGCAGCAGCGCCAACAGCGCCGCACGGCAAATCCGGCCGGGCGTGAAAAAAAAGCGCGTCGATGAAAAGCCAGCCGGCCCGAATATGCGCATGGCGGGAAGTATGGCCGATAAGCAAGCCGTCGAACAATTAAAAACATCAGTGCGACATATCTGTGCAAACGGAATAGGATTGAAGATTGATGCTCGCCACCGCGAATCTGTGTGGCAGGACGCGACTTTTTGGCGAAATCGGTATTGTCACGTCCGCGCCGGTTTCCCGTCGCTATTTGATGCGCTATGCAGCGCGTGAGCCAGCAAGATGCCGGGAATAGCGAGCCAGTGAGGGGTCGATGAGCGATATCGAACGCGAAAGCATGGAATTCGACGTGGTCATCGTCGGCGCCGGCCCGGCCGGCCTCGCCGCCGCGATCCGTCTCAAGCAGGTCAATCCCGAGCTTTCCGTCGTCGTGCTGGAAAAGGGCGGCGAAGTCGGCGCGCACATCCTGTCCGGCGCCGTCGTCGATCCGATCGGCATCGACCGGCTGCTGCCCGGCTGGCGCGAAGAGGAGGGTCATCCCTTCAGGACACCGGTCACCGACGACCATTTCCTGGTTCTCGGCCCCGCCGGTTCGTTCCGTCTGCCCAATATCCTGATGCCGCCGCTGATGAACAATCACGGCAACTATATCGTCTCGCTCGGCAATGTCTGCCGCTGGCTGGCGACCAAGGCCGAGGCGCTGGGCGTCGAGATCTATCCGGGCTTTGCCGCGGTCGGCCTGCTCTACAACGAGGCCGGTGCGGTCACCGGCGTCGTCACCGGCGACATGGGCGTCGAGAAGGACGGCACGCACGGTCCGGGCTTTGCGCCGGGCATGGCGCTGATGGGCAAATATGTCTTGATCGGCGAGGGCGCGCGTGGCTCGCTCGCCAAGCAGCTGATCGCCAAATACCACCTTTCCGACGGCCGCGAGCCAGGAAAATACGGCATCGGCCTCAAGGAACTCTGGCAGGTCAAACCGGAAAACCACCGGCCGGGCCTTGTGCAGCATTCCTTCGGCTGGCCGCTCGATATGAAGACCGGCGGCGGCTCCTTCCTCTACCATCTCGAGGACAACCAGGTGGCAGTCGGCTTCGTCGTTCACCTGAACTACAAGAACCCCTATCTGTCGCCCTTTGACGAGTTCCAGCGCTTCAAGACCCATCCGGCGATCCGCGGTACCTTCGAGGGTGCCAAGCGGCTGGGCTATGGTGCCCGCGCCATCACCGAAGGCGGCTGGCAGTCGGTGCCGAAACTGTCCTTCCCCGGCGGTGCCCTGATCGGCTGCGCGGCCGGCTTCGTCAACGTGCCGCGCATCAAGGGCTCGCACAATGCCGTGCTCTCCGGAATGCTGGCGGCCGAGCATGTCTGTGATGCGATAGCCGCCGGCCGCGCCAATGACGAGCTGGCCTCCTATGAGGCCACCTGGCGCGCCACCGATATCGGCAAGGACCTGAAGAAAGTGCGCAACGTCAAGCCGCTATGGTCACGCTTCGGCACCATTGTCGGCGTCGGCCTTGGGGGGCTCGACATGTGGCTGAACACGCTGTTCGGCTTCTCGGCCTTCGGCACGATGAAGCACGGCAAGGCCGACTACGCCACGCTGGAACCGGCCGCCGCGCACCAGAAGATCGCCTACCCGAAGCCGGACGGGGTGCTGACCTTCGACCGGCTGTCGTCGGTGTTCCTGTCCAACACCAACCACGAGGAGAACGAGCCGGTGCATCTGCTCGTCGCCGACATGGACCTGCAAAAGCGCTCCGAGCATGACGTCTATGCCGGGCCCTCGACGCGTTACTGCCCGGCCAGCGTCTACGAATGGGTCGACAAGGACGGCAATGCCGCCGCCGATTCTGCGGCAGAGGATGTGCGCTTCGTCATCAACGCGCAGAACTGCGTGCACTGCAAGACTTGCGATATCAAGGACCCGAACCAGAACATAAATTGGGTGCCGCCACAGGGCGGCGAGGGCCCGGTCTACCAGAACATGTAAGTCACAAGGTTTGTTCCGGACTAAACAAGATGAGGAGCAGCGCAACCGTAGGATTGTTGAATAAACCGCCTGCCTGTGTTTCCTTTCTGCGGCGACAGGGAGGAAGGAAAAATGCGCCTGGCAGTTCTGACGAGCGTTGTGGCGATCGGGGCATTGTGCGCCCCTGCAGCCTTGGCCGGCACTAAGGTGCTGGTCAAGACACGAACTTACAACATTGCCGGAACCACCGGCGCGGCCCTGATCGAGGCCATGGATCGCAGTGGGCCGAAGCACGGCTTCATGACCCACGCCATCGCGCAAACCGGCTACAGCGTCGGTGATTGGACCTTCGACGCCCATCAGGAAAACGGCGTCTGCCGCCTGCGCCAGGCCAACGGGACGCTCAATCTCTTCTATACCTATCCCAAACTGGTCTCAGCCCCATCGCCTGCGCTGCAGAAGCGCTGGAAGCGGTTCTTCGCTGGCGTCCGCGCCCATGAAGAGACCCATGGCCGCATCGCCAGACAGATGATGCGGGCCACCGAAAAGTCGGTTCGAGGGCTGACAGTCGCTGATGACCCGCACTGTTTCGAGGCACGTCGCGAGGCAAAGCGCCGGATCAATGCCATCTATGCCGAATACGAGGCAAAGCAGATCGCCTTCGATGCGCACGAGCATCGCGACGGCGGCCCTGTCGAGCACCTCATCCGCGCTTTTGTGGGCCAGTAATAAGCCAGGTCGAGACTGGACTGCGGATTTTCAGCTTCGCGTCCCGCCAGGCAGCGCTGCAAGCGCGGTCGCCGTCTGGTGCTCGTCGAGCGACCGTAGCGAAAACTCCACCAGCACCGGCAGATGGTCTGAGCCGGTGTCCTCAAGGGTCGACGCCGAACGGATAACGATGGCGCCCTTGCTGAAAACCTGGTCGATCGGCAGTCCGGCGAAGCGCAGGAAATCCGGCAGCTTTCTGTAGAGCCAGGTCGGCCCGACCGACGGCATTACAGTCAGCTTGCCAAGCGATGCGACGCGCCGGACAGCGGCGCTCCATGGCGCTGCGTTGCAGTCGCCCGCCAGTATCGACGTCTCGCCAAGCGAGGCGATTTCGTCAGACAACCCTCCAATCTGCCGTGATTGGTTGTGCGGCCATGGCCAGGTGAGGTGGATGGCGCCGACATCGACGTCGGTTCCGCCAAAATCGACCGTGGCGATCGCCATCGCGCCGCGGCTGTCGCAGTGCGGCGCCGTGCCTGTGGCAAACGGTCGTCTGGACAGCAACGCAACGCCGAACACGCCATTGGGATACGGGCAGAGGATCCGGTAGGGATAAGCGCCGGACAGCAGCCCAAGCTTTGCTTTCCACATCTCGGACACCTCGTCGAGGGTGATCACATCGGGCTGGGTCCGGCCGATCAGCGACAGCACCTTCTCGGGTGTTGGATTGTTGAACCTGAGGTTCATCTGCAACAGGCGGTAGACTGGCTCGTCACCGGGTTTGGCTTCGTAGGCGGCCTGCACCTGCCATAGCCGCGAAAGCGGCAAGGCATTCGACGTGGTGGCAAAGGAGGCTATCGCAAACAGCAAGGCGGCCGCGGCCTGCAGGCGAAACGAGGTGGCGAGCAGGGGCAGAGCGCAAAGCGCCATCAGCACCGAAAAATGGACGCGGAAATGAGCAAAGGAATCGAGGGCCGGATGCAGCGATCCGAAAAACCCGGCCACCAGCGCGGCCGAGAGTGCAAGCATTGCGACGAATGCCAGCGCAACCGTCATGTCCCGAATACGTGCCATCGCTTTGTCTATCGGCAGAAGTGCGGCTCAATCAAGATGACGAAATGTCCTGACCCGGACCGACACATGCGATTCGGCATTTACTGGAAGGCCGTTTCCGAAAAGCTCCTGAGCTTGCGCGAATG
This sequence comes from Mesorhizobium sp. M0045, assembly GCF_040323385.1. Taxonomy (NCBI): domain Bacteria; kingdom Pseudomonadati; phylum Pseudomonadota; class Alphaproteobacteria; order Hyphomicrobiales; family Phyllobacteriaceae; genus Mesorhizobium; species Mesorhizobium sp. M0045. Next base: position 10,390 of record NZ_JAMYUY010000027.1, read on the forward strand.
CAGTCGCTCCATCGGCATTTCAGCCAGCTTCTCCATCGCCCTGATGCCGATGGTCAGGTGCTGCGCCACTTGCCGCTTGTAGAACTCGGTCGCCATGCCGGGCAGCTTCAATTCGCCATGCAGCGGCTTGTCGGATACGCAAAGCAGCGTGCCATAGGGAACCCGGAAGCGGAAGCCGTTGGCGGCGATCGTTGCCGATTCCATATCGAGCGCGATCGCCCGCGACTGCGACAGCCGCTGCACCGGCCCGCGCTGGTCGCGCAGCTCCCAGTTGCGGTTGTCGATAGTGGCGACGGTGCCGGTGCGCATGATGCGCTTGAGGTCGTAGCCGGAAAGCCCGGTGACCTCGGCGACCGCTTCCTGCAGCGCCACTTGGATTTCAGCCAGCGGCGGGATCGGCACCCAGACCGGAAGATCGTCGTCGAGGACATGGTCTTCCCGAACGTAGGCGTGTGCCAGCACATAATCGCCCAGCGCCTGCGTGTTGCGCAGGCCGGCGCAATGGCCGAGCATCACCCAGGCATGCGGCCGCAGCACCGCAATATGGTCGGTGATGGTCTTGGCGTTGGAGGGGCCAACGCCGATATTGACCATGGTGATGCCGCCATGATTCGGCTTCTTCAGATGATAGGCCGGCATCTGCGGCAGGCGAGGGGGGGCAGCACCCTCACCAGGCGCGCTGTCGCCCACTTTGGTCACGATATTGCCCGGCTCGACGAACTCTACATATCCGTCACCGCCATTGGCCATCAATTCGCGTGCACGGGCGACGAATTCGTCGATGTAGAACTGGTAGTTGGTGAACAGCACGAAGTTCTGGAAATGCTGGGGACTGGTCGCCGTATAGTGCGACATCCGATGCAGCGAATAGTCGATCCGTTGTGCCGTGAACGGCGCCAGCGGCCGTGCCTCGCCCAATCCCACTTCGAATGTACCGTTGGCGATCTGGTCGTCGGTGCCGTCGAGATCCGGCACGTCGAACAGGTCACGGATCGGCCGTTTGATGCGTTCCGCAGCGGCACCGTCGACATGCGTGCCTTCGAGAAAGGCGAAATGCAGGGGGATAGGAGTGGTCGATTCTGAAACCGTGACCGGAACGCCGTGGTTGCGCATGATCAGCCGAAGCTGTTCGGTGAGATAGCTCTCGAAAAGAGCAGGCTGGGTGATTGTGGTTGAGAAATGCCCCGGCGTCGGCATGTGACCATAGGCCTGCCTCGAGTCGATCTGGGTGAACGAACTCGTGGTGACGCCGATCTCCGGATAGAAGGCCCGGTAGCGTTTGTTGTTGTCGCCGCCCGCGGCGAGCGCGGCAAATGAATCGCGCAGGAACTTGGTGTTGCGGTCGTAAAGCACCTGCAGGGCCGCGACCGCCTTCTTGGCATCGTTGAAGCTCTGTCGGCCGAACGGCTCCGGCGTGACGACCGATTCAATGGCTTGAGGATAGATTCGCTTTTCCATGACCCAATATAGAGAGTTGGGCGCGCAGTTGGGAGGGGGTAAGGCGGTCTCAAAACGCCCTGTCGGCGGTTTTCTTTCCGGCGGCCTAGCCTCGCCGCAAGCTGACCAGCAGCAAAAAGCCGACGCCGGACTTTCTCAGCGCAGGCGCCTCGATGGTCGAACCGGCATCGGCGCGCATCGTCGGCACGGCCAGGACCGGGGCCGCCAGAACCGTCAGGATGAGTGCCGTCCGCGGCAGAAGCCGAAGGATCTTGACGACATTGGCGGTGAGGTGGGTCATGGCGTGGGTTTCAATATCTCGCTGTCGAGTTCAGTGGCGAAGCTGGTTCGGGCAACCGAGCCGGCAGGAAATGGCCACATCCCAGGCGCGATCCGGCCGGCCGGCTTCGGCGACAAGGACGGCGAACAACATGCCGAACAGGCTCATCAGCAGGCAGACGATGGTGAAGCGGCGGGCAAGCATCGGGCGGTGTCTCCTTCAACACGCATCATAATGCCTTGCCTAGGGTGAACCGGCTCTGATCCCGGCGTTCATCTGGGGTTCAAAATGGTTGATGATCTCTGGGCGGGCCGCCTTGAAAGCAGTGACCTATGGCGAGCCGCGGCTGCGAGACCGATATATGAAAACAGGGCCGACTGGCCCCGCGCACCCCGGCAGGAATGGCACGATCAGAGCTTGTGCCAGGTCTGGCTCTTGCAGATCAGCCCGCCGAACACGCAGCCGCTCATCTTGAGCGAATTGCCGGAAAGCGAAGCCTTGCCCGAATAGGTCTTGTCGGTTTCGGGGTCGGTTATGGTGCCGGCATATTTGTTGTCGCCGGCCACCTTCAGTGAACCGATGTTCTTGCCGGCAAATTTGCCGGATTTGAGCGTAATCGAAAATGCCCCGCCGCCACCCGAAATGGCGGCAGTCGCTCCGGCTTGCGTTTTCCAATTGCCTTCGATCGGATCGGCCCATGCCGCGCCGGTCATCATTATTGCGGCCGCGAGGGCCAGACTCACGTATCGAAACATGTCTTTCCTCCCTCAGGCAAGTCCAATCGGGATCCGTCCCGGCTGTCTGCCCCTTACGCAAACGTAAGCTAGTCCAGCTCCCGGAAAAACAAAAGCGGTGCCGCGACGGAAGGGTTGCGGGTTTTTGCCCGCTCCCGAACGGCCGCGCCGGCGAAAAATGAAACGGGCCGCACACGTCTTTGTCTTCTGTGGTTAGCGGAGTCTTGATCCGCGCCTCGCAAGTTTTCTTCAAATTTTGTGCAAACTGGCGCAGTTGCTGGCTTTGTATCCTTAACGAATTTTCGCGTTTACCTCTTGTTTTAGCTTTGTTTTCCTCAAATTAAGCACGCCATTTAACGACGGATTCAAGCCTCCGCGGCATCCTCGAAAGCATCGAAAGAGCGGCCGCCCCCGAAGGTAATCAAGGACACCGAGGGACAGACGGAGACAGCTCTCGGGAGCCAGAACAGGGGATTTGAAATGGCACGTTTTGAAATGCTTGAAGCCGGCTTCGGCGCCATGGGGGCAACTGCCCAGGCCGATATTCTTTTCGAGTTGGGCATGATGTATGCGACCGGCCGTGATTGCGAGACCGATGTCGTCGCCGCCCACAAATGGTTCAACATCGCCGCGATCAAGGGTTCGGCCCGCGCCGCGGAACTGCGTTCTGAATTGTCGGCCGCCATGTCGAAAGTCGAGATCGCCAGGGCGCTGCGCGAAGCCCGCGAATGGATGACGATGCACTGAATTCGCCGACACTGAGTTCACTGACAGGGACGCTTCGGGTCAAGGCCGCGCAGACGGCTGGCCCCGAAAAAAAAGAGGCCGCGCAAGATGGCCGACCAATTCAAAACCAAGAACACGGCAGGCTGATCGGGCCGAGCCGTGCAACTGACAGGGAAAGCCAGCGGGTTCCGGCGCTGATGCGCCGGCAAGCTCAACGGCAAAAGCCGCGACCCGGCCGGAACAGGGCTGGCGCGGCTTTGTCTTTGGGACCGCATGTTACAGGCCCAATCGAGTGCCGACGATGCGTCTAGACAGCTCCGGCGAAGGATGAAATTCTCCCGCCACTCTGGAAGAGGCGCGGCCGGGCGGCTGCGCGAGAGTGGAGGAGTTATGTCACCATGAAGAAATTCAGTATTTTGAGCGCAGCCATATTTGGCCTGATGATGACCGCGCCGGTCGCCTTCGCCGACGACGTCACCTTTTCGGTGGTCGGACCGATGACCGGGCAGCTTGCCACCATCGGCGATCAGTTCAAGCAAGGCGCGCAAGCCGCCGCCGACGCGATCAACGCGGCTGGCGGCGTCGACGGTCGCCAGATCAAGCTCGACATCGAGGATGATCAGTGCGATCCGAAGCAGGCGGTTTCGGTCGCCAACCGCATCATCGCCAATGGTGTCAAGTTCATCGATGGCCACGCCTGCTCGGGCTCCAGCATCCCGGCCTCCGCTGTCTACGCAGAAGCCGGTGCGCTGATGATGAGTCCGGCTTCCTCAAACCCGGTGTTGACCGACGCAGCGGCGAAGGCCGGCTGGCCGACGATCATGCGCCTCTATACGCGCGACGATGCGCAGGGCGCTTTTATTGGTCCCTGGATCGCCAAGAAATATGCCGGCAAGAAAGTCGTCATCCTGCACGACAAGAGCGCCTATGGGCAGGGCGTGGCCGATGCCGTGAAGGCAACGATGAACCAGAACGGTCTCAATGAAATCCTCTACGAGGGCATCAACGCCGGCGAGAAGGACTATTCCGCGCTTGTTACCAAGCTCAAGGAGCTGAAGGCTGACGTCGTCTATTTCGGCGGCTATCACCCCGAAGCCGGCCTCATCCTGCGCCAGTCGGCGGAGCAGAACCTCAAGTTCCAGTTGATCATGCCGGACTCGATCGCTTCGCCGGAATTCTGGCAGGTTGCCGGTCCGGCCGGCGAAGGCACCATGTTCGTCTTCCCATCGGATCCGCAGTCGAAGCCCGAAGCCAAGGAAGCCATCGCCAAGATCAAGGCCGGCGGCTTTGTGCCGGAGGGCTTCACGCTGTTTTCCTATGCCGTGATCCAGGCATTCGCCGAGGGCATCAAGCGCGCCGGCAGCGACGACCCGGCCAAGGTCGCCGAGGCGTTGAAGAACGGCCAGCCGATCAGCACGGTTGTCGGGCCGGTCACCTTCGACGAGAAGGGCGACCTCAAGAACGCCAGCTACGACATCAACCAGTGGCATGACGGCAAATACGCGCCGATCCAGCCCTGATAGAACTATGTTGTAATTGAAAATGGCCGGCTCAAACCCGGCCATTTTCATCTCTGCGGTGCCTTTTGTGACGCGCTCGGGGTCACTTCGTGGATAAGGAAACTGCGGTCAGTTGTGGTTCCTCGGCAAAGCGAACCAGCACGGTTCCGTCGGTGACCTGCGCGCCTTCGGCGGCGATCTCGGCGATAAGCCCGTCATGGGGCGCGGCAATGGTGTGCTCCATCTTCATCGCCTCCAGGATCAGCAGCGGCTGGCCCTTGATCACGGCCTCGCCTTTTGCCGCACGCACCAATTTGACCAGGCCCGGCATCGGCGCGCGCAGGCTGCCGGAAGCGGCGGCTTCGTCGGCTCGCGCCAGCGGGTCCGGCACGGCAAAATCGTAGCCGATAGCGCCCTCGAAGACGGTGACGTGGCCCGGCCAGCGGGCGAGGCGAGGGGTGGTACGGAGATCATGCGAATTGACGCTGTCATAGGGCGCTTCCAGCGCCACCTCGAACCGTCTGTCCGGCCGCACCGACACGCGCGCGACGATCTCCTGCTCGCCAAACTTCAGCAGCATGCGCCGCACTACAGCGTGGAAATGCGCATAGCCGGCCAGCGACAACCAGGGATCGTCCGAGGACGGCATGTCGCGCGCACCGGACGCGGCAAGTGCCGCGGCGGCAATCGTCTCACCGCTCGGCGGCGCAACCGCCGTCAACGCCTGCTGATGCCTGGAGATCAGGCCGGTATCGAGATCGCCCGCCGCAAAAGCTGCATCAGCGGCCAGCGCGGCAAGAAAGCCAGTGTTGACGGTCGAGCCGGCGATTTCGGTCTGCGACAGCGCCTCGCCAAGTGCCGTGAGCGCCGCCCGTCTGTCCTTGCCATGGACGATCAGCTTGGCGATCATCGGGTCGTAAAACGGGGAAATCGCATCGCCGGCGCACACACCGGTTTCGACGCGCATGGTCGCACCCTCCGGTGCCGGCTGCGGAAATTTCAGATGGTGCAACGTGCCGGTCGCCGGCAAAAACCCTCTTGCCGCGTCCTCGGCATAGATGCGCGCCTCGAAGGCGTGGCCGGAGAGCGCGATCTCGCTCTGCGTCTTCGGCAGTTTTTCGCCGGAGGCTACCCGCAACTGCCACTCGACCAGGTCGATGCCGGTGACCATTTCGGTGACGGGGTGCTCGACCTGCAGGCGGGTGTTCATTTCCATGAACCAGAAACGGTCGGCCTTCAGACCTTGCGAGGCATCGACGATGAACTCGATGGTACCGGCGCCGGAATAGTGGATTGCCTTGGCGGCTTTCACCGCCGCTTCGGTCATTGCCTTGCGCAGTGCCGGCGTTATGCCCGGGGCAGGCGCCTCCTCGATCACCTTCTGGTGGCGGCGCTGTGCCGAGCAGTCACGTTCGTAGAGGTGCACGACATTGCCGAAACTGTCGCCGAATACCTGCACTTCGATGTGGCGCGGCTTGTCGACATATTTTTCCACCAAGACGCGGTCGTCACCGAACGCGGCTTTCGCCTCGCGCCGCGCGCCCGACAGTGCTTCCGAAAAATCATCGGGATGCTCGACGCGCCGCATGCCCTTGCCGCCGCCGCCGGCGCGCGCCTTGATCAATACGGGGTAGCCTATCTCGCGCGCCTTGGAGGCGAGCAACACGATCTCCTGCGCTTCGCCATGGTAGCCCGGAACGACAGGCACGCCGGCCTTTTCCATCAGCCGCTTGGCCGCGTCCTTCAGTCCCATGGCACGGATCGAGGCCGCCGACGGCCCAATGAAGATCAGCCCGGCCGCGACCACCTGGTCGACGAAATCGGGGTTTTCCGAAAGAAAGCCGTAGCCCGGATGGATGGCCTCGGCACCTGTGGCCAAGGCCGCCGCAATGATCTTGTCGCCGCGCAGATAGCTTTCGTTGGCGGGAGAGGCGCCGATATGCACCGCTTCGTCGGCCATTTCGACATGCAAGGCGTGAGCGTCGGCATCGGAATAGACGGCGACGCTGCGCACACCCATCCTGCGTGCCGTGCGGACCACCCGGCAGGCGATCTCGCCACGGTTGGCGATCAGGATCTTGGCGAACATCGGGCCTCCCGGATTTGGCGCGGGCAAGCCCGGATCGGCGTTTGCCCGTCTACTTCGAAGCCGCGATCTGACAGTTGCCGCTGGCCGCCACCTTGTAGTACGCCCGTGCGCTCTGGCAGGATTTCATCGCCATGGCCTCTGCCGCCTTTTGCGACGAGGCGTTGTAGTGGGCGCCACACAGGACGTAACCGTCCCTGACCCGCACGAAAGACGTCGTGGCGTATGCCGAATGGCCGCTTGCAGCGACATAGGCCTTGTAGGCCTTGGTGCACTCGTCCTTGGCGCTGCCAGGCAGAAGTGGTGAAAAGCGCTTGTCGCCTTCGCTTCCGGCCAGCGATCCCGCCGCGCCAGTGCCTGGCGCAACAATATAAGTAACCCCGAAAGTATTGCGGCAGTAGTTTTCTGGAAAAGTTGCTGTTTCACCTTCGCCCAAGCCCCATTGACGTTGAAAAACAGCTATAGCCGCAATTTTTCTGTATGGCCAGTTGGATGACTGAAAATGGGTCTGCAGATTTCTCATGGCTGTGGATCACGCTTTGCCGAGTGCGGCAACGACCCGCTGATACAATTCGGCCGTCGGCTCGTCGAAGCAGCAGAAAATGACGGTTTCCGGAACGATGTTCTGGCCGATGAAGGCGCTCACGGTCCCGACAGCAATTTGCGTCGCCTGATCCTTTGGGTAGCGGTAGGCCCCGGTCGAGATCGCTGGAAACGCCACCGTCCGGCAGTCCTTTGCGGCGGCGATTTCGAGCGACCGGCGATAGCAGGAGGCGAGCAGTTCGGCTTCTCCTTTGCTGCCACCTTGCCAGACCGGCCCGACCGTATGAATGACGTAGCGCGCGGGCAGCCTGTAGCCCTTGGTGATTTTTGCGTCTCCGACCTTGCAGCCATGCAAGGTCCGGCATTCTGCCACAAGCTCGGGGCCGGCCGCGCGGTGGATAGCGCCGTCGACGCCGCCGCCTCCGAGAAGAGAGGTGTTGGCGGCGTTGACGATGGCATCGACCGCCAGCTTCGTGATGTCGCCGGTTTGAATGCGAATCCTCTGGCCGATTTCGCTCATCTCACATCCTGAACACGCCGAACCTTGTCTCTTCGATCTCGGCGTTGAGCGCGGCCGAAAGGCTGAGCGCCAGCACCTCGCGGGTCTTGGCCGGGTCGATGATGCCGTCGTCCCAGAGCCTTGCCGACGAATAGAGCGGGTGGCCTTCATGCTCGTATTTCATCAGGATCGGCTTCTTGAATTTCGCCTCCTCCTCGGCGCTCCATTCCCCGCCCTTGCGCTCGATGCCTTCGCGCTTGACCACGGCCAGCACCGTTGCAGCCTGCTCGCCGCCCATCACCGAAATGCGGGCATTCGGCCACATCCACAGGAAGCGTGGCGAATAGGCGCGTCCGCACATACCGTAATTGCCGGCGCCGAACGAGCCGCCGATGATCACGGTCATCTTCGGCACCTTGGCCGTTGCGACCGCCATGACCAGCTTGGCGCCGTCCTTGGCGATGCCGCCGGCCTCGTATTTCCGCCCGACCATGAAGCCGGTGATGTTCTGCAGGAAAATCAGCGGGATCCTGCGCTGGCAGCACAGCTCGATGAAATGCGCGCCCTTTAGCGCGCTTTCCGAAAACAGCACGCCATTGTTGGCGATGATGCCGACCGGCATGCCGCTGAGATGGGCAAAACCGGTGACCAGCGTGGTGCCATAATTCTGCTTGAACTCATCGAATTCGGAGCCGTCGACTGTGCGGGCGATTACCTCGCGTACCTCGTAGGGCTGGCGCAGATCCGTCGGCACGATGCCGTAGAGTTCATGTGGATCGTGAAGCGGCGGAACCGATTTCTGTAAGGCAAGGCTTACAGTCTTGTTCCGATTCAGGTTTTTGACGATACGCCGGCATATGGCCAGCGCATGCTCGTCGTCGAGCGTATAGTGGTCGGCAACGCCGGAAAGCCTTGTGTGCACGTCGGCGCCACCGAGGTCCTCGGCGGTGACGTCCTCGCCGGTGGCCGCCTTCACCAGCGGCGGGCCGCCGAGAAAGATGGTTGCCTGGTTGCGCACCATGATTGTCTCGTCCGACATCGCAGGCACATAGGCGCCGCCGGCAGTGCACGACCCCATGACGCAGGCGATCTGCGGAATGCCGGCGGCCGACATGTTGGCCTGGTTATAGAAGATGCGGCCGAAATGATCGCGGTCGGGAAACACCTCGTCCTGATTGGGCAGATTGGCGCCGCCGCTGTCGACCAGATAGACGCAAGGCAGATTGTTCTGCAGCGCGATTTCCTGTGCACGCAGATGCTTCTTCACTGTCAGCGGATAATAGGTGCCGCCCTTCACCGTGGCGTCGTTGACGACGACCATCACTTCGGTGCCTTCGACGCGCCCGATGCCGGCGATGAGACCGGCCGACGGGATGTCCTCGCCATACATCGACCATGCCGCGAACTGGCCGATTTCGAGGAAGGGCGAGCCGGTATCGAGCAATTGGGCGAGGCGTTGCCGCGGCAGGAGCTTGCCGCGGGAGACGTGCCGCTCGCGCGCCTCTTCCGAGCCGCCGCGTTCGACCGTGGCCGCTTTCTCAGCAATATCGGCGACCAGCGCCCGCATGCGCTCGGCATTGGCGCGGAAAATATCGGAGGCGGGCGAGATCTGCGAGGTGAGGGGGGCCATGGCGCTACCGGATCAGCTCGATCTTGCAGCCGACATCGAGGTCGCTCCAATCGCGATCAGCGGTGACGGCAATGGCGTTCTCGCGAATAGCCAGCGCGAGGCAGGCCCGATCGCCCAACGACAGGCCGCGATGCCGCGTCAGTTGGCGAAGCTGCCCGGCGGCGATGCCCATCGCTTCGTCGAAAACGGCGATCGGCATGCCGAGACTGGCGAGGTCGTCCGCGGCCTGTTCCATGCTGCGTCCCTTGTCGATCAGCTTGGCAATGATTTCGGCCGCATTGACCGAACTGCATTGTGCATCCGGCGCGAACCCCAAAGCACTATCGGTGCCTTGCTCGTTGAGCAGGATTGCGAGTGCCGCCGAACTGTCCATGACGTAGGGCTTCATTTCGCCCGCTTTCCTGTCGTCCCTTCGGCGTGAAGCCGGTCGAGACGCTTGTCGCTTCGACGCTGCTCTTCCCGCCGCTCCTTCAGAAATTCGTCGACGACGCTTTCACCGGGCTGTTTCAGCGCCGACAATTCGGCCTGGACGCGCCGCAGATTCTGCAGCCACGATCTTACCCGCAGCTCGCCGTTTTCGACATGCAGGATCGTCTCCTCGCCAGGCTTCACGCCCATCTCCTCGCGCATCGCAGCAGGGATGACGAAGCGCCCGCCCTCGCCAAGCTTGACACGCTCGCGTTTCGCCGGAACCCTAAGCGGCGTTTTGCGAGCGCTGGCATCGAACTGTGCTTGCTGATCTTCGTCAAATCCGGACTTTCCCGTTCTGCCCGCCATGGTTCGTCTCGCTAGGATTGTGGCACATAGTCCGAAATATGCCACATCGCATGGCTTCTGGCAAAAGTTCAAAAGGATGCCATTAGGCGCTCTCCGCCATGATTTCCCGCCCGATCAGCCAACGGCGGATTTCGCTGGTGCCGGCGCCGATCTCGTAGAGCTTGGCGTCGCGCAGCAGCCGGCCGGTCGGGTAGTCGTTGATGTAGCCATTGCCGCCCAAAAGCTGGATGGCCTCGAGCGCCATCAGCGTCGCCTTTTCGGCGGCGAAGAGAATACAGGCGGCAGCATCCTTGCGGGCCGTCTCACCGCGATCGCAGGCGGCGGCCACGGCATAGACGTAGGCGCGCGCCGCGTTCATCGTCGCATACATGTCGGCGAGCTTGCCTTGCACGAGCTGGAATTCGCCGATTGGCTGGCCGAACTGCTTGCGCTCGTGCACGTAAGGTATCGCTACATCGAGGCACGCAGCCATCAGCCCGATCGGCCCGCCGGCCAGCACGGCGCGTTCGTAGTCGAGGCCCGACATCAGCACCTCGACACCGCGCCCTTCCTCGTGCAGCACATTGTCGAACGGCACTTCGACATTCTCAAACACCAGCTCGCCGGTGTTCGAGCCGCGCATGCCGAGCTTGTCGAGCTTTTGCGCCACGGAAAAACCGGCAAAGGCTTTTTCGACGATGAAGGCGGTGATGCCGCGCGAATTGAGTTCCGGATCGGTCTTGGCGTAGACGACCAGCGTCTCGGCATCCGGTCCGTTGGTGATCCACATTTTGGTGCCGTTGAGCACATAGCGGTCGTTGCGCTTTTCGGCGCGCAGGCGCAGCGACACCACATCGGAACCGGCACCCGATTCCGACATCGCCAGTGCGCCGACCTTTTCGCCGCTGCAGAGCGAAGGCAGATATTTTTCCTTCTGCGCCTGCGTCGCCCAGCGATTGATCTGGTTGACGCAGAGGTTGGAATGGGCGCCGTAGGAGAGGCCGACCGAGGCCGAGGCGCGCGAAATCTCCTCCATCGCCACAACATGGGCGAGATAGCCCATGCCGCTGCCGCCGAAATCAGGATCGGCGGTGATGCCGAGCAGGCCGAGCCCGCCGAGCTCCACCCACAAATGCGCCGGGAATTCGTTCGTGCGGTCGATCTCGGCGGCGATTGGCGCGATTTTCTCCTGGGCGAAGCGCCGCACCAGGTCGCGCAGCGCCTCGATGTCTTCGTCAAACCCGAAGTTGAGCGTATGCGTGTACATGCCGTTCCTCCCGGCGCACGACCCCGAAAATCGGGATCATGCGCGAAATCAAAGTGCTAGAGCGTCCTTTGCGCGCTCGAATGGACGCACAGTGCCGTGGCTCGTCCTCGCGCCATCGCTCTTTGCTCCGACAAGCCGCATTGTCATTGCTAGATATGTAGCGGTGACTTCGGCGATCGACAGCCGTTCGCCCGGCCGGAACCAGACGATGACGCCGGTCATCATCTGGATCAACGCCATGGCGGTGAGCCCGGTGTCTTCGATGCTGAACAGGCCCGCTTCGACGCCGTCGCGCAGGATGGTGCGCAGTTCCTTCTCGTAGGCCGTGCGCATGCGCAGGATCTGCGTGAGTTTTTCGTGTGACAGGCTGCGCAGCTCCATGTTCGAAACATGGGTGGAATGGCGGCGTTCGATATGGAAAGCGATGTGGTTTTCGACATAGGCGGCGAGCCGCGCTGCCGGATCGGCGCCGACAGGGCGTGTTGCGCGCCACGCCTCGATCAAGCCTTCCATATGCTCATGCATCAGCGTGAACAGAAGATCCTGCTTGGTCGGGAAGTAGCGGTAAAGCGCCGCTGCCTGGACGCCAACCTCGGCCGCCAGCTGGCGCATCGACATCGCCTCGTAGCCGAGACGCGCAATCAGGCTGACCGCCGCCTCGCGGACCGCAGCTTCGGTCTTTTCTCCGTGGGAGCCGGTCGTACGCGCCATGACGCAAAGCAATAAAACAAACGTTCAATTAATTCAAGGGCGGAGGCATGTGCGGCAGTAGCTTCAGGTTTGCTCTATCTGCACCCGGGAATTTTGTGCGATGGAAGCGAATGAGCAGGATCGTGCTTTGCTAGGCAACAATCCTGAATCCCGCGGACGTGTTGCGTGCCTCGAGGTCCTCGACATCGACCTTCGAAACTGCTGCCCCTGGCGGCCCTTGCCAAAGCCGTTCGATCATTGTCGAGACCGCCGCACCGGTCCCGGCAATCAAGGCTGTCACCGAGCCGTCAACTTCGTTGCGCACCCACCCGGCGAGGCCAAGCGCCGACGCCTCGCGCCGCGCCCAGACCCGGTAGCTGACGCCTTGCACCTTGCCATATATGCGTACCTATACAGTGCGGTCGGTCATCGCGCTCTCCATCCTCTGAGTCGAGTCTGGTGCATCGCCGTGCAAATTCAACCACGCTGCCGCCAGTCAGCCACATAGGGCGAAGGCTCTTCAGTTCCCCCGTGCTGCCGCCAGTGCGCCGGGCAGTTCCTCGGCAAAAATGTCGAGCTCATGGTCGAGGCCGACGCTGACCCGGATGCAGCGATCGAGCACCGGCACCATCGGCTTGCGGATGAACACGTCGCGCGCCAACAGCGCCTGCAGCACCTTCAGCGCGAAAGCACCGTCGCGGCCGCAGTCGATGGTGACGAAATTGGTCGCCGAAGCCAGCGGCTTCAGCCCGTTCGCCTCGGCTATTCCGGCGATGCGCCGGCGGCCGGAGGCGACCCGCGCCACCACGCTTTCCAGCCAGGCCTGATCGGCAAGCGCCTCGACGCCGGCGATCTGCGCCATGCGGCTGACGCCGTAGTGGTTGCGGATCTTTTCGAAGTCGCGAATCACTTGGGCCTCGGCCACTGCATAGCCGCAGCGCATGCCGGCCAGCCCATAGGCCTTGGAGAAGGTGCGCATGCGGATGACGTTCGGCCGCGCGGTATCGATCGGCGGCAGCGCCGAGGCCGGTGCCAATTCGCCATAGGCCTCGTCGAGCACCAGCATTGTGGTTTCCGGCAACGCCTCGATGAAGCGGCCGAGTTCGGCGGCTTCCCACCAGCTGCCCATCGGATTGTCCGGATTGGACAGGTAGACAAGCGGCGCCTTTTCCCTGGCGACCGTCGCCAGCAGGCCGTCGAGGTTTTCCCGATCGTTCTCGTAGGGCACTGCGACCAATCGGCCGCCGACGCCGGCAACATGAAAGTTGAAGGTCGGATAGGCGCCGAGCGAGGTCACCACCGCGTCGCCGGGCGCCACATACATGCGCGCAACCAGGCTGAGCAGCCCGTCTATGCCTTCGCCGATGACGACGTTTTCGGCGCCGACGCCGAGATGCCTGGCTGCGGCTACCTTCAAATCGTGATTGTCGGGGTCGCAATACATCCACATGTCGCCGGCAATCCCGGCCATGCGGGCGACGACGCGCGGCGAGGGACCAAAGCTGCTCTCATTGGCGCCGATGCGGGCGCGGAAGGCGCGGCCGCGATCACGCTCCTGCGCCTCCGGGCCGACAAACGGCACCGTGGAGGGAAGCGCACTGATGATTGGCGTGAGGGGAGGGCGCTGGCGCATGGCAAAGGCTCGTTCGAAAAGGGCCTTCTTGCTAGCGCGGCGCAGTTGGCCGCGCAAGCTCCCGCCTTGGCTGCAACCAGCATGCTGGATTCCCCCCGCTCTTTTTGCTAGCGAGATATTATGAACAATCGACTCCCGCCTGCTTGGTCAAAGCACATCAAGCCGGGACCCGCGCCGAAAGCGAAGGTGCCGATAGCGAAGCCTTTAGCGAGCCCGCAGAAAGGAAACGCCCAATCGCGTGCGCAGGCCGACGACGCGCTGCTGAAACAGGCATATGCCCTTCAGCAGGCTAAGCGGCTCGACGAGGCTCAGGACCTGTGCCTTCGGGTTCTGGCGCGCACGCCGAACCATCCGCTCGCCTTGTACATCTTGGGGACCTTATATCTTGGTTATGATGATGAGAGGGCCTTGCGATGTTTCGCACGGGCGGTCGGCGAGGAGCCTAAAAACCCTTACTACCACCTCAGCCTGGGCGAGGCCTATGCCAAGGTCAGCGAGTATTCGCCCGCAATCAGGCATATGCAGTATGCGTTGGAACTGCAGCCCGGCCTTATCGAAGCACTTTGTGCATTGGGGCGCACTTACACGGCGTTTGACAAACCCGACATGGCTTTACCGCTTTACGAGAAGGCGCTGAAAATCAACCGCGATCATCCCAAGGTGCGAGCCGGGCTGGCCAGCGCGCTCAGCGGCCTGGGGCGTATGGATGAAGCCGCCGTCTATCTGAAAGAAGCGATCGATCGGCGTATTGGGGTGCCGGCTGCCTACAACGACCTTGTACAGACACGAAAGTTCACCGAGGAGCCCGAGGAGCTCCAATCCATCCTTCGTGAACTCGGTAATCCGAAGCTTGGTTCGGAAGGCGCGCAGCAACTCCATCACGCCGCCGGCAAGGTGCTAAACGACCTCAAGCGCTATGATGAAGCATTCGACCATTTCAACAGGGCGAAACAGGCCTCCGGCTACAAATTCGATATCGACTTTTATCGTCGGTGGATCGATTCGATGATTGAAATCTTCACGCCGGACTTTTTGGCTGCCAGGGCCGGCTATGGAAATCCTTCCGAAGTGCCCGTGTTTGTGGTTGGCATGCCCCGCTCGGGGACGACGCTCACCGAGCAGATTTGCGCCAGCCATCCCGATGTCCATGGTGCAGGGGAGCTTAGCAAACTGAGGCGGGTCGCGAATGCGATCGGCCTCAAGACATCATCGGCTGGAGATTTGAACCAGGCAGTGATGTCGATCACGGAAGTCCTGTCCAGAACGCTGGCCGAAGAGCATCTGTCCTATTTGCGGGAGCGGGCGCCTGCCGCGCTTCGCGTCGTGGATAAGACGCCACACAATTTCGAACTGATCGGCCTTATCGGCCTTCTCTTCCCCAACGCACGCATCATTCATTGCCGTCGTGACGCCATCGACAATTGCGTCTCCTGCTTTGTCCTCAACTTCAGCGAGGCACACAGCTATAATACCGACTTGCGAACACTAGGCCTGTACTATCGCGAATATGACCGCCTGATGCGGCATTGGAACGAGATTTTTCCGGGCCTTATCTTCGAAAACCGCTACGAAACGCTGGTTGAGGACCAGGAAGCGCAGTCACGCCGCCTCATAGATTACCTCGGGCTGCCGTGGGATGACGCCTGCTTGCGCTTTTTCGAGAGGAATGGTTCGGTCAACACGCCCAGTCGCTGGCAGGTTCGTCAACCGATTTATAAATCGTCGGTCAAGCGCTGGAAGAATTATGAAAACGAAATTCAGCCGCTGATACAGTCGTTGGGGGATCTTGCAGAGATTTGACTTGAGGATGGCGGTCCGCAGTGCGTGGGCGCGCAAGCGCATAGGCTTAGCCGATCTTCAGCCTGCCGGACATCTCCCCCACGAGGGGGAGATTGGTGTCATTGCGGCTTTCGCCAGTCTCCGACGTTGATGAACAGGCGCTGTCAGCGGAGCTGCCGATCTCTCTCCTTGTGGGGGAGATGCCACCATTTTGGCAAAGAGGGGCAGGACAGAGGGGGGCGCGAAGGATCGCTGCTGCTTTCATTCTGCGCAGCCGATCGGCTTCCAACCTGTCAAAAATCACAGACCGAGATCCAGCACAGAACGACCATGGCCAGCATTGGCGGCGCCATGCATCACTCAGCTTGGCACCCCACCCCCATACGAAAAAACCCGGCGGTTGCCCGCCGGGTTCAATATTGGTCAGGTCGAACTTATTAGAACGAGCGCTGGAAGCGGAGGAGGCCGCCAATGCTGTCCTTCTTGTCCGCACTGGTCCAGTTGACGTTGGTGTAGCTGGCCGGATCGTTAAACCGCCCGTAGTGGTCCCAGTCAACTTCGGCGGTGATCGTCAGGCCCGGAACGATGTCGTAGGCGATGTTCGCCGCGACGGCATAGTTCTTGTCGTCATCAGCCGAAGCCTGCACGTTGAACGAGGTCTTCTCGTTGATCTTGTAGGTGCCGCCACCCCAAACCGCCCAGTTGCCGCCCCACTGCTTGTAGAAGCCGCGGCCGAAGGCGTCGATGGCGTTACCTGGGTCATTGAGATTGTCGTCGGTGCCGTAGCCGGCCATGATGAACAGCGAAAGCGCGTCGGTCGCGTTCACGTCGAGGCGAACCTTACCGGCAACTTCTTCGTAGTTGCTGTCGTAGGCGATGACGCCGGTGATCGCACCCCAGCCCTGCGTCCACTTCAGGCCGCCGACGACATGCGGAACGTAGCTGTCGATGGTCCCAACGCGGCCCGCGCCCTGCTCGAGCGAAGCCACGGCCGAGAAGCCGTTGCCGAAATCGAAGTAGTACTGGACGACGTTGGTGTCGAAATCACCGTAAGGAACCAGCGTATCCTGGATGACGCTGCCGGCGTAGCCGATGAACGTGTTGAAGGCCGATTCGTCCTTACCGACGCGCAGGCCACCGAGCTGGATCCAGGCGAAGTTCAGCGAAACGCCCTTGTTTTCGGCGTCATTGTTGACAGTGACCGTCTCACCTGGCAGCGGGGGCAGCGGACCCGGGCCGTCCGGATCGGGACCGGGGACGTATGTGCTGCTGACGTGTCGGTTCCGGTTGCCGAAGTTGAACCGGGTCTCGGTGTAGGTCTTCAAGGTGCCGAGCTCGGTTTCCTGGCCGGTCCAGGTCTTCAGGTTGAAGCGGGCGTTCTTGGAGTAGGTGTCCTGGATATCGCCATCTTCGTGATCGAAATTCTCAGCACCGTCGAACGAGCCGACGTCGCCGATGCCGATGTCGTAGCGGACATAGCCGCCGATGCGCAGGCAGGTTTCGGTGCCGGGGATGTAGAAGTAGCCAGCGCCGTAGACGTCGCAGATCTTGACGTATTCTGCGGGTTCCGGCTCGGCGACGACGACGGCGTCGGCGGCGCGAGCACCGGATACTGCGATCAGCGCCGCAGCGGAGCCGAGAAGCAGGCTCTTGATGTTCATTTTCTGACCTCCAGTCAAAAGTTAAAAAACGGGTCTGGGTATTCTTTGCTGAAGGACAGCGTTCCCTGCCCCATCCCCACTACCGAAAAAGATGCGCACCGCGCCGCTCCTTCAAACCCGACATTACCCATGAGGCGGCGTCGTTCAACCACGATCGTACCGGCAAAAGGTTTGTGGTGGCGCTATCGCCGAGCGTTGTTGCACAAATGACACGATTTGGCCTCACTCCGAAAGCTCCCATTAACTATCAGGCCCGCATTCCAGCCAATTCCGGCAATGGCCCGCCCAAACTGTGACCATGGACCGACTCAACAGCCAGGGAATTGCCGCAGAATCGCCTCAAGCCACAGGTGGCACTTTGGCGGAGGCCCGATTTTTCGACGATAGTGACACCAGCTTGTTGATTGTGGCGGCGCTTTTCTTTATCCACCGGCGCAACGGAGAGGTGGCCGAGTGGTCGAAGGCGCTCCCCTGCTAAGGGAGTAGAGGTCAAAAGCTTCTCGTGGGTTCGAATCCCATCCTCTCCGCCATCGCTCAACTCGGTGCAGCACTGCCCAATAAATTCCTCAGTTCTCGAGCGTTACTTCGCGCCAGTCCCGCCGCTCCGCCCGCTCGAAAAAACCAGCGATTCTGCCCGGCAGGTTGCCGGTCTCGAGAAACGGTGCATGCCCCTGGCCGTCGACCGTGATCGTTTCGATGTCGGCATGGCGCGTGCGCATCTGCTCGAGTGTTTCCGCGGACAGCAGCTTCGAGTTGGCGCCGCGTATGACGAGCATCGGGACCGCCGCCAGCGCGTCGAACTGCGGCCACAGATCGGGCAGCGGCCGGCGGGGATCGAGGCCCGTCAACGTGTCGACCACTTTCGGGTCGAAATCCGGCAAGAACCCTTCCTCGGTCTCGCGGTAGAGGGCTGACGCCATTCGCTCCCAATCCGCATCGTTCAGCGCCGGAAAATCCGGGCCATGGGTGCTGCGCAGGCCGCGGACCACCTCGGCGTACGTCTTCGGCCTTGGCAGGGGGTCGAGATAGGAGCGGATATGGGCGAGACCTTGCGGCTCGATCACCGGGCCGATGTCGTTGAAGACGATGGCCTTCAGCACGGCCGGCCGCATTGCCCCGAGCACATGGATGATCAGTCCGCCGCGCGACGTGCCGATGAAGGCAGCCTCCTCGATGCTCAGTGCTGCCAGCCCGGCGAGAATATCGCCCGCTTCGATGCCGATATTGTAATGGCCGATATCGTCATCGTAGGCGGACCGCCCACGCCCGCGATAGTCGAAAGCAACAACCTTACGCCTCGCCTGCGTCGACAGATAAAGCGCCAATTCGTGAAAATCACGGCAACTGCGGGTCAGGCCGGGCAGGCAAACGACTGGCCAATGGCCGGAATTCGCTTCGCCGTAGATGCGGGCGTGCAGGGACAGCCCGTCCGGCGCGGCGTAGAAGAAGTCGGAAAAACCCTGCTCGATTCCCATATGGACCGCTTCCTCGCAGTTGCCGGATCGTTCCCGACTGCTACAGGCGAGGGCAGGGGCGGTCAAATCGAAGCGTCGGCGCTGAGAATCTTCGAGATGTCGACGGGATAGCGCCCCCCTCTGTCCTGCCGGACATCTCCCCCTCAAGGGGGGAGATCGGCCATCATCTCCGTTTTCGATAACATCCCAAGTTGCAGAAAAGTACCCCTCAGCGAAGCTGCCAATCTCCCCACTAGAGGGGGAGATGTCCGGCAGGACAGAGGGGGGCGCGAAGGATCGCAGCCTGACTTGGCTTGAAGCCCGGCCGTCACCCCCGGCCGTTCACCAGATCTCCGACAATATCGTACTTGCCGGAGATACGCATCTTGTAGACCTCGTAGTTCTCCATCACGCGCTGGACGTAACTTCTTGTTTCCGTATAGGGAATTCGCTCGATCCAGTCGACGATGGCGTCGACGTCCTTGCCGCGCGGATCGCCGTATTTCGCCACCCACTGGGTGGCCCGGGTGGGGCCGGCATTGTAGCCTGCGAAGGTCAGCACGTAGGAGCCATCGAAACGGCCGAGCTGCTCGCCGAGAAAGGCAGCGCCCAGCGTTGCATTGTAGCCGGCATCGGTGGTCAGCCGGGCCTGAGAAAATGTCATGCCGGCCTTCTTCGCCAATTGCTTGGCCGTGCCCGGCATCAGCTGCAGCAGTCCGCGCGCGCCGGCGCTGGAGACAGCGCCGATGTTGAACTCGCTTTCCTGCCGGGCAATCGCATAGGCCAGCGCCTTGCCCGAGCCGGTGATGTTGGCGGTGTCGGGAATGACGCCGAGCGGATGCGACAGCGCGCCGACGTCGATGCCGCGTGCGCCGGCGATCTTGCCGACCTTCAGCGCCATGAAATGGTTGCCTTGTCTTTCCGCCAGCGCCGCAAGCAGCGCCAGTTCGCCGGGGCTGTTCAGCTGCCCGGCAAGGTCGCGGTAGAGCGTTTCGGCGTAGCGGTCATAGCCGGCCTCCTGCAGCCGCTTGATGGCGCTGACCGCCTCGCGGGTGGCAAAATTCCGGCGGTCGGCGGCACTTGGCTGGGGGTAGACGATGTTGAGGGTCTGCCGGCCGACGCGCTCGCCGGCGAGTTGGCCGTAAACGGGCGGCCCTACGCTGGCGGCACGGCTCAAAAAACCCTTGCCATTCCCGGGCCCGCCGCCTTCGGCGGCGCGGCCGAGCCAATAGTAAGCGCGCGACAGCGACATCGGCCCCTGGGCGAGCTCCGCGATTCGCGCAAAATGCTTGGCGGCGGTGGCGGGATCGTTGAGGCCGCGCAGCGCGTACCAGCCGGCGTGGAATTCCGCCTCGGCGGCATTGGCGGCACTTTCGGCGGCGTGCGCGGCGACTATTCTGTAGGCGGTCTTCATGTCGCCCTGGTCGACCAGCTCGCGCGACAGCACCCGGCGCTCGACCCACCAGGCGTCCGGATCGACCAGCGCGTCACGGTCGCCCGGCGCCTTCAGCACCAGCGCGGCAGCGTCTGAAAATTTCTGCTGCTTGCGCAGATATTCGGCTTCGGCAAAGAGATAGCCGGCCGCCCGCTGCGCTGTCGGCACCGCCTTCAGCAGCTTGGCCGCGTTCTTTTCGCCTTTGGCGACTGCCGCCCAGGCGTCGGCCAATTGCTGGGCGCCGGCGAGACCGGCGACGCGCAGCGCCGAAGCGACCCGGTCGGCATAGAACATGCGCTCCATGCGGAAGCGATGGTCGGCGGCCGGGATCAGCGCGCCGAACTCGCGGATGACCGCCGCCTCGTCCCTGGCTTCGAGCTTTTCGGTGCGCCAGAATGGCGACAGCACCGAGCGCGCCGCCTTCGTATCGCCCAGCGCTACATAGGAGCGGGCCAGGATCACCACGCCCTCGAAGGTCAGCGGCTGGCTGCCGTCGAACGCCCGCACCACGACATGTGGCAAGGGGTTCTCGCGATAGAGCGCGCGCTCGCTGTTCTTGCGCAAGGCGATCGTGCCCGGCCAGTTCGGCAGCATCTTCGCGGCATCGGCGATGTCGCCGCTCGGCACCTGGTCGCCGCCATAGAGCGCTATCGCCCAGGCAAGGATGTGCCGGTCGAGCGATTTGGCCGGCAGCGCCTCGCGCACCTGGCGCGCGCGCTGAATGTCGTTTGCCGCCAGCGCGTCGAGACCGCTCTTCAGCATCGCAACGCTGGCGGACGGCGACGGGGACTGCTGCAGCGCATCGTTGTCCGGCGCCGTCATCGGGATCGCCGACGTGACCCGCACATCGACGCTGCCGCCGATCGCCGCGCCGGGTATCAGCGCTACGATCGCGCCGAAAAGCGCGAAAAGATGAGGCCGCCTGGCCGGCATGGATCTGGTCATTTCCTGTTCTTCGACGTTACAACAGGCACAGTTGAACCGAAGCCTATTCGTCGGTGGTGAAGGGCCCGTAAAGAAAATCTTATTGAGGTCGTTCGAATTACGATTGCCGGCGCAATGCTTGCCGCGCAACAATGTCGAGACTATGGTGCGCCGCTTCGCTTTCGGCTAGAAGGCGCGCACGACAAAACCCGAAAGGCCCCAAGGAGTTGGACGACATGCTGAGAGGCTCGCTGACCGCGCTCGTCACACCGTTCGAAAAGAGCGGCCGTTTCGACGAGAAAGCCTTTCGCGCGTTCATAGCCTGGCAGATCGCGGAAGGCACGACGGGCGTGGTCCCGGTCGGCACCACCGGCGAGTCGCCGACGCTGTCGCATGACGAGCACCGCCAAGTCGTCAAGGTTTGCATCGAGGTCGCCAAGGGCCGGGTTCCGGTCGTCGCCGGCGCCGGCTCCAACAACACCGAAGAGGCGGTCGGCCTGGTCCAGTATGCCGAGAAGGCGGGCGCCGACGCGGCCCTTGTCGTCACGCCCTATTACAACAGGCCGACGCAGCGCGGCCTCTATGCGCATTTCGCCGCCGTCGCCAAGGCGACCAGCCTGCCGATCATCATCTACAACATTCCACCGCGCTCGGTGGTCGACATGAGCCCGGAGACGATGGGGCAATTGGTGCACGACTTCAAGAACATCGTCGGCGTCAAGGATGCCACCGGCAAGGTCGAGCGGGTCTCAGAGCAGCGCGCCACCTGCGGCAAGGATTTCATCCAGCTCTCCGGCGAAGACGCCTCGGCACTCGGCTTCAACGCGCATGGCGGTGTCGGTTGCATCTCGGTGACAGCAAATGTCGCGCCCAGGCTCTGCGCCGAATTCCAGGAGGCAACGCTTTCCGGCGACAGCGCCAAGGCGCTCGACCTGCAGGACCGTCTGTTGCCGCTGCATAAGGCGATTTTCATGGAGCCCGGCGTTTCCGGCGCGAAATATGCGCTGTCGAAGCTGGGCAAGGTCGAAAACGTGCTGCGCTCGCCGCTAATGACGGTCGAGCCGTCGACCGCCGAGAAGATCGACGCAGCGATGAAGCACGCCGGCTTGATAAACTAGGGATGAGGCGCCACCTCTCCGCATCATGAATCAAGTCAGAAAAGCCGATCCCAACAACAAGACCGTTGCGGAAAACCGCAAGGCGCGGTTTTCCTATGAGGTGCTCGACACGATCGAGGCCGGTCTTGCGCTGACCGGCACCGAGGTGAAGTCGCTGCGCCAGGGCCAGGCCAACATCCAGGACAGCTACGCCTCGGTCGAGGGCGGCGAGATCTGGCTGATCAATTCCTATTTGCCGGAATACCTGCAGGCCAACCGCTTCAACCACGAGCCACGCCGCCGCCGCAAACTCCTGCTCAAAAAGCGCGAGATGGCCAAGCTGGCGCAAAGCGTCGACCGCGAAGGCATGACGCTGGTGCCGCTGAAGATCTACTTCAACGACCAGGGCCGTGCCAAGCTGCTGCTCGCCGTTGGCCGCGGCAAGAAGCTGCACGACAAGCGCGAGACCGAAAAGCAGCGCGACTGGTCGCGCGAGAAGGGCCGGCTGCTGAAAGAGCGAGGGTGAGGGCGGTCCGAAGCGGACGAAAAGCCAATGATTTGGCTTTTCGAGCGACGAACGCCCGGAGCATGGCGGCGGGCAGGGCGGGCCAATGGGGATAGGTCTCTGTTGAAAACCCGGATCGTCTTGTGGGGTGCGGCCGGTCTGCTCATGGCGGGCCTCATCCTGGCCGGCGGCTATACCTACTTTCAGACGTTTTCTCCGGATCGCGGCAAATATCCGGTCAGGGGCATCGACGTTTCCCACCATCAGCGGCAGATCGACTGGCGGCGTGTTGCCGCCAACGATGTCGCCTTCGCCGTTATCAAGGCAACTGAAGGCGGCGACCATGTCGATGATGCCTTCGCGGGCAATTTGCGTGCGGCCCGCGCCGCCGGCCTTGCCGTCGGCGCCTATCACTTTTTCACCTTCTGCAGGCCCGGTGCCGATCAGGCACGCATCTTCATCTCGGTGGTGCCGCGCGATCAGCCTTTGCTGCCGCCGGTGGTAGACATCGAGTTCGGCGGCAATTGCCCGCAGCGGCCAACTCCCGAACAGCTGAGCGCCGAACTCTCAGCCTTCCTCGGCCCGGTCGAAGCAGCGTTCGGCAAGACGGCGATCCTTTATGTGACCGACGAGGCCGCCCAAGCCTATGCCGGGCAGGTAGCCGGCCGCCCGCGCTGGCTGCGTTCGCTGGCGCTGCGGCCAGGCCATGACGACTGGATTTACTGGCAGTACCACAACCGGGGCCGCGTCGACGGCATCAGCGGCGACGTCGACCTGAATGTTCTCCAAGGCGGGCCGGCGACGCTGGCCGCGTTGTTTGCCGCAGCGCCTCAAGCGACGGCGTCGGATTGACACTATTCCTGTCCGCCCGAAAGCACCCTCAGTGGCGCGATGCGACGAAGCCTTCGCCAATGTGGCTATTCATATCGCAGGTGGCGCTGTGCTAAGTGCATTTGATGCCGGAGCGCTGACGTTGCTTTTTCTGATCGGACTGCTGGTCGCGATTATGTTGTGGCCGTATTATAACTACACGTTCCGTTTCGATCCCAAGAAGCTGCCCCAGGACTTCGTCGATCAGCACCCTCCCGCAACCGTGCACGGGATCCACCGAGCGCTTGCGCTGCGCATCAAATCCGACATGGCCAGCAATTGGCGGATCATCCAACGCCTGCGCGTCGCGCTGCAGCTTGCACTGTTTCTGTGGTTGCTGGATCTCCTGGCCTGGTTGTTCGCGATCGCCCGAATCTAGGGATCGTGCCCTGGCGGGCGTCGTCCGACTCTATGTCTTCAGAAAAGCTTCTACCTGACTAAAGACGTCGACGAACATCGCTTCCGTCAACACGCCGGTATTGGTGTTGTAACGCGAGCAATGATAGCTGGAAAACAGCGTGATGCCATTGGCCTGCTGCTGCCCACCATGCCGGAACGGATAGGCGGCGACGCGCTGGCCGAGCGCCCGCACGGTCGACTGGTGCGCGATCGAGCCCAGCGCCAGCACAGCGCGCAGATTTGGAAACCGCGCAATCGTCGGTACCAGGAACGTCCGGCAGGTCGCTATCTCGGCGCCAACCGGCTTGTTATCCGGCGGCACGCAGCGCACCGCATTGGTAATCGCCGAACCGACAAGCTCCAGCCCGTCATCTGGTCGCGCTTTGAATTCGCCGCGCGCAAAGCCGTGCGCGATCAGCGTGTTGTAGAGCAGGTCGCCGGCAAAATCGCCGGTGAAGGGGCGCCCCGTCCGGTTCGCCCCGCGCAGGCCAGGCGCCAGGCCGACGATCAGCAAGCGCACCGCATCCTCGCCTTCCGGCGGCAAAAAGGTCGGCACCGGCGCGTTGAACCAGGACGGCTCGCGCCGCCGCCACTCGGCGATGAAGTCGTGCAGCCGCGGGCAGAGCGGGCAATCGCGATCGGGTTCGGGCGAGACGACCAGGGGCGCGGTCAAGGCAACGACCGTCAATAGTCTTCCTCGTCGACTTCGGCCGGTTCGGGCCGACGCACAGGCCGCTCCGACGGATCGCGGCCGACTTCGTTCTTGAGTGTCATCAGGTCAATGAAATGGTCGGCCTGGCGGCGCAGATCGTCGGAGATCATCGGCGGCTGCGAAGCCATCGTCGAGACGATCGACACCTTGCGCCCGCGCCGCTGCAGCGCCTCGACCAGCGTACGGAAATCGCCGTCGCCTGAGAAGATGACATAATGATCGACGACGTCGGCAAGCTCCAGCGCATCGACGGTCAGCTCGATATCCATATTGCCCTTGATCTTGCGCCGGCCGGTCGAGTCGGTGAATTCCTTGGCCGGCTTGGTCACCACCTTGAAGCCATTATAATCAAGCCAGTCGATCAGCGGCCGTATCGAGGAGTATTCCTGATCCTCGACCAGCGCGGTGTAGTAATAGGCGCGCAGCAGATAGCCGCGTTTCTGGAAGCTCGACAAAAGTTTGCGGTAGTCGATGTCAAAGCCCAGCGCGCGCGAGGTGGCGTAGAGATTTGCACCGTCGATAAAGAGAGCGATTTTTTCACGAGGATCGAACATGGAAAATGTCCTTTTTCGAAATAAGCGGTCGTCTAAATGCGTCGCGACTATCGGCCGGTCTGATAATAGACCTGTTGGCCTTCATCGTTCGAGATAACGCCAGTTTTACGGCAATCCAAGGTATCATGCCGCACCGCAAGCAATTGTGATCGGCGCTGTGTCGTCGCAGGCGGCCCGCGTCAGAGCTGCGCACCGCCATAAAAGCTTGTATTTTGGCGGCGTTCGGGTTATGGACCGCGCCTGTTTTCCATCAAATCCAGGCATGAAAGGGGCAACTCATGGCCCGCGTAACCGTTGAAGATTGCATCGACAAGGTCGACAACCGCTTCGAGCTGGTGCTCCTGGCCGGCCACCGCGCCCGTCAGATCAGCCAGGGCGCGCAGATCACCGTACCGCGCGACAACGACAAGAACCCGGTCGTTGCGCTCCGCGAAATCGCCGAAGAGACGCTGTCGCCGGACGACCTCAAGGAAGATCTCATCCATTCGCTGCAGAAGCATGTCGAGGTCGATGAGCCGGAAGCCGATGGCGAGGCGATTGCCGACCAGACCGGCAGCGCCGTTGCGGCCACCGATGCCGACGACGCCGAGGACAACGTCACCTTCGATCGCATGACCGAAGAAGACCTGTTGGCCGGCATCGAAGGTCTGGTGCCGCCGGAAAAAAGCGACGATTATTGATCTTAGCGACAACTGCCGACACTTTCGCGTCGGCAGTTTCGTGGCTATCTATGACATGCGCCGTACGCCAGTGCGGCGCATGATTCATTTCAGCATTGCGAGATCCCGCCCATGATGCGTCAGTATGAGCTTGTCGAGCGCGTCCAGCGCTACAAGCCTGACGTCAACGAGGCGCTGCTCAACAAGGCCTATGTCTACGCCATGCAGAAGCATGGCCACCAGAAGCGCGCTTCCGGCGATCCCTATTTCTCGCATCCGCTCGAAGTCGCCGCCATCCTCACCGAAATGCATATGGACGAGGCGACGATCGCCGTTGCCTTGCTGCATGACACGATCGAGGACACCACGGCGACCAGGGCCGAGATCGACGAATTGTTCGGCCCGGAAATGGGCAAGCTGGTCGAAGGCTTGACCAAGCTGAAGAAGCTCGACCTCGTCTCCAAAAAGGCCGAGCAGGCGGAGAACCTACGCAAGCTGTTGCTGGCGATCTCGGAAGACGTTCGCGTGCTGCTGGTCAAGCTCGCCGACCGCCTGCACAACATGCGCACGCTCGACCATGTGCCGGAAGCCAAGCGCCTGCGCATCGCCGAGGAAACGATGGATATCTATGCGCCGCTGGCCGGGCGCATGGGCATGCAAGGCATGCGCGAGGAGCTCGAGGAGATCGCCTTCCGCTTCATCAATCCGGAAGCCTACCGCGCCGTCACCGCACGGCTGGCCGAAATTTTCGAGCGCAACAAGGGCGTGCTGTCCGAAATCGAGAAGGCGCTCTCCACGCTGTTCGACAAATATTCGATCAAGGCCGAGGTCAAGAGCCGGCAGAAGAAGCCGTGGTCGGTGTTCCGCAAGATGGAAGCCAAGGCGTTGTCGTTCGAGCAACTGTCCGACATCTTCGGCTTTCGCGTCGTCGTCGATACCGTCGAGGACTGCTACCGGGCGCTCGGCGCCATCCACACCACCTGGTCGATGGTGCCCGGCCGCTTCAAGGACTACATCTCCACGCCGAAGCAGAACGACTACCGCTCGATCCACACCACCATCGTCGGCCCGTCGCGCCAGCGCGTCGAATTGCAGATCCGCACCTACCAGATGAACAAGATCGCCGAATACGGCGTCGCCGCTCATTCGATCTATAAGGATACCGGCGGCAAGATGAATGGTGCCGCCCATGCGATCTCGAAGGAAACCAATGCCTATGCCTGGCTGCGGCGCACCATCGAGCAGCTTGCCGAAGGCGACAACCCCGAGGACTTCCTCGAAAACACCAAGCTGGAACTGTTCCAGGACCAGGTGTTCTGCTTTACGCCGAAGGGCATGCTGATCGCGCTGCCGCGCGGCGCCACGCCGATCGACTTTGCCTATGCCGTCCACACCGATGTCGGCGACACTTGCGTCGGCGCCAAGGTCAATGGCCGCATCATGCCGCTGATGACGGAGCTGAAGAACGGCGACGAGGTTGAGATCATCCGCTCGAAGGCGCAGGTGCCGCCTGCGGCATGGGAATCGGTGGTGGTTACCGGCAAGGCGCGGTCGGCCATCCGCCGCGCCACTAAGAACGCTATTCGGAAGCAATATTCAGGTCTCGGTATCCGCATTCTGGAGCGCGCCTTCGAACGGTCCGGCAAGACCTTCACCAAGGAAAGCCTGAAGCCGGTGCTGCACCGCCTCGCGCGCAAGGACATCGAGGATGTGCTGGCCGCGGTCGGCCGAGGCGAAGTTGCCTCCACCGATGTCATGAAGGCGGTGTTTCCCGACTACAAGGACGAGCGCGTCACGCTGGTCGCGCCCAAGCAGCGCGAGGAGGGCTGGTCGAAGATCCGCAATGCCGCCGGCATGCTGTTCCAGATTCCGGGCCGCGCCGCGCGCAAGGATAAAAACCAGCCGCGCGACGATGCGGTGCCGATCCGCGGTGTGCGCGGCGATTTGCCGGTGCGCTTCGCGCCGGAAGGGGCAGTGCCAGGCGATCGCATCGTCGGCATCGTGCAGCCGGGAACCGGTATCACCATCTATCCGATCCAGTCGCCGGCGTTGCAGGCCTTTGACGACCAGCCCGAGCGCTGGATCGACGTGCGCTGGGATATTGACGAGCGCACCAAGGAGCGGTTCCCGGCGCGCGTCTCGGTCACCGCCATCAACGCGCCGGGTTCGCTTGCCGACATTGCGCAAGTCGTCGCATCCAACGATGCCAACATCCACACTTTGTCGATGGTGCGCACCGCGCCCGATTTCACCGAAATGCTGATCGATCTCGAAGTGTGGGACCTCAAGCACTTGAACCGGCTGCTGTCGCAGCTAAAGGACAATTCGAGCGTCAGCGACGCGCGACGCGTGAATGGGTGAATAGTGAATAGTGAATAGTGAAAGAGAGTGCACTCACTACTCACTACAATTCACCATTCACATTCACCATGGGCATGGAGTGAACGATGAACACCGACGAAGTGCTGGGCATTTTCCGCGAGGCCGGCGCCGTTCTCGAAGGGCATTTCATCCTGACGTCCGGCCTGCGCAGTCCGGTCTTCCTGCAGAAGGCGCGCGTTTTCATGCATGCCGACAAGACCGAGCGCTTGTGCAAGGCGCTCGCCGAAAAGATCCGCACTGGCGTGCCCGGCAGGATCGACTACGTCGTCGGCCCGGCGATCGGCGGGCTGATCCCGGCCTATGAGACCTCGCGCCATCTTGGTGCGCCGGCGATCTGGGTCGAGCGGGAAGGGGGCGAATTCAGGCTGCGCCGCTTCGAGATCGCCAAGGGATCGCGCGTCGTCATTGTCGAGGACATCGTCACCACCGGCCTGTCGATCCGCGAGACCATCGACTGTCTGCGCGCACTTGGCGCCGATGTCGTTGCCGCTGCGTGCATCATTGACCGCTCGGCCGGCAAGACCGATGTCGGCGTGCCGCTGATCGCGCTCGCCGAATACGAGGTTCCGGCCTATCCGGCCGACAGGCTGCCGCCCGAGCTTGCCGCCCTACCGGCGATCAAGCCGGGCAGCCGCAATATCTAATGCATGTCGCCCAAAGCTTATCCTCGGGCTTGAACCGAGCATGTGCAGCGGTTTTGGGACAAAGAAATGCATAAAACAAGTCAAGAGGCGCTGCCGTGATTGCTGGTATCGACCATTTCGTGCTGACGGTTCGCTCCGTTGAAGACACCTGCGCCTTCTATCAGCGCGTGCTTGGCTTCAAGCGCCTCGACGAGCCGGACCGGCCGACGGCGCTGCTGTTTGGAACGCAAAAGATCAATGTGCATGAGGTCGGGCACACCTTCGAGCCGAAGGCCAAGGCGCCGACGCCGGGCTCCGGAGATTTCTGCTTGATTGCCGCCCGTCCGCTCGCCGAGATATGTGCCAACCTCGCCGCCAATGGCGTGGTGATAGAGGTCGGCCCGGTCGAGCGTGCCGGCGCTCGTGGCGCGATGATGTCGGTCTATTTTCGTGACCCGGACGGCAACCTCGTCGAGGTCAGCGAATATCGACCCTAAGTGGCGCTCCTTAAATTCGCCGCGATCATGCCCTGTTCAGAACGGCGATACCCAAGGCTGGCGCGACCGGCCACCGAGCGGATGCCCTCGGCCTCGTTGTTCTTCGGCCAGCGCATCGCTATATCAAAGTCGTAGTTGCTTTTCGGCGACCGCAGAGCGCAGCATGGGGCTGTCGCGCCCGGCTGGAGAAGCCGGCGTGAAGCTATTGACGGAACTAGGAACAGGAACAGAGTGCTTTTTCGACGGCGCAAGCCTGATGGTTTCTTAGAGCGGGTGCGTACTTATTTGTGGCCGCGCCGCTCGTTCTCGCGCTCGCTGCGGTATTTTTCCAAGCGCATCCTGCGGCTTAGAGCCACGCCGCATGCGGTGGCCGCCGGTGTTGCGGCGGGCGTATTCGCGTCGTTTTTCCCGCTTGGCTTCCACTTCATCATTGCCGCCATCCTGTGCTGGCTGATCGCCGGCAATCTGGTTGCCGCAGCACTCGGCACGGTCTTCGGCAACCCCCTTACCTTTCCGCTGCTATGGGCCGCCTCCTGGGAGGTCGGCAAGCTGATCCTGCATGAACACCTGCCGGCACACGGACCGCCTGCCCATCTCGGCGACATGCTGCACAATCTTTCCTTTGCGCAATTGTGGGGACCGGTGCTGAAGCCGATGACGGTTGGCGCAATACCGCTCGGCCTGGTTTTCGGGCTGCTGTTTTACGGCATCACCCGCTGGGGCATGGTCACTTTCCAGGAGCAGCGCCGCAAGCGTCTGGCCGAAAGAGCGGCAAAGGCTGGAAAAACCGGGCCGGAAGTTCCCGCCGAATGATTATCGGTATCGGCAGCGATCTCATCGACATCAGACGCATCGAGAAGTCGTTGGAACGTCACGGTCAGCGCTTCATCCAACGCATCTACACCGAGATCGAACAGGCGCGCTCCGAAAACCGCGCGGCGCGTGCGGCCTCCTACGCCAAGCGTTTCGCCGCCAAGGAGGCCTGCGCCAAGGCGTTGGGCACCGGTCTTGCGCAGGGTGTGTTCTGGCGTGACATGGGGGTCGTCAACCTGGCCAGCGGCAAGCCGACCATGGCGCTCACCAACGGGGCGGCAGCGCGGCTGGACGAAATCCTGCCTGAAAGGCACCGAGCCGTGATCCACCTCACCATAACCGATGATTTTCCGCTCGCTCAAGCCTTTGTGATCATTGAAGCGTTGCCGGTCGAAGAAGCGCCACATTGATTGCATCTGACCACCGGCATGACGTTGCCCAGCGCGCGCCGAGACTCTATACCATCCAACGCACAATCGAGGACGACATGAGCGTGGCTGAAAAAACCCAGAAGAAATCCGGTGGACTTGGCGAAACCGTCAGCGTCATCGTCCAGGCCCTGCTGCTTGCGCTGGTCATCCGCACGCTCCTGTTCCAGCCGTTCTCGATCCCGTCCGGGTCGATGCGGCCGACTTTGCTCGAAGGCGACTATCTCTTCGTCACCAAGTGGTCCTACGGCTTCTCCCGCTATTCGCTGCCGTTCGGGCCGAACATCTTTTCGGGCCGCATCTGGGGCTCCGAGCCGAAGCGCGGCGACGTGGTGGTGTTCAAGTTCCCGCCGGATCCTTCTGTCGATTATATCAAGCGCGTCGTCGGCCTGCCGGGCGACAAGATCCAGGTCAAGGATGGCCAGCTCTTCATCAACGACGTGGGCGTGCCGCGCGTCAAAGTCGGGCAGATCGACAACCGCGACATCACCGAGGAGAACGGGCCGGTCGATGTCTATCGCGAGACGCTGCCGAACGGCGTCAGCTACGACACGCTCGACCTGACGCAGGCTTCGATCGGCGACAATACCAAAGAGTTCAAGGTGCCGCCCGGTCACTATTTCATGATGGGCGACAATCGCGACAACTCGTCGGACAGCCGCTTCACCGTCGGCTTCGTGCCGGACGAGAATTTGGTCGGCCGCGCCAACCTCATCTTCTTCTCGATCGGCGGCGGCGCCAGCCCGCTCGAAATCTGGAAATGGCCGTCGCAGATGCGCGCCTCGCGCCTGTTCCATTTCGTCAATTAGGACCATGGCGGCGACGAAACGGCTGACCGCCGATGCGCTCGCCGAGGCGCTCAAGGAGCGCACCGGCCACAGTTTTGGCGACCACCAGCGCCTGCAGCGGGCGCTGACCCATGCCAGCGCTCGCGGCAGTCATGCCGGCGTCGACTACGAACGTTTCGAATTCCTGGGCGACCGCGTTCTCGGCCTTGTCGTTGCCGATATGCTGCTGGCGGCATTTCCCGACGCTGCCGAGGGTGAGCTGTCGCTCAGACTGAACGCCCTGGTCAACGCCGAGGCCCTGGCGGAAATCGCCGATGAGATCGGCCTGCCGGAACTCATTCGCGCCGGTTCGGACGTACGCGGCCTCGATGGGCGCAAGCGCGTCAATCTGCGCGCCGATGCATTGGAATCGCTGATCGCCGTGCTCTATCTCGACGGCGGGTTGGAAGCGGCCCGTGCCTTTATCCACAGATACTGGCAGCCGCGCTCGCAAGCCATTGACGCCGCCCGTCGCGATGCGAAAACCGAACTCCAGGAATGGGCGCATCAGGCGGCAAGCGCAGTGCCGGTTTACATAATCGACAGCCGCGAGGGACCGGACCACGATCCGCTGTTCACCGTCAGTGTGAAGGTCGGCGCCTATCCGCCGGCGACCGGTAGCGGGCGCTCCAAGCGCGAAGCGGAGCAGGCTGCAGCCGCGGCACTTCTGCAGCGGGAAGGCGTCTGGCTCGATCAAGGGAGTGCCGCATGACCGCCACCGAAGCTCCCGCAACAGAAGCGCCCGCTACCCGCTCCGGCTTCGTCGCGCTGATTGGCGCGCCCAATGCGGGGAAATCGACGCTGGTCAACCAATTGGTCGGCGCCAAGGTGTCGATCGTGACACACAAGGTGCAGACCACGCGCGCCATCGTGCGCGGCATTGCCACCCACAACAACGCGCAGATCGTCTTCGTCGACACGCCGGGCATATTCAAGCCGAAGCGCCGGCTGGACACCGCGATGGTGACCACAGCCTGGGGCGGTGCCAAGGACGCCGATATCGTGCTGCTCTTGATCGATGCCGAGCGCGGCATCCGGGGCGATGCAGATGCCATCCTCGAGCGGCTGAAGGATGTCCGGCAGCCGATGGTGTTGATCCTCAACAAGGTCGATCGGGTCAAGCACGAGACGTTGCTTGCATTGTCGGCGGCAGCCAACGAAAGGGTGCCGTTCAAGCGCACCTTCATGGTTTCGGCGCTGACGGGGTCCGGCTGCAAGGACCTGCTCGACTATCTCGCCGAGACCCTGCCGGCCGGACCCTGGTACTACCCTGAAGACCAGATCTCCGACCTTCCGATGCGCCAGCTCGCAGCCGAGATCACCCGCGAAAAGCTCTATCTCAGGCTACATCAGGAACTGCCTTATTCCTCCCACATCGAGACAGAGAAATGGGAAGAGAAGAAGGACGGGTCGGTGCGCATCGACCAGACAATCTATGTCGAGCGCGACAGCCAGAAGAAGATCGTGCTCGGCCATAAGGGCGAGACGATCCGCGCCATCGGCCAGGCCGCGCGTATGGAGATCGCAGGCATCCTCGAGCAGAAGGTGCACCTCTTCCTGTTCGTCAAGGTGCGCGAGAACTGGGGCGACGATCCCGAGCGCTACCGCGAGATGGGGCTCGAATTTCCGCACTGAGCTATCCAAGGATTTGGCCGATCGGTCGAGCTGTCTGTTGGTCGTCTCAGGATTCTGAGCGGTCCCCAAGCGCCAACGACACACCGTTGGCAAGATGCTCGGCGTCGGACGCGTTTTCGAACGGGATGCCCGTTCTTGCATAGTCGAGCGGTGAGAAATCGGAGCCGTCGGCGTTGATCAGCGCAGCCTGGCGCCTTGCCGCTTGCATGTCGCCGAACTGAGCGTAACAGGCGGCAAGCCGGGTGCGGATCCACGGCGTCGGTCGCGTCGCCAACTCCAGCACCTCGGCAGCCGTGCGGTATTCGCCCAGCTTGTATAGCGCGAGCGCGCGATCGTACTGATACCAGTGAGGATGCAGCGGGTTGATGCGGATGGCGCGCGCCAGCCAGGCGAGCGCGTCGAGCGGCCGGCCGCGCATCGTCAACAGATGCCCCATCTGCTCGATACAGTCTGCGTCGCCCGGATTGAGCTCGAGCGCGATGCGCAAATGATGCTCGGCCGCCTCGTGGTCGCGCATATTGAGCCGCACCAGCGACTGGATGCGGTGTGCCGTTGCCTGGTCCGGCGACAATGCGATGCCCCGGTCGGCCAGGTCGCGGGCCTTCGTCAGCACGGCGTCGCTGCTCGGTCCGAATTCGCTGTTAAGCACATGCGACAGCGCCAGATAGGTGTAGGCGAGGCCATAGGCCGGGTCCCTGACGATAGCAGCCTCGAAAAACGCTGCTGCTTGTTTCAGTTCGCTTTGCGCCGGATCGCGCAGCAAGGCGACGCCGCGCAGCACCAGTTCATGGGCGGCGAGGCTGGCTACCGGCTGCCGCGAGGCACGTTGCAGGCCGGCATTGTTCACCCGAACCACCAGCCGGCCGACGATCTTTTCGACGATCTCCTGCTGGATGGCGGACAGCCCGGCGTAATCGGCCTGGTAGCGATCGCCCCAGAGCTGGGAAGCGCTGGCTGCGTCAACGAGATTGACCGCACAGACGATGCTGTCTGCCTGCCGCCGCACCGAGCCCTCGACGACATAGTCGGCGCCGATGCACGAACGCACGACAGGCCATTCGCCAGGCGAATAGGACGCAAACGAGAAGCTCGAGTTGCGCGCCAGCACCGTCAACGTGCCGAAGCGGGCGAGGCCATTGATAATGTCTTCGGCAATACCATCGACGATCGCTTCGTCGGCCGGATCGGCGCCGTCATTGCGGAATCTGAGCACCGCCACGATCGGCTGGGCGCCGAGTTCGGGCACCGGCTCGATTTCAGGGATCAGCATGTAGCCGCGCTTCGATACGGTCCGTATCGTTTCCTCGCCGAGCACCTTGCGGATCTCGCGAATCGACTGCGTCAGCGAATCCTCGGTGACGAAAACACCCGGCCAGACCGCATCCATCAATTCCGACTTCGGCACCACACGGCCGATGTGGCGGGCGAGATGCGTCAGCAATGCGTAGGCTTTCGGCCGCAGGAAGGCCGGCTGTCCGGCCCGGCCGAGCGTACCTTTGCCCAGATCGAGCGTGAAACCGCCAAACTGAAAAACCTGCTCAGTGGCCGAAACCGCCATCGAAACGGCCCGCTCCCTGCAGCCGTGCCTGTATTGGCCTACGGCTGGAGGGCTGGGTCAAGGTCTGTCGCCGCCGAAAGCGGCGCTTTGGATTTGGACGCCGCAAATTAGACGGCGCCAGCAAGGGCGGGCTGCGTTGCCGGCCTGCGGACGAAGCTCTCGGTGCCGTAGACGGCAACGATCGCGATCGCAGCCACCGCCCAGATCGCAACACCAATCCATTGCTGCTGCACATGGTCGGCGTCGATGAACGCCTTGCCCAGGAAGCGCACGCTGTTCTGATGGGTGACATGCATAAGAATGGCGAGAAGCACACTGCCGGTGTTCTGATAGAGCCAGGTGAACACCACTGCCGCCAGCACGACGTTGATCGTGCCGTAGAGGCTGAGATCGCCGACCAGGCCGAGCGGAAAATGCCAGATCGCCCAGATCGCGCCGAGGATCAGGCTTCCGGCCAGCGCCGAATGCTTGGTCAACAGACGCGGTGTCGCAAAGCCGCGCCATCCCGGCTCTTCGCCAAGCGGGCCGCTGAAGACCGCATAGAGCGCGATGATCGGCAGTATCTCAGTGACGGCTGGTATGTTGCCCCAGGCCGGCGTCGCCGAGCCGAACAGCGGATTGACCAGGATTGAGGCAAGCTGCGTGCTCAATGGCAGGCCGAATGCCACCAGATACCATAGCGGAGATACCCGCCACTTCACCATGGAAGCGAGAATGGCCTTGACCGAAGCCCAGCCTCCGGAAAGAGCGGCGATGACGAATCCGGACACCATCGGGCCGAAGGTAAACCAGGGAATGCTATCGCCATTCGACAGGTAGAATGGGATGAAGGCAAACCAGGTCAGGGCAAGCGTCAACGAAAAGAAGGCAGCCAACTGATGCTGCCGCACCAGGCGCAGGAAAGAAGTCATGTCGGGCCTCTCACGGGCAGATGACAATGAGAGGTCGCCGGGCTGCCCAATCGGTCGACTTACATCTTGAACAGCCGGCCGAAACATTCCGGGAGGCTATGCGCCGACCACCTCGGTCGACCCGTTTCTTATTGGCAGCCGCGCTACCCGAAATCCTGAGCGGGTTCTGAGAAATTTCCGATATTTCATGCAGAACCGGCCAGTCAGACCGGTTGGAACGCCTGCCGACACGGCGGTCGTCCAGCGTTCCCGTTCGTCGTCTCTCCGTCATACACCCTGCCTATAGGCGTTAAATACAAGGGCGACTGGGGTGCGATCACCGCGGTCGGCGCCATAATAGTACGTCGGAAGAATGGGCCGGCAAAGCTCGCCTCGACGTCAAGCCGATTACTGACCTGACCCTGTTCGTGATGGCAGGTTACGGCAGCGACGACAACGTCGCGAAGAACTTCTATAAGCCGTGGGCGGGCAACTTTGCCGTCTGGGGCAGCGGCAGCTATGCCGTCAACAAGAAGACCTCGTTGAACGCCCAGGTCTCCTATACCGACGACAAAGACTTCGCTGTTGCGGCCAATGTCGCCTACACCATCGTTCCTGGCTACACGATCACCGCCGAAGTCGATTATTACGACAATTTGGATGCCGACGATGCCGACGCGATCGGCGGCATCTTCCGCTTCCAGCGCTCGTTCTGATCAAACGACGATCTCGCAGAAACGGCCCGTAGCGATACGCTACGGGCCGTTTTGGTTTGCGGCGGATAAGTCGCTCATCTTGATTTCGCCATCCAACCGGTGACAAGCTCTCGTCATGGAATGGCGCGACGAGGGAATCATTCTGGGCACCCGCAAGCATGGCGAAACCAGCGCCATTCTCGAGGTGATGACGCGCGTGCATGGCCGCCATCTCGGCCTCGTGCGCGGCGGCCGTTCGCGCAAACAGCAGCCGGTCTTGCAGCCCGGCAATCGCGTCGACCTGTTGTGGCGGGCGCGGCTCGACGAGCATCTCGGCACCTTCCAGGTCGAGGCGATCGAGATGAACGCCGCCCGGTTGATGGACAGCGCCGTTGCCGTCTACGGCCTGCAGACGATGGCCGCACATCTGCGTCTTCTGCCCGAGCGTGACGCCCATGGCGGCCTTTACGAGACGCTTGCGGTGATGATCGCTCATCTCGACGATGCCGATGCCGCCGGCGAGTTGGTGGCCCGCTTCGAGCTGCTGGTCCTCGACGAACTCGGTTTTGGCCTCGATCTCAGCCAGTGTGCGGCGACCGGCACCAGGCAGGACCTTGCCTATGTCTCGCCGAAATCCGGCCGCGCCGTGTCGCGCGCGGCGGGCGCGCCGTGGCGCGACAAGATGCTGGCGCTGCCTGCCTTCCTGCAGCGCGGCTCCGGGTTGCGCGCCGATCCGGCGGCGATCGAGGACGCCTTCCGGCTGACCGGCTTCTTTTTGACCCGCCATGTCTACGAACCGCGCGGCATCGAGCCTCCCGGCGCCCGCGCCGGGTTTCTCGCCGCCTTGCGCAGGCATCAATCACCCGGCCATGAATCCGGCAAGGCGAGCGCCGCAGAAACCGCCGGGGAGACCACCAGATGAGCGACGTTGAACCTTGTCCCGGCAACGTTTCGCCGCTCGGCCTTGGCACAAGGGCGGCACGCTGGCGGTTTCGGAAGCGGCGCTGAAGGATGTCAACGGCAAGCTGCTGGCTTTGGGCGCTGAAACATGCTCGATCTTTCCGGCGGCCAATCTGGTGGCACGTTGAATGGACCGGCCGTTTGGCCGCCGCATTTGAATGTCACTGAACATTGAGTGTCAGTGACAACTGGCCTGGTTTGGGGGAACCGCCATGTTTGAAAGCCTGATTGGCCTCGTCGCCATCATCGCGCTGTTCGTCATCATTTCACGCCAGCAGAGCCGTATCGGCCTGATCGAGCGCGAGCTTGGCGCCTTGCGCAGCCTTGTGCTTTCGGGCACGCCTGCGCTGCCGCCGCAAGCCAAGGAACCGGCTGCAAACGACAGCAAACCGGCGGATGCCGCAATACCGCTTGCGGCCGCAGCCGACCTGGCATCGCCAGGGACCGCAGCGGTCGCATCAGCCACAGAGGCCGAGGCCGATACCGCGGCGCCATCCGCGCCGGAGTCGGCGCAACCGGCGGCCGCGGCGAAGCCAGCTCGCCAGTCCGACGTCGAAACGGCTCTCGGTACTCGCTGGGCGGTCTGGGTCGGCGGCATCGCGCTGGCGCTGGGCGGCCTGTTCCTGATCCGCTACACCATCGAGGCCGGCATTTTCGGGCCACGCGTGCGGCTCGCCATGGCGGCGGCACTCGGGCTGGTGCTGGTCGCCGGCGGCGAGTTCATCCGGCGCACCGGCTTCAGGGTGCCGGTGCAAGGTGCCGCCGGTGCCTATATCCCGGCAATCCTGACGGCGGCCGGCGCCTTCATTTTGTTCGGTACCGTCTACGCCGCGTACAGCATTTACGGCTTTATCGGCCCGACGCTCGCTTTCACGCTGCTCGGCGCCATCGGGGTGGCGACGATCGCGGCAAGCCTGGTTCACGGTCAGGCGCTGGCCGGCGTCGGCCTGCTCGGTGCCATGGTGACGCCGCTGCTGGTCGCCTCGCAGGCGCCCAATCCGTGGGCGCTGTTCGGCTATCTGGCGATCGTGCTCGTCACCGCCGGCGTCATCGCCCGTATCCGCGACTGGAGGCTTTTGATGGCCGCAGCCTTCGTCGCCACCGGCATCTGGACCATCTTCTACATGACCGAAGCACCGGGGACGAACCTTTCCGTCATCCTTTTTATCGACGGGGTGACACTGGCCGTGCTCGCCTTCGTCTGGCTTGGCCGCCGCGACGAAGCGGTCGCCGGCAGCGGCTTCGATTGGCCGTCGATCGCGCCGGGCTTCTTCGTCGGGCTTTCGGCGCTGGCCCTGTTCGTCGATCCGGCCTTCGCCGCCATCCGCGGTGCATTGCCGGGTGCCGCCCTTGTCGCAGCCCTGGTGGCGGTGGCGCTCTATCGGCCGCGGGCGCTGGCACTGCTGCACGCCGCCGGGCTGGCGACTGTGCTGGTCTATCTCGGCATCATTCCGCCGACCACGATCGCTTCCGATTTTTCGGGCGGCGCTCTTGGCGTCGACGGCATGCCGGTTGTGGCGTCCGATGCCTTGATGCTCAGGGTCGGCATCGTTCTCGGCCTGGTCTTCATCGGCATCGGCTTTTGGGCAGCGCGCCGTTTTGCGGCCCATGGCTGGCTGCGCGCCGCCACGTGGGCGGCCTGGAGCGCTGTCGCGCCACTGGTCATCCTGCTGGCGCTCTGGTCTACCTTCGGCAATCTCGACCGTGACCTTGCTTATGCGGCGGTTGCAGCCGTATTGGTCGGGGTCTTCGCTGCCGGCGGCGAATGGATAGCACGCGGCGAAGCGCCGCCGCTGACCGGCGGCGCTGCCGTCTCCTTCGCGCTCGGCGGGGCGGCGATTGCCGGCCTGCTGATGCTGCACATGGCCTTTGGTTCGGGCTGGACAACCATCCTGCTCGGAGCAGCCGCCGCCGTGCCAGCGCTGGCGACGCGCTGGCGTAGCTATCCGGTGCTTGGATGGATTTCCGTTGGTGCGGTGATTGCAGTGCTTGGTCGCGCTGCCTTCGACCCGACCATCGTCGGTGCCGAGTTCCTGTCGAAGACGCCGGTGTTCAACTGGCTGCTGCTTGGATATGGGGTGCCGGCGCTCGCTTTCGGTTTTGCCGCCTGGCAGCTTGCCCGAACCACCAATGGCCGACCGCGCCTTGCCATGGAGGCCGGCGCCGCGCTGTTTTGCCTGCTCACCGTCGCCATGCTGGTGCGCCATGCCATGCATGGCGGCGTCATCGATACGGCTGCTGCGACGCTGGCCGAACAGGCGATCTACACGCTGATCGCCATCGGTGCCGGTGCCATCCTGGTCGCTATCGACATGCGCTCGCCAAGTCAGGTGCTGCGTTACGGCTCGATTGCAGCGGGCGTGGTCTCGGTCGCCTTCATCGTCCTCCAGCATTTTCTGGCGTTGAACCCGTTGCTGACCGATGAATCGACCGGCAGCATTCCGGTGTTCAACCTTCTGTTCCTCGCCTACCTCTTGCCGGCGGTCGCGGCAGGCGCACTGGCACTCCATTGCCGTGACAAGCGGCCGCAATGGTATGCGGCGATGCTGGCGGTGGTGGCGGCGGTGCTCGCTTTTGCCTATGCCACGCTGTCGGTCAGGCGCCTGTTCAAGGGTGAGTTCATCG
The DNA here is from genome assembly GCF_040323385.1 of Mesorhizobium sp. M0045. Classification (NCBI taxonomy): domain Bacteria; kingdom Pseudomonadati; phylum Pseudomonadota; class Alphaproteobacteria; order Hyphomicrobiales; family Phyllobacteriaceae; genus Mesorhizobium; species Mesorhizobium sp. M0045. Next base: position 50,152 of record NZ_JAMYUY010000027.1, read on the forward strand.
GGCTGTGGAGCGGTCTCGGCCAGCTTGAGACCTATACCTATTCGGCACTGTGGCTGGTAATCGGCGTGGTGCTGCTCACCGCCGGTGTCTGGCTGAAGTCCCAGGTGCTGCGCATAGCGTCGGCAGCGCTGATCTCGATCGCCGTGCTCAAAGTCTTCATCTTCGACATGTCGGAACTGGAAGGCGTGTTGCGGGCGCTGTCCTTCATCGGCCTCGGCGCGGTGCTCATCGGCATCGGCCTGTTTTATCAGCGGCTGCTGACAAGGGCGGCGAGAGAGGTAAATTAGGTCGTCCACTGCAAGAAGGTCCAGCCTGGAGGACAGCGCGTTGCTCATAAACGACATAGCTACGATCGGCATCATCACGGCAGGCCCTGGGGGACCAATCGAAGGCTTCAAGGAGGGGCTGAGAGAACTGGGATTTGCCGAAGGCCGGAGCATTCGGTTTGAGCAGCGATCGGCCAATGGTGATTTGGGCAGGCTTCCCACCCTGGCGACGGAACTGGTTAGGCTGAACGTCGACCTTATCGCCGTGATCGGGGCGGTGACCGCGCGTGCGGTCCAAAAGGCGACAACGGAGCTCCCCGTCGTTTATTCTGTCGTCGTCGATCCGGTCAGTGATGGCCTCGCCGCAAGCCTGGAGAAGCCCGGCGGCAACATGACAGGAGTAACCAGCTTCGATCCAAACCAGGCGCGGACGCATGTCGAGTTGTTGCGAGCCGTCTTACCAGCGCTCTCCCGCATCGCGATCTTGAGCGATCAGGGGGTGTCCGATTGCCTGTCAGCCTCCAATGCTGGGGCAATACAAGAATTTGGGCTGAACCCGCAGGTTCTCCGCATTATAGGGCCTCAGCCCGATCTTGACGGCGCTTTTGCAGCGATGGATCGCGAGCTGGTCGAAGCGCTCATCGTCCTCGAGGAGCCGATCATTGCAGCACTCCGCGCAAGAATCGCGGAGCTTGCCCTTGCGCGTCGCTTGCCAACCATCTTCGCGCGGGAGCAGATCGATGCGGGAGGTCTGTTCTGCTACGGCACCAGCTTGCGAAGCGCAACATATCACATGGCGCTGTGCGCGAAGAAGATTCTTGATGGCAAGAGCCCCCGCGACATACCAATTCAGACTTTGTCCCAGCACGAATTGGTGGTGAACTTGCAGACCGCGAGAAAGCTCGGTCTAACGGTGCCTTCAAATATAGTAAATAGAGCGGTGCGTGTGATTGAATAGTACTGCGGCCGCTGACCCGCAGCAAGGGAGACATAGGATCAAATGGCACTCTATATACGAGGCCCCGAAGTGGATGCTTCAGCGACTATGTTGCAGCGCCAGACGGACGCTCCAAGCAAAACGGAGGCGGTGCGGACCGCGCTTTGCACGAACTCGAACGCAGTCGCACCAATGTGTCGCTTCGCGACCGGATTGCCAGGCTGCAAGCCGAGGCGGTGAGGATGGGCCTGCCCAATCCTGACTTCGATATGAAGAAATTCACAGCCGAGATGCGGGAAGACTGACGTTTGTCGACGCGCCGCTATTCGTCACCACGCATTTCTTTCAACTTTCGGATGCAACCCAGGAATAAACCTGCCACCGGCAGCGTTATTCAGTTGCTTGGGTGACCGGGGCGGCGGACCGCTTCGCGCTGGCCGCTTGCGCCGCGCTGCAAAGGCGCGTTCAATCACCACGGACAGGGGCTCCAGAACCAGCGGTCATGGACGAAAAGAAGGCAGCAATCCTGGGTGAAATACCGCGTCTGCGCCGCTATGCACGCTCGCTGTTGCGCGACCGCGATTCCGCCGACGATCTCGTCCAGGATTGTCTCGAGCGGGCGCTTGTGCGGCTCGACAATTGGCAGACAGGAGAAAGCCCCAGGAGGTGGCTGTTTACGATCATGCACCATTTGTTCATCGACCAGATGCGCAAGGTGAACCGGCGCGGCGAGGCGGCGATGCTGCCGCTCGAGACAAGCGAGGCGCAGGCAGCACCCGCCGAGCAGGTCGAGAGCATCGCCTCGCGCGAGATCGTCGACGCGCTGCAGGCGATCAGCCCTGACCGGCGCGCGGCACTTGTGATGGTCGCCATCGAAGGGTTTTCCTATGCCGAAGCCGCCAACATCCTTGGAGTGCCCGCCGGCACTTTGATGTCGCGCATCGCGCGCGGACGTGACGAACTGCGAGCGCTGCTGGATGATACCGCGCGCCGCCGCTCGATAAGGATCGTTGAGAAATGAGCCGGCGCGATTTCTCCGAACGCGACATCCACATGGCTCTCGATGGCGAGTTGCCGGGCGACGAGCGGACGGCCTATGAGGCATGGCTCGAGGCCAATGCCGAGATGAAGGCCAAGAGCGCACGCTACGCCGCCGACCGGGAAGCGTTGCGCGCAGCCTTTAATGGCGTGCTGGACGAACCCGTGCCGGTGCGGTTGAGCAAGGTGGTGCTTGGCGAGGCGCCGGTGGTCAGAGTATCGCCGTCGCGCTCGCGTTGGTGGCTTGCGGCCGCCGCTGCCGCCATCCTGGCGATTGGCGGTGCTGGCGGCTACCTTGCCGGCATCGGCCGCCTCGGCCTGGAAAATACCGCCGAGGACCAACTTGCCGAAGAGGCGATCGCCGCCCACGTCATCTATGCCGCCGAAACGCGGCATGCGGTGGAAGTGCCGGCAAGCGACAAGGATCATTTGCAGAGTTGGTTGTCGAACCAGGTGGGTCTGAAGCTCGTCGCGCCGGATCTGGCGGCGCAAGGATTCCAACTGGTCGGTGGCCGGCTGCTGCCCGCCGGCCAGGGCAAGGCCGCGATGCTGCTTTACGAGGACGTCAAGGGCGAGCGCATATCGCTCTTCGTCACCGCCGAATCGGCAGCCAAGGCCAAGGGCACCTATGGGGAGGACGATGGTCCTGAGGCCGTCTATTGGCTGGACAAGGGTTATGGCTGCGCCGTCGTCGGCTCGCTGCCGCGCGAGCAACTGGCCGCAGTGGCCAAGAGCGCCTATAGCCAGCTTTTGGCGGGCTTGCAAAGCTGAGCAGGCTCTCGCTCTTCCGGAGCCGCGCCGTTGCCTAAACACGGAGGTCGTTCAAAGCCTTTGCGCGACCTGCCTGCCGTCAAAACTGTCACAATTCGGCCCTAATCGAGGTGCGATAGCGCTTGCTGAATGCTGGCACTTCGGCTGGTGTGACCGATGTTTAGACTAGGGCCGTTTCCACAACCCAATCGAGGTTTTCTGAGCCCGCATGCCTGCCGAGATTCGCAAGGCCCGCGCGTCCGACGTCGATGACCTCGCCGCCATCGAAAAAGCCGTTTTCTCGAGCGATCGCATTTCTCGCCGCTCCTTTCGCCAACTGATCGAACGCGACACCGCCGAGCTGCTGGTTGGCGAAAGCGATGGCCGCGTCGCCGGCTATGCAGTCGTGCTGTTTCGCAAGGGCAGCGGCGTCGCGAGGCTTTATTCGATCGCCGTTGGTCCATTTTTCGGCGGCCGTGGCGTTGGCCGGCTGCTGCTGGAAGAGGCCGAGGCCGCCGCTTTCGAGCACGGCCGCATGATGCTTCGTTTGGAAGTCCGCGAGGACAACCCGCGCGCGATCCAGATCTACGAGCAGAGCGGCTACCGCAAGATCGGCCGCGAGCCGGACTATTACGAGGATGGCGCCACGGCGCTGCGCTATGAAAAGACCTTGCGCGGCGACATTCCGGTGGCCACCGAAGTGCCGTTTTATCAGCAAACTTGCGAATTCACTTGCGGACCATGCTGCCTGATGATGGCGATGGCTTACTTCGGCCCCGGATTCGTGCCGGATCCGGTGATGGAAATCAGGCTGTGGCGTGAGGCGACGACCGTTTTCATGATGTCGGGGCCGGGCGGCTGCGAACCGTTCGGGCTTGCCGTCGCCGGCTATGAGAGCGGGCTTGCTGCTGAGATCTATGTCTCCTTCTACGGCGCGCTGTTCCTGCAGTCGGTGCGCAGCGAGGACAAGCGCCGCGTCATGGAGCTGGCGCAGGTCGACTTTCGCCGCCGCGCGGAACTTTACAGCATCCCGGTGAATTACCGTTCATTCGGGCTTGACGACATTCGCACCGCGATCGCAGAGGGAAAACTGGTGCTGGTCCTGATCAGCGGCTTCCTGATGTTCGGCAAGAAGGTTCCGCACTGGGTATTGGCCATCGGTGACGACGGCGATCATATCCTGATCCACGACCCCTGGGTCGAGGACGAGCGGCAGGAGACGATCCTCGATGCTGCCAACATTCCCGTGCCTTACGGCATCTTCATGAACATGGCGCAATTCGGCCGCGACGGATTGCGCGCCGCCATCACTCTCGGAAAGCGCGATAGCCAATGACCTGGGTCATCCTTACCGGCCGGCAGAACGATCTCGACCAAGTGGCGACGCCGCACAAGATCATCACCAATCGCGACTACCTTGCCCATCCGGCACTGTTTCGCGGTCAGCGGCCGAAGGTCATCAACCTGTCGAACAATTACGGCTACCAGAGCCGCGGCTATTACGCGTCGCTGCTTGCTGGTTCGCGCGGCCATAAGGTCATCCCGACGGTCGAAACGATGATCGACCTGTCGGAGCGCAAGCTCTATGAGCACGCGTTGCCGGAACTCGAACTCGCACTCAACAAGTGCCGCAAGGACCTGGGTGGCGCTTTTCCCCAGAAGGTCTGCATCTTCTTCGGCATCGGACCATCCAGGATCTGGGACCGCTTCGCAAAACTTCTGTTCGACTGGTTCCGTGCCCCGGCGCTCGAGGTCCACATCAGGGACAGCGCCGAATGGGCCTCGATCCGCAAGATCGGGTTCCATCCCCTGGCCAGGATGACCGAGGACGAGGAAACGCACTTTCTCCAGTGCCTGGAGACCTACACCAACCGCGAGTGGCGCGACACCAAGGGCCGCACGCCGGCGCGCTACACTTTCGCCACTCTGGTCGATCCGCATGAGGAACTGCCACCGTCGGAGATTTCGTCGCTGCGCCACTGGGCCAAGATCGCTGAAAAGATGGGCGTCGAAATCGAGCCGATCACCAAGCGGGATCTGGCCAAGCTCGCCAACTACGACGCGCTGTTCATCCGCGAGACCACCTCGATCTCCAACCACACCTACCGCTTTGCCCGCCGCGCCCAGCAGGAAGGCATGCCGGTCATCGACGATCCGCTGTCGATGATCCGCTGCACCAACAAGGTCTATCTCAACGAGCTGATGACCTACAACAAGGTACCGGTGCCGCCAACGGTGATGATAGCCGGCACCTCGGACCTGGAACTTGCGGCGCAGACGCTGGGCTTCCCGCTGGTGCTGAAGATCCCGGACTCCTCGTTTTCGCGCGGCGTCAAGAAATGCGGCACTTTCGAAGAGTTGAAGTCGCTTGCAACCGAATGGCTGGAGGATTCCGACCTCCTGATCGCGCAAAAATTCATTCCGACGGAATATGACTGGCGCGTCGGTGTCCTCGGCGGCCAACCCTTGTTTGCCGTCCATTATCTGATGGCCAAGAAACATTGGCAGATCGTCAATCATAAGGCCAACGGCAAGCCCGATCAGGGCGGCATCAAGACCTTCACCCTGAAGGAAGCGCCGGCCCATGTCGTCGAGACGGCGGTGAGCGCGGCGCGTTGCATCGGCGACGGCCTCTACGGCGTCGACCTCAAGGAAACCAGGGACGGCGTCTTCGTCATTGAGGTCAACGACAACCCCAACCTCGACCACGGCTGGGAAGACTCTGGCGAAAAGGACGAGGTCTGGGTGCGGCTGACGCAGTGGTTCCTGGAGCGGCTGGACCGGCCGGGGCGATAATATCCGAACTGAGGGGAAAAAGATGCTGTTCTTCGTAACCGAGGATTTTCGCGGCTGCGACCGCAAGGAGATCTACCGCCGTTTCCGCGACCAGGGCCGCCTGAAGCCGGACGCGCTTCTCGTGCACCACAGCTGGATCGCAGCGGATATGAGCCGCTGCTTCCTGCTGGTGGAGGCCGATGACATCACGCTCCTGCAGCGGTGGGTCATCGAATGGGCCGATCTGGTCGAATTCGAGATTGTTCCTGTGGCGACGAACAAGGATATGGTTGAGGCATTGAGCGGGCACCTCTGACCCGGCAAGGAACCTCCTGGTTCGCCACACCTGAATTCCGCCTTCTCTATCAAGGAATTAACACGCGAATCGAGCGTCATCTCAAGGAGATCCAAGCCGGTTGCCCGCGCTTCCGCGAGACTGTCGCACTTAGCCGGACTGCCGGATCGTCGCGCTCGACCTCAGCAGCCGATTGATGTCCGACGCCTTTGACGGCACGCCGATCAAATAGCCCTGGGCCTCGACACAACCCTCCTTTTGCAGGAATTCAAGCTGCGCTTCGGTCTCGACACCTTCGGCGGTGACGGTGATGCCCAGCTGTGCGCCAAGCCCGATGATGGTGCGCACGATCGCCGCGGTATCGCGACTGTCGATGTCACGGGTGAACGAGCGATCGATCTTGATCTTGTCGACGGGAAAGCGCCTGAGGTAGCCCAGCGAGGAATAGCCGGTGCCGAAATCGTCCAGCGCGATGCGGACGCCCAGATCGCGTAGCTGCCTGAGTGTCTTGAGCACCAGATCGCTCTCGTCCATCAGCACCGTTTCGGTGATTTCCAGTTCAAGTCGGTTGGCCGGCACGCCCGAGAACGCCAGTGCCGAAATGACGCTGCGGGCAAAGGTACCGCTTTTGATCTGCACGGCGGAGACATTGACTGCGATGCGCCAAGCCGCCCAGCCTGCCGCGGTCGTGCAGGCTTTTCGCAGCGCCCATTCTCCGAGCGGCACGATCAGCCCGGTCTCCTCGGCGGCCGGAATGAAGTCGTCCGGCCGCACCAGGCCGCGCACCGGCGATCGCCAGCGCATCAAGGCTTCGGCACCGACGATTTCGCCGGAGGCGATGTTCATGATCGGCTGGAAATCCAGCTCGAATTCGCGGCGCGACAGCGCTGCCCTGAGATCGATTTCGAGCGCCCGGCGGGCCCGCACCATCGCGTCCATGGCCGGTTCGAAGAAGCGGTAGAGGTTGCGCCCTTCGCTCTTTGCCCGATAGAGCGCCATATCGGCATTTTTCAGCAAAGTCTCGGCGTCCTTGCCGTCATTCGGAAACAGCGCGATGCCGAGACTGATGCCGACACGCATGTCGTGTCTCTTGTCGCGAAACGGCTTTCCGATGATCTCGACTATGCGTTTGGCCAGCTTTTCCGCGTCGCCCGGGCTTTTGAGATTGAACAGGATGATGACGAATTCGTCGCCGCCGAAGCGGGAGACAACGTCCGTTTCATTGCGCAGGCACCGTTGCAGCCGTTCGGCCACGCATTTCAGCAGCCAGTCGCCGGCGGGGTGACCCCAAGTATCATTGACTGCCTTGAAGTGATCGAGGTCGAGCGAGAATATCGCCAGCGATCCGTCTCTCGTCTCGCTCAGGGCTTGGTCGAGCCGTTCGCGAAGCATCGAGCGATTGGGCAGGTTGGTCAGTGTGTCGTGGTGCGCAAGATGGGTCATGCGCTCTTCCACACGCCTGCGCTCGGTGACGTCGTCGAACGTCGCGACCCAGCCGCCGCCGCTCATCGGCCGGCGCGCAACCAACAGCGTCCTGCCGTCGGCGAGATGACGATGCGTTATGTGTGTTTTCCCCGCCCGCAGGCAGGCTTCGATTTGCGAGATTTCGCTGTCGGGGTCGAGCTTTGTATAAATGCCCAGTTCCAGCAGCCGCTTGAACGCATCACGGTGGCTCATGCCAAGCGGGAAGTCGGCGGGCCTGACATGATAAAGTTCCAGGAAACGTTCGTTGCGCACGATCAGCTTGCCGTCCGCATCGTACATCAAAAGGCCTTGCGACATGTTGGCAAGTGCTGCGTCGAAACGGCGGTGCTGCTCTTTCAACTCCTGCTCGGCGCGCCGTTGCTCGGTGATGTCCTCGTAGATCGAGACCCAGCCACCTGACGCCAGCGGCCGGTGCGAAATGTTGACGATGCGCCCGTCTGCAAGCGTTTCCTCATAGGTGGAAGGTTTTGCCTGGTCGATATAGGGCTTGCGGATGGCATAGAGTTGCTCGGCGCTTTGCGAGGCGATGCCGATATCCACGCTGTGCTGGAGGATGTCGAAAAACCGGATGCCGGGCCGCACCACTTCGGCGTCGAGGCGAAAGATGCTGATGTAGTTCCTGTTGCAGATGATCATCCGCTCATCGGCATCGAACATGCACAGGCCATGCGACATGTTCTCGATCGCTGCCGAAAAACGCTCGTTCTGTTCGCGTAGCTCGTCTTCGATCCGTCGCGGCAGACCAACGCCTTTGGCCCTCCGTCGGCGGACGGATGAACCAGCCTTGATACCGGCAACGGGCATGAGGCAAGCCTATGGACCATGGTTAACCACGGCACTGTTGTCCCTGCCGGTTAATTTACCGTTTTCAGCCGGCTGGAACGGCAGTCTGGCGTCGCGACTTTTCGATTGCCGCAAACCGTTTGAGAAAGGCATTCTGCGCCCAGGTCACCGAGCGCGGCGTGACATCGAAGCGCTCGGCGTTGAAACCGCGCGGCCTGCCGAAGAACTCGGTCGCCTCCGCCGTCGAAAAACCCGCAAGCAGCGTTGCTTCGAAATAAGCGGCGATCTGATCCGCTCGCTTGATTTCCTTGCGCAGCCCCGCGTCGAGTTCGGCAGGCAGTGAAAAGCGCAGATGGATGGCACGCTGCAGCCTGATCTCGCAATCCCTGTAGCTGCCGCCCATCACGGATTTGAACGGCGAGATCATATCGCCGATGACGTATTCCGGCGCGTCGTGCAGCAGCGCCGCCAACCGCGCGTCGGCGTCGGCATCCGGCATCAGTTCGCCGACAAGTGTTTCGACCAGCAGTGAATGCTGGGCGACCGAAAAGGCGTGATCGCCTCTGGTCTGGCCGTTCCAGCGTGCGACGCGGGCAAGGCCATGGGCAATATCGGAGATCTCGATGTCGAGCGGCGAGGGATCGAGCAGGTCGAGCCGGCGGCCGGACAGCATACGTTGCCAGGCACGCGGCGGCGCCCCGGCGCGGTCGGCCGCCATCAGGCGTCCTCCGCGCCAACGGCTTCCTGCGGAAAGCTGAATTTCGCCCAGGACGGGATGGCGAGCGACACGGCGACGTCGTCAGCCAGGATCGGCAGGCCGGCGTCGAGCGCTGCCTTGACCCGGTCGATGCGGGCAATGGCAAGGCCTGTCGTGCCGGCGGTCGAGCCAAGCGTGCCGACTGGTCGCCCCGCCACGGCCAACTCTGCGCGCGAAGTGGGCAGGGGGCGTTCGGCCGAGACGATCAACACCCGGCGCCTGGCAGTGCCGCGATGCTGCATGCGCGAGACGACCTCCTGGCCGACGTAGCAGCCTTTCTTGAAGCCGACGCCACCGATCTCGTCGAGCAGCACATCATGCGGAAACGCGTCGCCGAGCTGATAGTCGCTGCCGCTTTCGGCAATGCCATTGGCGATGCGAAAGGCTTGCCATGCGGCAAGGTCGCCGCTGTCTGCGGCGCCACCATAGAAGCGCGTGACGATAGCATCGACAAACCGCGCATCGGCAAACGGTGCGGATTCAAATTGCGAGGCAGTTGAATGGCTTTCCCATACGACGGTCACAACCGACCGATCTGCCTTGGCAATTTCGACTTTGGCGCGCAACTTGTAGAGCGTCAGCCGGCGCATGAAGTCATCGATGGTCTCAGCACGGCATTCGAGCCGGAAAATATTTTCGTCAGCGCGCGAGATCAGGAAGTCGAAAAGGATCTTGCCTTGCGGCGTCAGTAAGGCGCCGGGCTTTGCTTCGCCGCGGCCGAGCGCGTCTAGGTCGGTGGTCAGGATGTTCTGCAAAAAGTGTTCGGCATCCGGTCCGGATACGGAAACGAGTGCGCGATCTCTGAGCGAGGCAAAGGGCATGGTGGGAAAACGAGCCTGATCTTGCAAAACTATCGGTCATTACGTAAGCCGCTGGCACTTCCCCCGCAAGAGACCGGATCCGCATGGCCCCCCTCTACGATCTCATCCTGACAGGCGGCACCGTGGTCAATCACGACGGCGAGGGTTTTCGCGACGTCGGTATCAATGGTGGGCGCATCGCTGCCATCGGCGACCTCCGCCAGGCATCGGCGGGCGAGACGATCGACTGCCACGGGCTCCATATCCTGCCGGGCGTCGTCGACAGTCAGGTGCATTTCCGCGAGCCGGGACTGGAGCACAAGGAAGATTTGGAGACGGGCTCCCGCGCAGCGGTGCTTGGCGGCGTCACCGCCGTCTTCGAGATGCCGAACACCAATCCGCTGACCACCAGCGAGACAACCCTTGTCGACAAGGTGCGGCGTGCCACCGGCCGCATGCATTGCGACTTTGCCTTCTGGGTCGGCGGGACCCGCGACAATGCAAAAGACGTTGGCGATCTCGAGCGGCTGCCGGGTGCGGCCGGCATAAAAGTGTTCATGGGCTCGTCCACCGGCGACCTGCTGGTCGAGGACGACGAAGGCGTTGCCTCGATCCTGAGGAACACACGCCGCCGCGCCGCCTTTCATTCCGAGGACGAGTTCCGGCTGCGCGAGCGGCTTGGCGAGCGTATCGCGGGCGATCCGTCCTCACATCCGGTGTGGCGCGACGAGATCGCTGCATTGCGCTGCACAGAGCGCCTTGTGCGTATCGCGCGCCAGGTTCGCGCCCGGATCCATGTGCTGCACATCTCGACCGCCGAGGAGATAGGCTTCCTCGAACAGCATAAGGATGTCGCGACCTGCGAGGCGACGCCGCATCATTTGACGCTGAGCGCCGATGACTATGCGCAGCTCGGTACGTTGATCCAGATGAACCCGCCGGTGCGCGCCACGCGTCATCGCGAGGGGATCTGGCAGGGCATTGCGCAAGGCGTTGTCGATGTCCTCGGCTCCGACCATGCGCCGCACACGCTGGCCGAGAAGGCAAAACCTTATCCGGCGTCGCCGTCCGGTATGACCGGCGTGCAGACTTTGGTGCCGATCATGCTGGACCATCTCAACGCCGGCCGGCTGACCTTGCAGCGCTTTGTCGACCTGACCAGCCACGGCCCGCAGCGTATTTTCGGCATCGCCAGGAAAGGCCGTATTGCCGCCGGCTACGATGCCGATCTGACCATCGTCGATCTGAAGCGCCGCGAGACCATCGCCAACGCCCAGCAAGGCTCCAAGGCCGGCTGGACGCCTTATGACGGCAGGCAGGTGACCGGCTGGCCGGTCGGCACCATCGTTCGCGGCCGGCGCGTGATGTGGGAAGGCGAGATCGTCGCGCCGAGCCAGGGCAGGGCGGTGGAGTTTTGCGAGGCGTTGGCGGGCTAAGCTCCCTGCCTCATAAGGGCCAGACTAAGCCACTCAATCCCCAGCAACGAAGAACGTCCATTGTCCGGTCGGCGTGATGCCGACTCGATAGAAGATGTACGCACCGAACTGCTTCATATCGTCATAGTCGCTGGCGGTGACGATCTTGAACAGCTCGACCCGCTGCCTGGCATCGAGTTTGTCCAGCGGCAGGGCGAAGAAATAGGGCCAGACATAGAGATCCTGCGGCGTGCCGGCATCGACATGGACATAACCGGCACTGAGCACCTCTTCCAGGATGGCGAGGATCTCCTGGCCTTCCGTATCGCCCGAAAGGCCCTTCAGGAAGGCGATCGGGTCGCCCTCGATGTCACCCAGCGACAATTGGGTCATCATGTCTCCCGTGCCGATCAGCGGCCGAAGCTTTTCGATGTCGCCGCTTTTGCACGCCTCGACGATCAGATCGTGCATGCGCCTCACCGGTTCCGGCAACTTGGCCAGGTCGTAGACGACTTCGGGCACAGGCGCGTCCGGATCGACATGCGGATTGGCCATCCCGCCATCGTCCGTTGGCCCTTTCGGTTCGGTTTGCTCTGGCTCCTCGGACGGAGTCGGCTGGCGGGCTGGAGGTGGTACCGTGCCGAGTGGGCCGGGCATCGGGACGGTACTTCCAGACGGCGACATGTCGCCGTCCGGCGGCGGCGTCACCGGCGAGGGCAGGTCTTCGCGTTTGATCTCGCTGAGGGCGTGAGCGGGACTGCTCGCAAGAAACAGTGCAAGGGGAATTGTGGCGCAGGAAGCAGTAAGCCAAATGCCGAGGACCAGGCCGCGTGGCTTGCCTGATATCGAAAAATTCACCGCCTGCTACTCCCTGGTTCCAGCCCATCCATGTGCCCGGACATGATGTCCGGCGGCGCGCCGTCGTCAAAGAACCGGGATCAGTGCCGCAGTCTTTCGGGCTCGAAGGCCCCGGCAATCACCTTTTCACGCATGCGATCGAGCAGGGCAAGCGCCGAGGTCTCGCCATTGGCGCGCAGCATTTCGCCGAATGCCGTTTCGAGGGCTGCCTCGGCGATGATTTCAGGCTCGATCCCCGCCGACAATCCTTCTGCCCAGGCTTCGCTGTGGCTTTCCACGGCAGTCAGGCGCTTTTCTTCCCTGACCAGCGCGTCGATGTCGTTGACGCCATGTTCCATTGCGATGTCCACCCTTTCAAGCGGTGATCCGTTGGACAGGGATCAAGCTTGAGTTGTCCCTTTTACACGCAGGCGCAAGTAAGTATCTGTAAATGCGACATTTTTTTGGTCGCTGTCTACAAATTCCGTCGCGTCTAGCAAACCTGCATCCGATCCGTCTCAAACTTAGCCGATTAGGTCGGCCAAGGGGACGGAAACCTTCAGTTTGAGTTAATTTCACATCTGCGCGCTAACGTTTCGTTAACATAGTTGCAAAAGTGCAACATTAGGTTTGCACCAAGACCTCAGTCGAGGCAAGCGGGGAAGTGTCGAACGCGTCCACCGCGACGGCGCCGACCCTTGATGCGGCTTTTCCGGAAAGCGGCTGCCGTCGTCAGTTTCCGTAGCGCGAAGCGATGTCGCGAGACAGCGTCTCGCCTTCCTTCATGTAGCGGCTGATGGCTTCCGTCGCCGAGGCGGTGCATTGCGTATAAGTGCCGCCGAACGACCGGTAGCCGCGGTTGAAGCTGGCGATGAAGCGGGCGCGCCGCTCCGGGTTCGGATTTTCCGATGCGATCAGTTTTTCCATCTCGGCTCGCCACCGATCGCCCTTCTCGCCACACAGATTACGCAGGAAATGCAGCGAGCCGAGCACTTCCGCCAGCCGCATCAGCCCGGGCTCGAACGGTGCTTCGGCGGCAATCGCCGGGCGCGCACCGACGACCACACTGACGGCGAGGCATGCGGCGAGAAACGAAGACGTGCGGCTCATGAGGCTTTGTGCTGGAACAATTTGTCGCCTGCAAGGCGATTCTCTGGCTCACGTCTCGCCGTCTTTTTTGGGACCGAGTAGATCGTCGGCAATTTCAAACACTGCATCGGCGAGCGGCATCGCCATCATTTCGGCCAGCGTATAGAAAGCCGCGGTTTCGGCGTCGTCGCTGGCAACCGCCTCGCCGCCGGCATAATCGGCCCCAAACACCGTCAGCCAGTAGTCGACCGGATGTCCGTCCCCGCTGCCGTCGATGTGGATTTCCCGCAGCGGCCGGTAGCTGCGCGCCTGCAATCCGGTCTCTTCCAGCAATTCGCGCCGTGCTGCCTGTTCCAGCGTCTCGCCGGCTTCGACCTTGCCGCCGGGAAAGGCATAGAGGCCTTGCGAGGGCGGCCTGGCCCGCTTGACCAGCAGCACCGTGTTCTCGCGCACGACGCAGGCCGAGACTGCCGGAATGATCTTGCGTGCTTCCATGGCTCCGGATCGCTCGATTGGCACAGCCCGTTGTGGACCGACCGTCGGCGAACAGCTTTAGCGGTTGCGAAAGGCAGGTTCCATGGCCACTTTCATACGCCACCAATCGAAAGCTGAATTCATGTGCGGACGCTTTGCTTTGACAGCCACTCCGGACCAGACCGCCGCCTTTCTCGGCCTGGCGGAACTTGAGGAGTTTCCGGCCCGCTACAATATCGCGCCGACGCAGCCGGTGCTGATGGCGCTCGCCGGATTGACGCAGGCGCCGGGCTCGAACCTGCCCGACCGCCGCTCGATTCTGGTGCGCTGGGGCCTGATCCCTGCTTGGGTGAAGGATACGCGTAACTTCCCGCTGCTGTTCAACGCGCGTTCCGAGGGGGCTTCGGAAAAGGTGTTGTTTCGCGCTGCCATGCGCCATCGCCGCGCCCTGGTGCCGGCTTCGGGATTCTACGAATGGCACCAGACCGGTGGCAGAAGAGGGCAGCCCTATTGGGTGCGGCCAAGACAGGGCGGGCTTGTCGCCTTCGCCGGGCTGATTGAGACCTATGCCGAGCCGGGCGGCTCGGAAATGGACACTGGCGCCATTCTGACCGCCCACGCCAATGCCGATACTGCCCATATCCACGACCGCATGCCGGTAGTGATCCATCCCGAGGATTTTGCACGCTGGCTGGATTGCCGCACACTCGAGCCGCGCGACGTGGCCGATCTGCTGAGACCCGCCCAGCCCGATTTCTTCGAAGCGATCCCGGTTTCCGACCTCGTCAACAAGGTCGCCAATACCGGGCCAGAGATTCAGGAGAAGGGCGTCGTCGAGCCTGAGCTCGAGAAGGTCAAGCGCCAGAAGTCCGGCGCGAACGACAATCAGATGAGTTTATTTTAGCAAAAGCTACTGTTACTGGCTCGCCGTGAGCGCCTCAATCTTCACCCGACCGCATTCTCAGGCAGCGCGCGGCGAGACGATCTTCTGTGCCGGCTTCTTCTTCTTCGCGGTGTGCAGAAGAGCGGCGACGATTGCTGCCGGGCCGATCGCTCGGTAATAGCTGGCGAGCGCCGGTTGCTTGGCACGGCTGGGTTCCTGCTTGGGCATTCTTCTCTTCCCTAGTAACGTCTTCGTGTCTGCGTTTGCTGGCCGAATCCGACCAAATCGTGACGCTTGCTGATCTAGCCGGCGAATGTTTCATGACAGTGCCGACATGTTTAATAAAATGTTTCAGTGCCGCATTTCCTGTGATCCAACGATATTTTTGGCGAAGGTAGCGACTTGACGGCAACACCGGGCAAGGCGATAAAGCCGGCCATGAAAACGCCTTTCGCCATTTGTGGCATTTGCATTATCGGCTAGCCTCGCGCTGGTCCTGGACGTTTTCGCCTCATCTCCTCCAAGATTGGACAAACGCCCCGGCCAGCAGGCTGGAGCCCGATTTGCGCCTCGGCGTAACTGGCTTCATCCAGAGCACGATCCCAAAGATCATGCTCAACCAAAGTAACGCACCGGGAACGCACGTATGTCTGACGCATCGAAGAGCCTGCGCCTCTACAATACGCTAACGCGGAGCAAGGAGGATTTCTTCCCGATCGATCCGCGCAACGTGCGCATGTATGTCTGCGGCCCGACGGTCTATGACTTCGCCCATATCGGCAATGCGCGGCCGGTGATCGTCTTCGACGTGCTGTTCCGTTTGCTACGCCATCTCTACGGGGAAGCGCACGTCACCTATGTCCGCAACATTACGGACGTCGACGACAAGATCAACGCTCGCGCGCTGCGCGATTTCGGCGGCGAAATTGCATCGGGCAAGCTGTCGCTGAACGAAGCGATCAGGCGGGTCACCGAAAAGACCGCCGATCAGTTCCACAAGGACGTTGCGGCGCTCGGTTGCCTGGAACCGACGGTCGAGCCGCGCGCCACCGAGTTCGTCGAGCCCAGGCCCGACGGCAAAGTCGACATGATCTTCTTGATTCAACGCTTGATCGAACGCGGCCATGCCTATGTCGCGGCTGGAGAAGTCTTGTTCGACACCGCTTCCATGCCGGATTATGGGCAGTTGTCGAAGCGCAATCTCGATGAGCAGCAGGCCGGCGCCCGCGTCGCCGTCGATGCGCATAAGAAGAACCCGCAGGATTTCGTGCTGTGGAAATTGTCTTCGCCCGAGGAGCCGGGCTGGGACAGCCCGTGGGGCAGGGGTCGGCCGGGCTGGCACATCGAGTGCTCGGCGATGTCGGCCGCCTATCTCGGCGAGGTGTTCGACATCCATGGCGGTGGTCTCGACCTGATCTTTCCGCACCACGAGAACGAGATCGCGCAATCGCGTTGCGCCCACGGCACCGAAACGATGGCCAAGGTTTGGATGCACAACGGTTTCCTGCAGGTCGAAGGGCAGAAGATGTCCAAGAGCCTGGGCAATTTCTATTCGATCACCGAATTGCTGGAGACGGATACCTTTGGCGGCCGCAAATGGCCGGGCGAGGTGCTCAGGCTGGCGATGCTGATGACGCATTATCGCGAGCCGATCGACTTTTCCGTGCGCAAGCTGGAAGAGGCGGAAAGGCTGCTTACGAAACTCTACCGTCGATTTGATGAAATCTGGCCCGTGAACCCAACCACACCGGAACCTCGAATTTTGGAGCATTTGCTCGACGATTTGCAGACATACGATGCGTTCCGCACCGCTTCTTCATCTGAGTACGGAGCTGGGGATGATGCGGGCCGAGTCTTGGCTGGTCTAAAACTTCTGGGTCTTATGCAGCACACCCCAGATGAATTCTTACGTGGCGTCCCAGCTGTGACTGAGACCAAGGCCGTCGCCCACGCAAGCATTCCGGAGGAGGACGACACCCTCGACGCATACGGCTCTGTTGGTCCCACCAAGGATCGTATCAGAGCGCGTATAGACGAAAGACTCGGTCTTATTCGCGAAAAGAACTGGGCCGAGGCCGACCGCATCCGCGACGAGCTTCTGGCGCAAGGCGTGCAATTGAAGGACGGAAAGGACCCGGTCACCGGCGCCCGCATCACCACCTGGGAGGTAAAGCGGTGAGGGTGGAGGTCGAAATGCGTGCAAGGCTGGCGAAGGCTTTTGTGATGGCCGATCTCCCCCCTTGCGGGGGAGATGTCCGGCAGGACAGAGGGGGGTGGGAAGGATCGCCGACTTTCGACGTAACCCATTCGCACCCCGGAACCTGCTTGAGGGCGTGGCTGCCATCGGTTGACAGGCCGGAGGGACAGTACCCCCCTCTGTCCTGCCGGACATCTCCCCCGCAAGGGGGGAGATTGGCTGTCGTCGATGATTTCGCCAATCGCGAAGGCGAGGGTGCTTGATGGGTCACGACCTCGTTCCATCGCGTCAG